>JBAQZL010000111.1:0-34697 GCA_049790955.1 Acidimicrobiales bacterium
CACAAGTTGAACGTCGCTGCACTTTTCGATCACAAACTGTTGACGTTCGCGATGTCACGAAACGTTCGTGAGCAGGGGTGATGTAGAACTCGTGCGCCGCGGCGACATTAGATGCTTGCCAGCAGGCAACCAATGATACAATGGACACATGGCGCCAAACCCGGCTCAAGTCAAGTCCAGTCGCACCAGCGTCCAAACCGCTGAAAGCCTTCGCAGGGTGGTCGGCCGCCTCGGCCGAGCTCTTCGCCTAGCCCACATAAACAGCAGTTTGTCGCCGAGCCAACGAGAAGTTCTGGCGACGATTGTGCGACGCGGGCCGCTCCGGCTGTCCGAACTGGCCGCAGAAGAGGGACTGAACCCGACCATGTTGTCGCGAATCCTCTCTCATCTCGAGACCGCCAAGTTCGTGACTCGCCGAGCGGACGAGGTTGACGCCCGTGTCGTCCATCTGGCCGCGACGCCCGCAGGACTCGCTCTCCACGAAGAGATGCGTAACGAGCGCACCGACGCTCTCTTCTTCGCTCTCAGCAAACTCTCGGCCGACCAACGCAGAGTCGTGATCGAAGCCTTGCCGGTGCTCGAACTCCTCGAAGATTCTCTAAGGAACCGAAATCAGTGAACCTCAATGCGTCCGCCCGGCGGACTTTTTCATCTCTTTCTAACCCCAACTACCGCAAGTACTTCTTCGGTCAAACCACCTCACTGATCGGCACTTGGATGCAGACGACGGCCCAGTCGTGGCTCGTCTTCACTTTGACGCATTCGGCCACAGACATCGGCTTCGTGGTCGCGTTGCAGACTCTGCCCGTCCTTCTTTTTGGTCCCTACGGAGGAGTCATTGCGGACCGCGTCAACAAGCGACGCCTCATGATCGGTTTGCAGACCCTTATGGGTTTGCAAGCAGCAACCCTTGCGATCCTCTCCATCTTGCACATCGTCACCTACCTGGACGTCTGTCTCCTCGCGGTAGTTCTCGGATTTAATAACAGCTTCGAGAATCCGTCTCGTCAGGCGTTCGTTCTCGAGATGGTCGGAGCCGATCATCTTCGCAACGCCGTCAGTTTGAACGCAACGATGAACAACGTGGCTCGCGCGGTGGGTCCGGCAGCGGCCGGAATACTCATCGCGGCAGTGGGAGAAGGCTGGTGTTTCGCTTTGAATGCGGTCAGCTTTATCGCGGTTGTCGCCTCCTTGATGGCGATGGACCGCACGACGTTGAATCCCAGCACGCCGATGGTGCGTGCCAAAGGTCAGCTCCGCGAAGGTTTCCGATACGTGGCGAGAACACCGAAGTTGATGTTTCCCCTCATCATGATGGGACTAGTGGGCATGCTCGCCTATGAGTTTCAAGTCACTCTCCCCGTCGTCGCCGGGACTGTCTTCCACGGAAGTTCCGCAATCTATGGAGTGCTTCTGGCGGCTATGGGTGCCGGTGCCGTGATTGGCGGCCTATGGACGGCGGCTCGCGGAAAGACAGGAATACGCTCGCTCTCGCGAGCTGCGCTCGTCTTCGGAGTGTGCATGATGTTCGCAGTGCTTGCCCCTGCGCTCGCTATTGAACTGATCGCCATGGCATTCGTCGGATTCGCCAGTGTGTCATTCCTCTCCATGGCTAACTCCACCCTCCAATTGAGTACCGATCCCCAGATGCGAGGCCGCGTCATGGCACTGTGGGCGGTTGCCTTTATGGGGTCGACGCCGATCGGCGGACCACTCATTGGTTGGATAACCAGTGCTGCCGGAGCGCGCGTGGGACTCGGTGTCGGTGCCGGATCATGTTTTGTCGCTGGGGTCATTGGATGGCTCGCCATTCGTCACCTTCGCAGTCGAGAAGCGGTGCTTCCCGTCGAACTCGCGATGGCGCCCAGCGACGATTGATAACGATCGAAGAGACGCTGTTACTGAGTTCCTTCAGGCAACTCCGCAACTTCCTTAATGCGTTCCAACGTGGCTTGCATATTTCGCACATTGGTGCGAGTGCGGGATTTACCAGCAATCCCCGCATACAGCCGCAGTGCGAGCGATGTACCTAACGTGAACGACTCCGTGACATCCGTGCCGCTGTTCGCGGGCGCAAGGTGATAGCTCCAATTCACTGAGGTTCTTCGCCGGGGCCCAATGACGTCAAACGCGAAGTCACGCCCTGGGTCAGAAGCGGTGATTCTGCATTTTGTCCAATAGACCAGCCACGTCTTCCCATTTCTGCGAACGTGCCCGCGAAAACGTACTCCCACCGCAGGGCCCCTCTTTCCGTCCAACCACTCGGCTTCGAAAGTCTCGGGACTAAATCGTCCGATATTGGTGACATCACTCACCAGTGACCACACCCGCTCGGGCGAGGCTGCCATGTGCACCGTCACCGAACCTTGCATAAAGGTCAGGCGTCGACCGGGGCGGCATCCAACCACGGCAGCTGCCACGGAGTATGACCTCGTACGAGTTCGTCAGCCCGAGACGGTCCCCACGAGCCGCGGGCGTACGGCTCGACGGCGGGTGGAGCAGTGAGCAGTGGCTGGAAGATTCGCCACGTCTCTTCCACCGCGTCTTCTCGAGTGAAGAGTGAATGATCACCCAATAACGCGTCGTGGAACAGACGCTCGTACGCTCCAGGCGGCTTTCCGAGTTCGAGGTCGAAGGAGAGGTCCAAATGAACATCCTTTGAGGCCTTGCCGTCAGAGCCTTTGGACAACATGATGAGGCGCATGCCAGGGTCCGGTCCTACGCGGATGATGAGCTGATTCGCGTCTGGTCGCGCGATATCGAGAAAACTCAGGTTCGGTGGCCGCTTAAAGACCACCCGAATTTCGGTGGCACTAGCTTCTAGTTCTTTGCCAGCTCGTATGAAGAACGGCACACCGGCCCATCGCCAGTTCTCGATCGTGAGACGCAACGCAACATACGTTTCGGTCTGCGAACCCTGTTTGACGCCGGGCGTCTGGAGATACCCCTCGTACTGACCGCGAGCGCACCTCGTCGGGTCTACGTCGGGCATGGCGCGAAACACGTCGATTTTCTTGTCCCAGAGTGCTCTATGTCCCGGCTCAACGGGCGCTTCCATGGCGAGCACCGCGACAATCTGCATGAGGTGATTCTGAACGACGTCGCGAAGAGCGCCGACGGGATCGTAAAACGCGCCGCGGTCGTCGCAGCCGAATCTCTCGGCCATCGTCACGTAGACGCCAGCGATGTGATCACGATTCCACAGCGGCTCCCACAATGTGTTGGCAAAACGCAGCGAGAGAATGTCGCCAATGGGCTGCTTGCCCAAGAAGTGATCGACGCGAAGTATTTGGTCTTCCTCGAGAACCTGGTGCAGCTGTTCATTGAGTACCTGAGCCGACGCCAGGTCGTGACCAAAGGGCTTCTCAATCATCACTGTGGCCCCTGCAACCAGTTCCGCCTGGCCGAGGGCCACGACGATCGGCGCGAATAAGGATGGTGGCGTCTCTAAGTAGTACAGCGGTCGCGAACTCGACGCGAGTGCCTTCTTCAGCTTTTCATAGGTGCTGGCAGCCGTGAAATCGCCTTGCACGTAATTGAGTCGCCGAGCCAGTTTCTCGAACGTGGCTTCTTTAATGTGTTCGCCTTCGCTCTCCAACGCTGCGCGCACATGCGAGCGCAGTTCATCGAGTGACCAGTCTTCGATGGCCACGCCAATTATCGGAAAGTCCAACAAGCCGTCGAGTTCCAAGTGATACAACGCCTGGAACGTCATCTTCTTGGCGAGGTCCCCCGTAATGCCAAAGATGACTAGGGCATCAGAAGCTAGGGAGGGGCTGTCGGGCGGGTCAGGAATAGGCATGATTTGACCTTATTCCTTCACTGAGACGAGACGTTCGTCGCCGACACTTAGTGGTCGAAGTCGATACCAGAACGATGAACGTGGGATTCGTCTTCGATGACTGCGCCACAGACCGTGCACACCGAATGAGCGAAGCAGGCGGACTCACCGCCAGCGTCCGAATCGGTATCCCTCACTTCACTCGCGCGCGGTGAGGGACGATAGGGCGCCAAAGGTAGACCGGTCACGCCTACGTCGACACAAAAGATCCGTCCGGCGTCATCTTCTCTTTCGAGCAACTCCTCGGACATGTCTTCGCGCGCGGTGGTGACGTAGAGAGTTGTGCCGTTCTGTCCACCGATCGCGCAACTCGAAGGCTGAGCCGTGGAAAGTGCTACTCGGGCTAACAATTCGCCGCTTGGAGAGTAGCGCCGTACCTGGTAGCCGCCCCAAACCGCTACCCAGATCGCACCCTCGGCGTCGACGCAGAGTCCGTCGGGTGCTCCTTCTTGAGCGACATTCAGTTGCGCAAACACTCGCCGGTTTGAGGTTTCGCCCGTGTCGTTGACGTCAAATGCACTGATCGTCCCGGGTCCGGAATCGACGTAGTACATCGTTCGCTCGTCGGGACTCCACCCGATCCCGTTCGAGATCGTGACGTTCTCAAGAATCGTCTTGAGGTCCGATGACTCGTCGTACCGATAGAGGCTGCCACGACCCTCTGCGCCATCGTTCTCCATTGTCCCCAACCAGAATCTGCCCCACGGATCAGCGGCGCCGTCGTTGGTGCGCATGTCGGTCGCGTTTCGGCTCACGGGGTGCGACATCTCTTGAACCTCTCCCGATTCATTCAGATGCGCAATCGACTGATTCATTCCCACGATCCAACCGACGCTCCGTTGTTCGAAGGGGGCGACGGCGGTGATAACGCCGTCAACTTGGTAGGAGGCGAGAACATCGATCTGCGTTCCATGGGCACTCGCACGAAAGAACCGGCCGGCGTACACGTCCACCCAATACAGTTCGCCGCGTACTTCGTCCCAGCGGCAGCTTTCACCAAGTTCGTAGAGGTCAGTCGTGCAGGGTGTCGCTACAAATTCATGCATAGTCGGACACCTTATTCAACGCCGACTTTCCCCGCGCCAGACTTTTCTACAGCGGCTAATTCAGCACGAACTCGCGCCAGCCCCGCGTCGTCGCGAGTTACTTTCCTTTGTAACCGGCGGGCGGTCCTTCTTGTGGGCCAAGCACCGGTTCGAATTCGCGTCGATAGCGATCGAAGTGAGAGCGCCAGGCATCAGGTTTCGTGTCAAGACCCGCGAGCTTGTCGAGACAGTCGTCCCATCCCGCCGCGTTGCGCGATGCGCCCGACGGGTCGAGTTCATTGAAGAGCACGAGGCGTGTTCCGCCACCCGACTCGGTAAGTTCAAATCGAAGAATGTCGCTTCCCCAACTAAAGGCCAGCCGCGAGGGCTCATCAAACTCGAGCACTTCGCCAGTGAGCGTCATGTCAATGATCTCTGGCGGAAACGGAAACGAGATCGTCGCCCCCACTTTCCATTCTCCACCCGCGACAATCACGTCGCAGGGGAACCACGAATGAAGTTGATCGCGCTCGGTAAGCGCGCGCCACACGATGGATGGCGGATCAGTGAGTTGCCGTTCCAAGCGCACGGTAGGACGTCCGTCGCCGGTAATGATTGTTGCGTCAGTCATTGTTTTCTCCTTTGGTCAAGGTGAGATTCCAATCGATCCAAATGCGTCGTCCAAAACTTTCGGTAGGGCTCAAGCCATTCGTCGAGTTGTTCCAACGGTTCGGGGCATATTCGATAGAAGCGCTGTTGCGCTTCGGGGCGAACGTGCACGAATCCGGCTTCCTTCATCACGCGAAGATGCTTCGACACCGCAGGCTGACTGAGTTTGAGATGATCGACAATGTCGCCCACCGGCAGTTCGCCGTCGCGAAGCAATTCGAGGATCTCGCGACGACTCGGTTCCACCAAGATGTCGAATGCACTGAGCGTTATGGACATGTACATACCTCTTCAGTTATATAGCCATTAAGGTATTTACCAGAGAATCCCGGTCGAGTCAAGGGGAGCTTCAAAGGATCCTCGGGCCCAATGGTCTCTGGGAGAGGTCGAATCAAACCCGTAATCTTTTGTTTCCACCATCCCCAATTTTTAGGAGCACTCTTGTCTACTGAACGCCGCACCGCCATCGTCACCGGATCAGCCCGCGGTATCGGAGCGGCTGTCGCGAGACGACTGAGTGAGGATGGCTTCGCCGTCGCCATACTCGACCTTGACGAGTCGGCGTGCAAGATCGTGGCCGATGAGATCAACGCTGCTGGCGGCGAAGCGATGCCCGTCGGTGTCGACGTTGCTGATGAAGAGTCAGTCCAACAAGCGGTGGAGCACGTCGCCGAAGGACTCGGATCTCCCGTAGTGCTTGTCAACAACGCAGGGATCACTCGCGACAACATGTTGTTCAAAATGACGGCGAACGACTGGGACTCAGTTATGAACGTTCACCTGCGAGGGTCGTTTCTCATGAGTCGCGCTACTCAGAAATACATGACGGAGTCGAAATGGGGTCGTATCGTCAACCTTTCGAGCACCTCAGCTCTTGGCAATCGCGGACAAGCCAACTACTCTGCGGCGAAGGCCGGCCTTCAAGGATTCACCAAGACGCTCGCGATCGAACTTGGGAAGTTTGGAATCACCGTGAACGCCATTGCCCCCGGCTTCATCGAGACCGATATGACCGCAGCCACTGCAACCCGCATGGGGATCACATTCGAGGACTTCAAAGCCGCCGCTGCGAAGGCCATTCCTGTCGCCCGCGTCGGGCAACCTGCTGACATTGCGGCGACGGTTTCCTTCTTCGTTCGCGAAGAGGCCTCCTTCATATCGGGGCAAGTGATCTACGTCGCTGGCGGGCCATACTCATAGTGAACCGAGATTTTCTACGACATTGCGTCGACATCTGACGTCCTGGTCAACTTTTCAAGCTTGAATAGCGAAGAGTTGCGCCGAAGGGGTGATCCGCCTAGTGGATGATTTTTCCATAATGTGGTACCGTCAACCCGTTATCCATCTTGGGGATTTCTTTGGTTGTTTGTTGAAAGGCGTCAACGATGAGCAGACCTTCGAATCGCGCGCCGGTGAGCCTTGTCACTGGCGCCAACAAGGGTATCGGCCTAGAAACCGCGCGTCGGCTCATCGGCGCCGGGCACACTGTATATCTGGGAGCTCGTGACGTGCAGCGTGGTCGCGCTGCCGCGGAACCGATCGGCGCCCGCTTCGTCGAACTCGACGTCACTTCCGATGGTTCTGTTTCACGCGCCGCTGAGCTTGTACTGCAGGAAGAGGGACGCCTCGACGTCTTGGTCAATAACGCCGGTATCACCGGGCCCTTTCGCGATGTCCACGAGTACACCGGCGACGACGCCGCTACGGTTCTCATGACGAACCTTGTTGGCTACGTCAGGGTGATGCACGCCTTTCTCCCTCTGCTCGAGCGTTCGTCGGATCCGCGCATTATCAACGTGAGCAGCGGTCTTGGATCCTTCGGTTTGTTGAACGACCCAAGCCGAAAGGAGTCGACTGCCGGACAGCCGCTCTATTCCGCGTCCAAGGCTGCTGTCAACATGTTGTCCGCCCGATACGCAAAATTGCTGCCCGGAATCCGCATCAACATTGCGGACCCCGGCCTAACGGATACCGACCTCAGCCGGGTAGAAGGTCACCCGGGTGCCGGACTAGGGCACTCAGTTGAAGCAGGGACTGACGCAATAATGGCCTTCGTCATCGGCAATTCCGTCAATTCGACCGGTGCCTATCGCGACCGCGACGGCGATCTTCCGTGGTAATCACTAATTCATTCCCCATGTAGCGCCCGTGTTCTCGGTCAGGGCCGCAGCAGACTCGAGATTCTCGAAATGCAATTTCGACGTTGAGCAAGCATCACGTCAAGCTTTCTCCGCCTCTGATGAAACTCGACATGCTTTTGCTCATCCTTGGCGTCTCCACCTAACGTGAAACTTTCCCCAGCGGACTCAAAAATGCTGATCTTTAAAAACTGGCTTGCGTATCGAGGTTTCCATAGGTACAACTTTGCGCTGACTCGGTCTGTCCATTCATCGCAAAGAGCACCCCAATCATCGTCGTCCTCATATCGGCGATCGATCTCTTCAAACCAATCAATCTCGTGAGAGAAGTCGGGAATCGGCTTCGCTCGCTCTTTGCTCATGTGATACTTCCGCTCAACTCCGCAGATCGCCCTCCGGCGCCGTCCCGCGCCGTCAATTCGGCACCGGCCCGTCTCGCGAATGATGAACTTGAAATCACGGCAGGTCAATCGCGAAGTCTGCCTGCGACGCCAACTTCACGTCATCGATCGAGACACCAGGCGCGAGTTCGCGCAACACAAACCCCCCGTGCTCGACGTCGATCACGGCGAGGTCGGTGATGATTCGCTGTACGCACGCCACCCCGGTCAATGGCAGAGTGCACTCATCGACAATCTTGAATCCTCCGTCCTTCGCCGAGTGCTCCATCATCACGATTACGCGTTTCGCACCGTGAACGAGGTCCATCGCACCACCCATGCCTTTGACCATCTTCCCGGGAATCATCCAGTTGGCCAAGTCGCCAGTCTTCGACACTTGCATCGCACCGAGCACGGCTACATCGACGTGACCGCCTCGAATCATTGCGAATGACGCCGCCGAGTCAAAGTACGAAGCACCCGGAAGAACGGTCACCGTTTCCTTACCGGCGTTGATGAGATCAGGGTCAACCTCAGTGGGAGAAGGGTACGGTCCAACGCCAAGAATTCCGTTTTCCGATTGAAGAACCAGGTGCAATCCCGCGGGCACAAAGTTCGGCACCATTGTGGGCAACCCAATTCCCAAGTTGACATACTGTCCGTCCGTTAGTTCCGCAGCGACACGCGCGGCGAGCTGATCTCTCGTGAGCGCCACTAGATCACCGTCCGTTTTTCAATTCGCTTCTCGACGCCTGGCGTGTGCACAACTCTCTGCACGAAGATGCCGGGGGTGTGCACGGTCATTGGATCGATCTCTCCGGGCTCGACCAGCTCTTCAACCTCGGCGATCGTGACTACGCCCGCAGCCGCGCACAGCGGGTTGAAGTTTTGCGCACTCTCTTCGTAAACGAGATTGCCGTGGCGATCTCCATAGCGAGCGTGCACCAAAGCAAAATCAGTTCGAATCGCTCGTTCGAGCACGTAGAAGTGGCCGTTGAACTCTCTCAACTCCTTGGGCTCCGACGCAACCGCCACGCCTCCAGCGCCGTCGTATTGCAGCGGGAGTCCTCCATTCGCGACCTGGGTACCGACGCCGGCGGGCGTGTAGAACGCCGGTATTCCTGCGCCGCCCGCCCTCAGGCGTTCCGCCAGCGTCCCTTGCGGTACTAGTTCGACCTCGAGCTCGCCCGAAAGAAATTGACGCTCGAACTCCCGGTTTTCACCAACGTAGGAAGCAGTCGTGCGTCGAATGCGTTTGGCCGCGAGAAGCAGTCCCAGTCCCCAGTCGTCAACACCACAGTTGTTACTCACCGTCACGAGTCCGGTAGATCCCCCGCGCAGGAGAGCCTCAATGAGGATGCTCGGAATTCCACAGAGCCCAAAACCACCAACGGCTAGCGACGCGCCATCGCGAATGTCGCTCACCGCTTCGGCCGCATTCTCGACGACCTTGTTCACAGACAGCTCGATTGCGTCGGCACACGGTGCCGCACAACGTGAGTCCGAAAAGAGCGAACAGGCACTTTCGATTTCGGCACCATATCCCCCGTTTCTTGTTCCGTTCCACGGGACAGACTGTCTTAGTGAGAATTTACCAGCCCCGTCGCGATTCGTCAAAACTCGTGATTGCGCAGTTTTCGAATGCAGCTCTGCGGTGATTCAGCACGTCGATGGCGTCACGATCCACGCCGTGAAATTGACCGTGATGCCGGACTAGGCAATGACGTGAAAGTCGGCCTCCGCAGACTTGACAACGAACGCGTGAAAGACCTACGTGATTATTCGGAAACGAAGCTGCCGCTACGATCCTGCTCGTTATCAATCCGCTGCGCGGCGTCCGTGAGGGCCTCGACCAGACGAGCCTCTTGACCGTAGAAACGCTGCGCGGGAAGAGGCACCGAGATGGCGTACCAACTGCCGTCGGGCGCTTGCAAGGAGACGCCTACTGCGCATATTCCCGGCGTATGTTCCTCTCGATCGAAGGCCACGCCCGTTCGGCGGACGTCTTTCAATTCGAGCTCGAGAGCTTCACGATCAGTGAGCGTTTCGGGCGTGAAACGCTCGAGTCGCTCGGGGAGAATCCTCGCCGTTGCCTCTTCGCCCAATGAAGCCAAGATCGCTTTGCCCGGAGCCGTGCAGTGCAATGGAAATGACAGTCCCGTGCCCGACACGGCCCGAAGGCGTCGCGGCGCAATCACTTGATCCACGAAGGTCACCGTCGATCCGGTCAATATCGAAAGATCGACTGTCTCTCGAAGCGAATGACTGAGATCAACGATGTACGGACGAATTGACTCTTCGAAGTTCGAGCGACTGGCGTCGGCCAGACGGAGCAGCGCCGGGCCAAGTTTGTAGCCCGAGTCCGTCGCGCGTACGAATTCGGTGCGACAGAGCGCCACCACGATCCGATGCACCGTCGAGCGCGACAGCTTCGAGTGGCCGGCAATTTGCGCCAGGCTCAGGCCACCAGGGTGATCTCCGATGGCGTTGAGGATGTCTGCCGCTCGCGAGATGACCTGCACGTCGATGGCGCGATTGAACTCTTTGGCGACGACGGGCGCACCGTCGAGAGGGACGCTCTCGTCACGTGGGGACACGCCGCTCACTTTACCGGTCCCACTCACGCGAGCGGCCCAGAGTAAGGAATCTGTGAGGCGAAGCGACTCGAGCGCACGCGTTTAGCCAGGGTCGGGCCCGAGTTGAAATTCAAGCTCCGCATCGGCGATTGATGCGAGGGGGCGTTCGAGAGTTTGAGCGACGCCCGCGAGTCGGTCGACCAAGGCCGCGTTACTGGGCGCGAGTTCGCCCTTTCGCAAAAAGAGCGAGTCTTCAAGTCCCGTGCGAGCGTTTCCACCGAGCGCGACGGCAATCGTCGAGATCTCCAAGTGCGGACGGCCAATGACGATTGCCTGCCATATGGCTCCCGGCGGCAGCATCCGCACCGCGAACAAGAGATTGTCGGCCGTCGCCGCCATTCCGCCCTTCACACCCATGACAATTGAGAACTGCAGGGGATCGCTGAGTAGACCTTCCTCGTAGAGCGAGAGACAAACTGGCACGTGGCCAATGTCGTAAATCTCAAGCTCTGCCTTGACGCCGAGTTCTTGCATGCGGGCGGCGAGGCGTCGCACTCCCAATGGCGGGTTGCGGAACTCTCCCGCGCCGAAACTCATCGAGCAGGGATTCAGCGTCGCCATACGGGGTCTGAGTTCCACCAACTTCTCGCGCTCCTCAAAAGGAGTGTCGAGTCCGACGCCGGTCGAGAGTTGAATGAGGATGGGTGATTGATCACGGATCCGGTCCATGGCGTCGCGGGCGATTCCGAGATCCGCCGTCGGTCGTTCGTCGGCGTCGCGCAGGTGCACGTGCACGACTGCGGCGCCTGCGTGGTACGCGCTCGTCGCGGCGTCGGCGATTTCCGCGGGCGTCGTCGGCAACGCCGGGTTGTCTTTCTTCGTGGCGATCGGACCCGTGACGGCGGCGGTGATGACGATGGTGTTGTTCATCGCGAGAATTACTTTGGCGTGGAAGGTGGCGCGATCATGACCGCCATGACCGCGACGTTGTCCGAAGCGTTGATCACTCGACGACGTTCATTTGAAGGCAAAAAGACAGAGTCCTTCGCTTGAAGCGTGACCGACTGTCCTTCCGTTTCAACGGTTACCTCCCCTTGAAGCACCAGATACACCTTTTCGGCGGCCGTGGTGTCCCAGTCAGCTCCTCCACCGGGTTCAAAACACGACACCCCAAGCCAGAAGGATGTGACGGGAGATACATCGGATCCCTGGAGACGAACCGCGTCACAGCCGTGGTGGTTCACAGCTTCGTAGCTCGGCGCGTCGTTGAATCGTGTGACGTTCATTGGGCCGCGCCTCCTCGTTCCATGCGAAACGTGCCCTTCGGATCAACCATCGCGACGAGCCGCACGATGCAGCCGTCGCCGCCGACCCAACGCCAAGGAAACGCGGCGAAGGTCACGCGTTGACCGTTCACGTCGTCAATGTCTCCGCCCACGTTCTCGAATCCGATGATGTCGTTTCCAAGCAGGGCTCGATGGCACGGTTCCCACAGAGGGAAGTCGTCAACCACGTCGTGACCGGTCGTGACCTTGTATTCGATGTTTGCCCACGGAAGTAAACCGTTGGGCCAGCCGGGGCCGTGGGGGCCGATCGCCGTCGCGAGCGGGTGATCGAGGGCTTGAGTGTCAGTGCCCACGGCGCGCACGCCACGCTCGGCGAACCAGTCTCCAGCGCTCTTATCGAATCCCGGCGAGTACGCGTAATACATGCTGTTGTCGCCGTAGTGGTGGTGCCAGCCCGTATTCACCATGACGATGTCATCTTTTTGAATTGTCGGCGTCGCCGCTTCAAGGTCGTCGCCCGTGACTCGCTCCCACTTCTGCTTGGGAATTGAAACGACGACGCCCGTGCCAAAGAAGCGCCACAGCGGAATTTCGTGCAACAGCGGCGTGCCCTCAATGACGTGCCCCGGCACGTCCACGTGAGTGCCAGAGTGCATGACGGTGGTGATCTTTTGGGTGAGAACCCCTGAGCGCGCCATGGTGTGGAGGCGCTCGATCTTGACGTCCTCGAAGTACGGCCATGCGGGGACACCGTGACCCCACGGGTGACTCAACTCGTAGTACTGGATTCCCGTCACCGGGTCGATCTCTGGTGCCATGGCAACTTCCCCCTCTAGTTGACGTCGGAGACAGGCATCACGTGATGTGGTCCAATACAGACTGTCCCGACTAGTAGAACAGTACCGAGTATGTCACGGTGCCCCAGCTCTGTCAAACTCCAACGACAACTCCACCTTTAGGCGCAGAGGGCCCTGTCTGACTTGATTCTGATCATGCTCGCTGTTACGTTTACGCGAGACACTCTGTACCGTAATTCGATACAGTAACGAAGAGGGGCAGGCGTTATGTCGAATGCGACAACCACAGTTGGGGATTTCGTTGGTCGGTCGGTGATCGTCATTGGCGCGACGGGAGCGCTCGGCGGAGCGACGGTATTGCGCTTGGCCGATCTCGGAGCAAACGTCGTTATGACTGGCGCGAATCTCGAAAGACTCAAAGAGCTCGAAGGTGAAGTCGCAGAACGTGGTGGGACGTCGTTCAGCGTGAACCTTCGACCCGAAACTGAAGCCGACGCAAGCGAGATCGTCGCTCGCGCCGTGGCACGCTTTCCTAACGTCGACGGACTCGTCGTTGCGAGTGGAACCAACAAGGTGGCGTCGATCACCGAAATGACGCTCGAGCAGTTCGATCTCGTCATGAACACCAACGTGCGAAACACGTGGCTCATCTGTCGCTCTTTTGGTTCACACTTGCTGTCGAGCTCCTCAAGTGGAAGCATCGTCATCGTCACGTCGACGCGAGCCCTTCTCGGACACGCGGCGGGCTATACCGCGTACTGCGCATCTAAGGGCGCGGAGAATCTTCTCACGCGAACGCTCGCGGCCGAGTGGGGACCGAAGAACATCCGCGTGAATGCGGTAGCCCCGACGGTCTTTCGATCGGACCTCACGGCCTGGATGTACGGCGATGACGAGCACGCGGTGAAGACTCGTGAGGGAATGTTGTCGCGCATTCCCCTCGGACGACTCGCCGAACCTGACGACGTGGTGGGCCCGACTCTCTTCCTTCTGAGTGAGCCCGCCCGCTTCTGTACTGGTCAGATTCTTTACGTCGACGGGGGATATACGGCGTGCTGAGTGAGGCCGAGCGCTGGCGACTTCCTGAGGGCGGTCGTGTCGCGGTACTCGGAGGCGGTTTGATGGGTCACGCCCTGGCTGCCATCTTTGTCGCGAACGGCTACCAGGTGACGTGTATCGAGCCAGACGATGCGACTCGAGCAACCCTTGAAGGTCGCGTCGGAGCGGTAGTCGCACAAATGCCACACTCGACGTCAACCGGTTCACTACGCTGCGCGAGCGCGCCCAGCGACCTCGACACCGAGACGTCTCTCGTCATTGAGGCCGTCTCGGAAGTGCTCGAACTCAAACAGTCTCTGCTATCGGTCGTGGCCACGGCGTGTCCGCAGGCAGTATTAGCAACCAATAGTTCGGTGTATCGCGTGGGCGACGTGGGTGAACGAGTCGAAGACCGAACACGCGTCATCGGAACTCACTGGTGGAATCCCCCTCACCTCATCCCCCTCGTCGAAGTGATTGAAGGAGAGAACACGAGCGCTGGTGTGCTCGACGGTATCATGAGCCTGCTTACGTCGCTCGGCAAGACACCTGTCCACGTTCGACGCGACACTCCAGGTTTTATTGGCAATCGACTGCAACACGCGTTGTGGCGCGAGGCGATGGCGCTGGTCCAAGAGGGAGTCTGCGATGCGGGCGACGTCGACCTGGTGGTACGAAACAGTATTGGGCTCAAGCTCTCCGAAGTCGGACCTCTCGAGAACGCGGACTACGTAGGCCTTGATCTCACGCGGGCCATTCACGAGTACGTCTTTCCAGTCCTGAGCACGGCGCAACACCCACTTCCCATTCTCGAGGAGGCGATCGTAAGCGGACGTCTAGGGGCAAAGTCGGGACGCGGACTGATGTCCTGGCCCGAAGGAGCACGCGACGCGACCAGTCGTCGTCTCGACGCGCGCGTGAGGTTGTTGACCTCACTCTTGACGGATACGTCGAGCGCGCCCTAATTGCGCGAGTGCCTCGCGACGCTCGCTACTAGTGTCACCGTGGAACCTATGACGTCAGAGTGTGACGACGGCGCAGCGAGGCCCATCATCTTGTCTGCCGTGGACAAGTTCCGCGGCACCGCGACGTCGCGCGAGCTGGGCCGCATCATTGAATCCTCAATATCGAGTCAGGACCTTCTCGGCGATATTCAATCAATGTCCGACGGAGGCGAAGGATTCCTCGATGTGTTCGACGGCGAGGTCGTGGCTGTCGAGGCTCCCGGACCACTTCTCACACCGGTGATAGCACGCGTGAAGATCGTTCGCTCAACCTCGGGCACGCTGGGTGTTGTCGAAGTCTCCGACGTGGTCGGTCGTGACTTGTTGCCGGCCCCTTCTGACCGCGAAGCCCTCGCCGCATCAAGCGACGGGGTGGGCTATTTGATCCTGGCCGCTGCGAACCACGGAGTCGATGAAGTGCTGGTGGGTTGCGGGGGAACCGCGACCTCTGACGGCGGACTCGGGTGCTATCGCGTCCTCGTCGCGGCCGGAGGACTTCCCGTGCCGGTGACGGCAGCCACGGACGTCACCGCCAGTTTTTCTGGTGCCCGCCGCTACGCCCTGCAAAAGGGCGTCAGTCCCAACGATCTCGTCGTGGTCGACGAGCGGCTCCGCAAAGTTCGCGCTCAGTACCTCGAAGAACGCAGCGTCGACGTCGAGAGCGTCGAGCGTTCTGGCGCGGCGGGAGGTATTCCCGGCGCGCTCGCTGCGTTGGGCGCTCGCCTCACAAGCGGATTCGACGCGGTCACGCGCTCCGTGGACTTAGCGACGCGTGTCACTCGATCTTCGATGGTCGTCACTGGGGAGGGCCGATTCGATGGTGGCAGTCTCGAAGGCAAGGTCACGGTGGGCATGGCGGAGCTGGTTCACGATCGCCTCCCCCTCCTTGTCGTCTGCGGCTCACTTGACCAGGCGGCTGCGCGCACATTCCGTCAACGATTCACCACCGCGATGCTGGTAAGTCTTGAAGAGCGCTTTGGAAGAGAGCGCGCCTTTGGCGACGTTCTCGCCTGTGTCGACTCCGTCGTTCGGGACGAACTGCAACGCCACTTTTCGTCGTGCTCAACCTGAACGATCTCCTCACGGGGAGCGACGCAACGCTTTGTCGGACCCTTCGTCGCGGGTGCTCCTTTGCCCGTATTATGAACGTTGCAACCGCATCATGGCGGCCACCGGCCTAAGGAGTCATCAGTGAAGCTCTGCACGTTCGTCTCGACAAACCAGCCACACCTGACGTCGTCGGCAGGAATACTCCTCGACGACCGCGTCATTGGCCTCGACTGCGCGGACCTCCTTGAGTGGCTCGCGCGCGACGGTGACGTCGATGAGACCGAGTCCTACGACCTCGATACCGTCACTCTGCTCGCCCCCGTACCGATTCCCCCGTCTATTCGTGACTTTTTCGCCTTTGAGCAACACGTCGCCACCACACGTGCTCGTCGTGGCGAGGAGGTGCCCGCATTTTGGTATCAGGCGCCCGTCTTCTACTTCACCAATCCGGCAGCAGTCGTAGGAACCAACGTAACGATCCCCTATCCCTTGGGGACCGAGATGCTCGACTACGAACTCGAGGTCGCCGCGGTCATTGGTCGCGACGAGGAGATCGCGGGATTCACCATCCTTAACGACTGGTCCGCCCGTGACTTACAACGCGGCGAGATCTCCGTGGGTCTTGGTCCTGCGAAAGGCAAGGACTTCGCCACCAGTCTCGGACCAGTGCTCGTGACCATCGACGAATTCGACGGAAGTCAGGCGCTCATGCTCGCACGCGTGAATGGGGTGGAGCGTTCGCGCGGTGAACTTGCGGACCTTCACTACTCGTGGTCGACGATTCGCGAGCGAGCGGCAATGAACACCCACCTTCGCCCGGGCGACGTCCTCGGTTCAGGGACCGTCGGCACCGGCTGCATCCTCGAATCAGAAGATCGTCTCTGGTTGCAGAGTGGCGACATTGTCGAGCTTGAAGTCACCGGACTCGGCGTGCTCCGCAACGTCATCGGTCCACCCAGCAACCGTTAGGGCAGCATCACGCCGGGGTTGAGAATCCCTGCCGGGTCGACCGCGAACTTGAGGGCGCACATAGTGCGAATCTCCTCGGGCGTCCGTGAGAGATGCAACCACGCGACCTTCGCTCGGCCTACGCCGTGTTCGGCGGCGACATTGCCGCCCATCTCTGCCACGAGTCGCAGCACCACGTCGTCGATTCCTTCATCCCCGGGCTCGACTCCCAATACGTTCACATGGACGTTGCCTTCACTCAAGTGACCGAAAAGCACCACAGCGCATTTCGGCGAGGACAACCGTGCGCGCTCGCGAACCTCGTGCGCAAACACGTCTAACGTCGCCGGGTCAACGCCGACGTCTAGTTTGTGCGCCACGCCCGCGCGGGCGATCGATTCGGTGATCCCCTCGCGAAAACGCCAGAGTCGCCGATTGCTGGCTGAGTCGCTTCCCACTGCGACCGCACTGTCGTTGACGCCCGGACAGTTAGAGAGGACGCGCGCGAAGTCTTCTGTGGGATCAACGTCACCCGCGATCTCGATGAGCGCATACCACGGCGCCTCGATAACCGGACAGGTGGCGCCGACGGACGCGCACACGAATTCCATCGCCGCGTGATCCATAAACTCCGCGGCGGTGAGCACACCCGACGAACGTCGTAGTCGGGAGACCACCTCAAGCGCGGTCGCAATGTCCCTGACTCCGAGAAAAGCGACCACCGACACGGCGTCGGGCGCCACGAGTTGCAGTCGCGCCGACGTGACCACGCCGAGTGTTCCTTCACTGCCGATAATGATCTGCGCGAGGTCGTAGCCGGCGTTGTCCTTCAACGCATCCCCGGTTCCACGCAGCACCGTGCCGTCAGCCAGCACGACCTCGAGGCTGATCACTTGTTCTCGCATCTGGCCGTGGCGTACGACGCGGACGCCGCCCGCGTTAGTCGCGATCATGCCGCCGATGGTTGCGCTCTCGCGCGAGGCGAGGTCGACCCCGAAGCGCCAACCCGCCAACGCTGCCGCCTCGTGCAGCGCGGCCAGCGTGACGCCGGCACCTACCGTGACTCGTCCGGCGTCGGCGTCGAGAGAACCGATGTGATTCAGTCGCTCCATGTTGAGGACGATCTCCCCGTTCGCAGGGACGCCTCCGCCCACGAGGCCGGTGCGACCGCCTTGAGGAACGCACGCGACGTTGTAACGATGACAGAGTCGAAGGACGTCACTGACCTGTTCAGTTGTACCCGGTCGAACGACGGCGAGTGCGCGACCCGACCAACGGCGACTCCAATCGGTTTCGTAGCTCGCGCGCAGATCTGCATCGACCAGCACGTGCGCGTCGCCAACAACTCGACATAGTGCGTCGAGGAGCTTCGCGGTCGTCCCCTCGTCGAGAGACGTTCGCTCAGCGCTCACGCCACATCTGACATCGTGGCACGCTGCACCGCTAGAAGATGCCTTCTCCGCCTCGCTGGCGAGCGAGAACCGTTGCGAGTCCGGCAGCACCTACCAGGAGCAGTCCTTCGAGCAGGTCCGGCGCCCAGTTCGTTGCGCCGAGGAACGTCAGGCCACTCACCAACACCGCAACGAACAACAGTCCGACGACGGTGCCAACGGCGTTGGGTCGACCGGGGTGGATGACCGTGGCACTCAAGAAGACGCCGGTGAGGGCCGGGAACAAGAAACTCGGTCCCGTCGACGCGTCAGCACCACCTTGTTGGATGGACAAGAACACACCCGCGATTCCGGCAATCACCCCGGCGATCATGAAGCAGAGGAAGACGGTGCGTGGTACGCCGATGCCGACGAGTCGCGCCGAACGACGGTTCGAGGAGATGGCCTGGATGTAGCGACCGAACGGTGTCTGTTCCAGGAGGAACCACACACCTAGGACGACCGGCAAGAAGATCCAGGTAAGCCGAGGGATGGAGAACCAATTGGACGAGCCGAACAGGATGATCTTGTATGACATGCCCGCGCCGATTGTGTTGTTCTTGGTGTACCACTCCATGAGACCGGTGAGGGCGATTTGGCTACCGAGCGTCGTGATAATTGCGCTCATGTGGTACCGCGCGATCAAGAGGCCGTTGATCGCGCCGAGTAGCCCACCGACGAGCACCGCGGCCAGTATCGCGAACACGAGGGGAAAATCCGCTCGCGTCAGAAGTGTCGCGAACGTACATGATGACATGCCGGCAATCGCGGCCACCGAGAGGTCGATGTAGCCAGCAGCGAGCGGGATCAGGGCCGCCAAAGCAATGGTGGCGACGACGGTCTGGGTGCTCAACGTCGTAATCAGATTGGCCTTAGAGAAGAAGTCCGTTGAGGTTTCGGGGTAGATGCAGAAGAACGCCACGACGGCCCCGAGTAGGACAAGCAGTCCGTAGTGCTCGAAGAAATTCATGACGGGCCCACGCTCTTTTATGGCGCGCGATCCCTGCATGACGGCGACGACCTCCTCACCCTCTTTGGGCGTGTCGCCCGTCTCAAGATCGTCTTTAGGAAAGATGGACACAGTTGCTTCTCCTAGTTTGAATGTCACAAATCGATAAGAACACCCGGCGCTCGCGCCGTTCGCCCCGCGCGTTAGACGGCATAGGCGTAGTCCGTCAGATGCTGGGAATCAATGTTCGGGTGACGAACCTCTCCGACCAGTCGACCCTCTCGCAGCACGAGCACACGATCGCTCACTTGCGCGAGTTCTTCGAAGTCCGAGACAACGAGGATCACCGACGTTCCGAGTTCGACTGCTTTTCGAATAATCGCATAGATATCCGAGCGAGCACCCACGTCGACGCCTTGGGTCGGCTCGTCCAGAAGCAACAACCGAGGATGACGGCGAAGCCACCGCGCGATCATTACCTTTTGTTGATTTCCGCCCGAGAGTGATGACAACAATGCGCGTTCCGAACTCGTCTTAATCCCGAACTCCGCGACCGAGTTCCTCGCCGCTTGAATTTCGAGACGCCGACCCATATGAAAGTGCCGCCAGAACTCAGGGATCGACGCCGCCAGCAAGTTCTGTTCGACGTTGAGGACCGAAAACGCCGATTCGCCTGCGCGGTCTTCGGGAATGTACCCAATACCGGCCGCCATGGCCTTGCGCGGACTGCGCAGGTTCATCGTGGTGCTGTCGAACCGGATATCGCCGGACTCCGCGACCCGTTCGCCGAACAGCGTGCGTAGCAGAGTCGACCGGCCGGACCCGAGAAGCCCAGCGACCCCAACAACCTCGCCGGGCAAGATATCGAAGCTCACGTCGCGAAGGGGCCCTACCGAGAGATTACGAACTTCGAGCAAGGGAATGTCACTCGTGGGTTTGGGCATCTCGGGCAGCGCCTCATCGAGCGGGCGACCCGCGATGTACTCGACCAGTCGATCGTGAGTGAGATCGGCGCCGGGCACGTCGGCGACGACTCCGCCGTCACGAAGAACCGTCACCTGATCAGCGTTGCCAATGATCTCGCCTAAGTGGTGGGTAATGAGCAATACTGCGACTCCTAGGTCGGTGAAAGTACGCAGAGCGGCCAGTAGGGCGGCCACCTCCTTTACCGGCAGCGCTGACGTGGGCTCATCGAGGACCAGGATGTTGCCTTCGGGCTCACTGATGTCTTGTAGCGCCCGGGCTATGGCCACGAGCGTGCGCGTTGACGCGTTGAACTCTCCCAGCGCGACGTCAGGAGAAATGGAAAGGCCGGCCTTCTCCAAGTCGAGGAGCGCACGAGCGCGCAACTTCTTCCAGTGGATACGACCGCCAAGGCCCAGGGGATAGCCCCGACCGATGGCCAGATTCTCGGCAACAGAGAGCTGGGGGAAGACACCGGGATCTTGATGGACGAAGTGCAGCCCTACCGAACGAGCGATCGCCGGTTTCATTCTCGACGGATCGACGTCTTGTCCATTAATGACGAACTCTCCGGCATCGGCTTGTTCGACCCCGGCAAGGATTTTTACGAACGTCGACTTTCCCGATCCGTTCGCCCCGAGCAGCGCATGTAACTCGCCGGCGCGCACGTTGAAGCTGACGTCGTCGAGGGCTTGAGTGCCCGCAAACGATTTCGAGACGTGCCTCGCCTCGAGGACAAACTCTCCCGCCATTAGCGCTGCTCCGAATCGTTTCGCTCAAGGCATACACGTGGCGAGATGGAGGTAGCGCGTTCGTGACGTTGCATAACTCCCCCTCAAATAGATCCCCCAAGTGCCCGACATCTGGGCACTTGTTCTACGATACGAACAGTAGACGGGCTTCCCCCATGTGTCAAATGAGGCCCTCGCCGTAAGCGTAAGCGCTGGGCGGCATCGGAGCCGGCCCTTATTAAAGCGTCGCGGGGGCGAGTGAGCGCAGAAAACCCTGCAGGAAACCGAACTCTTCGTGCACGTGTCGCAGTCGACCCGGTCCCAAGAGCTCGCGATCACTGTCGGCGTTGATGGTTAGCCACCAACAGCTACGAAACTCCGTGCCGTAGTCGCGCTTGATCGCGACGTGCACGAAACTCCCGGACTGCTCGGGCGCGGGCTGGTCTTTCTCGTCGACGAAATGTACGACAGCGAACAGCGCCATTCCTACGCCGTGCTCGTCGAACAGTGGCGTATCGAAGTGCTCAGCCACGGGCTGGAAGGAGATCTCCGTGCGAAGCAGTTTGTCGCCTCCGCCGTACTGGTGATACGTCAGGTGGGTCGCTCCGACGTGCGTGCCGGGCCGCTTACCTCGGGTCCATGCGAACTTCTTGTGATCGCACGGATGAAACTGGAAATACAGTTCGGCGTCCATGTTGGAGAACCACCACTCGATCATCGCTGGCTCGATACCGTCTAGGTGATCAAGCGCGGTGACGCGCATTTCGGTGTCCGAGATCACGTCCACCGAGTCACGCCACTCGCTGGCGCTGACTACGTAATTGGCATCAAAACTCTTCATACTCTTCACAACTCCCACATCACTCGTTACGTCCCAACCATCACGACCGCCAAGGTGGCCGGCACCGTGCCGAAGTTTCGCCATCCGTGTCGCGTCGCATTCTGCACGACGGTGTCGCCTTTTTGCAGGTGCACCGGTTCGCCGTCGCCGAGATCCAGCCAGATCTCGCCGTCGAGAACGACCACGTAGTCGACCGTCGGCGTGGTGTGCATTCCCGAACCGTCGGGCTCGAAAAGATCGGCGAGGTCCGGCGACACCAGACGTTGCTCCGCGGCCGCACGCACCGGATCGAAGTCGGCGGAACGAAAGGTGTCATCGGGAGGGAATGTGACCACCACGAACACGGTCTGCCCGGGCCCGGGCAGACGCTTGCGCATGCGCAGCGCCTGATCAGGCACGTTGACGACCGGATCGTCGCCATGGGTGGACCACAGAAGACTCTCGCTCATGCCTGGAATGTGCACGAAGTCGTGCGAGCGAATACTTGGCCCGTCACTCGCTACGACGGACTTGCCGTCACGTTCGGTGATCACCACTCGACGGACGTTCATAGATCAGCGACCATTCGTGACGGCGCGCTGGTGCCGAGAAGGAGCCCGCCCACAGTGATCACGATTACTGAGACCCACGTCACTTCCCCCTTTTGCGGCGCACAAGTGCCCGCCATACGATCACGCGTTCTACCATATGGACACTACGAGGCGTCCGCGGCTGTGTCAAGTTTTACCGTCGCTACAGGCTCGACGTAAGTACGATCTCAACTATCTCGTCGCGGCTCGACAAATCCTGGCTGGTACTTGCCAGCCACCAGACCTTCGAAGCAGATCGCTGTGTCGACATCTTCAAACGCCCCGACGGGACGTTCGGCTTCGAAGAGTTCCGCAGGGATCCAGAAGACTTGGGGGCGTGGACACCACTCCACTATTTCTCGGGGCGGACGTACGCGACAGAAACCGAAGCGGTCAATGCCGCGTGCGAGGCGGTGCGATGGCTCGCCCCGACACTCGGCCGCTAACTGCGCGAAAGCCCTCGACGCGATTAGCTCGGCGAGAACTCGTTCTTGAGTTCCGCGCTGATATCGAGCAGCGCCTTGACGATCTGGTCGCGCTCGGTTTCAAATCGAAGAGTGGGCACGGGCACCGAGAGGGCAAAGACCGTGCCGAAGGGATCTTTTGCGCCGATCGCCACGGTGGATATTCCCGAGTCGTACTGTTCGAGGTCGTAGGCGAGGCCCGTCTCGCGGATCTCCGTGAGTTCAGCCATCAACTCGCTCCGGTTCCTCGGCGTACTTCCGGTGAACTTCTCAAACGTTTTGGGCACAACGGAGAACACGGTCTCATCGTCGAGTTCCGCGAGGATCGCCTTGCCCTTCGCCGTGCAGTACAAGGGAAACACTGCGCCGACGTCACTGACCGCGCGTAAATGATGGTGCGTCTCTACGACGTGAATAACGCGAACCTGGTCGCCGTCGAGGATGCCACAGTCGACTGTCTCACCCGTCACCTCATTGACTCGTCGCATGAGCGGGGCAACCTGATCGCGGAGTTCGCTCCGACTGGCAGTTGCGATGCGAACGAACTCGGTCCCAATGACCACGCGACCTGCGATTGTCGCATTCATCAAGAGACCCTCCGCTGCGAGCGCCCCCACCAGTCGGTGCACCGTCGAGCGAGGAAGATTCAGACGGTGAGCCAACTGCGACAATGTAAGGCCCCATGGTTCACCATCCAGCGCACGAAATATCTGTCCCACGCGCGCGATGACCTGCACGCCACCCACGTTCGCCTCGGCCGATCCCACGGTCTCGATGCTCATCTTCACCCCATCCTCGTCTTCGCCCACTCCGGTCACCTCGCCCACGACGCATCGAACAGACAGCGCCTCAATCTCCGTCGCGAGGGACACCGTGGCAAAACCCAACCTAAATCTCGGTTCTCACCTTAGGTGCCAAGTCCAGCGATTTCGCGACTTCCCTTCGTTCGGCAATGGCGTGGCGGATCACCTACCACGCCGAGTGACCGGCGTCGGCCGCGACGACCGCACCGGTCATGAAGGAGGACTCGGCGCTCGCGAGGAAAATGATCACTGAAGCGATCTCTTCGGGCTGTGCGTAGCGCGGCAGCATCTGACGTCCCGTGAGCATCTTCATCGCCGCTTCTTTATCTTCGAAGCTCTCGAGGTGCACTCGAGACATCTCCGTCGCGACGCCGCCCGGACACACCGCGTTCACCCTGATGTCGGGAGCAAACTCCGCCGCAGCTGCCCGCGTGAGGCCAAGCACCGCGGACTTCGAGGGGCAGTACGCCGACACATTGGGCAGGGCGACAAGCGCTCCCACCGACGCGACGTTGACGACCGAACCTCCCCCGCTTCGTCGCATCGCCGGAACAGCAGACTGGAGAGCGAGCAAGTGCGAATAGCAGTTCACGCCCATCAAGGCGTCGAAATCACCCCGTGTCGTCTCCAGTAAGGATTTGAGAACCAAGATGCCGACGTTGTTGACGAGAACGTCGACGCGACCAAAGGCCGACTCGGCCTCGGACACGAGCATCCGACTCACTGCCTCGTCCGTGAGGTCACCGACGGCGAGTACTACGCCGGCGCCGCTCGCAACGAGTTCTTCCTTTAGAACGTCGAGTCCGGTCGCGTCGAGGTCTGCGAGACCGAGGTTCGCTCCCTCGGCCGCCGCCGCTCGGGCGGTAGCCCGGCCGACCCCTGTGGCGGCTCCCGTTACCAGGACCGTCTTTCCGCTAAGTCGTACTCCACTCATGTTCATCTCCTGTTGTTCGGTAACTGCTTCGACTGTCTCTCGTCGACAATACGAGTCACTTCGCGAACCATTCGCGTGACCCTTCAACCCGATCGACGATCTCACGTGCCAGGGCGAGCGACGAGGTCGCCGCCGGCGACGGTGCGTTGCGAACGTGAAGTGTGCCGGGCGTCTCGGAGAAGACGAAGTCGTCGACCAGCGCACCGTCTCGACCAACGGCCTGCGCCCGTACGCCGCTCGAGGCGCCGGCTCGCACGCCGATGACGCTGACGCCTGGCACGTAGTTCGCCGCGGCGGCGACGAGACGTCGAGAACGCGCAGCCATGACGATCTCATCGACTCCCGTACGCCAGAATTTTCGACCCATCCTCCAGGTACCGGGCCAGCGGAGAATATCTCCTAGGTCACGCCAGCGGATCGTCGACACGCGATACGCGTCTCGCGCCAGAACCAGCATGGCCGTCGGGCCGAGCACGACATCGCCGTTGATGAGCTTGGTGACATGCACGCCAAGAAAAGGCAGCTCGGGATCGGGCACCGGATACACGAGGCCTCTCACGATCGGATCGTGTGAACGATTGAGCGTGAGGTAGGCCCCACGAAAGGGAACGATCTGTGGATCCGGCGACGCGCCCGCGGCGAGCGCGAGCCGGTCGGACCACAGCCCCGCGCAGCCGATAACGAAACCAGCGTGAAGTGAAGCGCCCTCACTGAGCACCCGCGTGCCCGACGCATCATGCTCGAGAGAGACCACGTGGGTGGCATAGCGAATCTCTACGCCCTGGTCGCGTAACTCGTCGGCGAGTGCGCGCGCCACCTCGTAGTAGTTGACGATGCCCGTCTGAGGGCAGTGCAGTGCCGCAATACCCCGCGCACCAGGCTCGACCTCGGCGATTTCCTCGGCGCGCAACCGTCGAAGACCAGGCACTTCGTTCGCCCGACCGCGGCG
The DNA here is from genome assembly GCA_049790955.1 of Acidimicrobiales bacterium. Lineage (GTDB taxonomy): Bacteria > Actinomycetota > Acidimicrobiia > Acidimicrobiales > RAAP-2 > RAAP-2. Next base: position 25,386 of record JBAQZL010000111.1, read on the forward strand.
CTCCAACTCTTCGAGGCCCGCGAGCTCTTTGGTCTCGAGGGCAACGATGAGCTTGCCACAGCGCTCGTAGTGAATGCCGTGCTCGTCGCAGAACTCGTACATGAGACGCGCACCTTCGACGCACAGACGCGCCTTCAACGAACCGGGCTTGTAATAGACGCCGCTGTGGATCACGCCTGAGTTGTGACCTGTCTGATGTTGGGCGACGTCGCGTTCGCGTTCGAGGATGACCATCGAGAGCTCGGGGTGTCGGCGGCGCAGCTCGCGCGCGACCGCTAATCCGAGGATCCCGGCCCCCACGATTGCCACGTCGAAACGCTCAGCGACCGTGGAGTTCTTATTCGGAGTCACTCGTCTACTCGATCGGACTGCTCAAGAAGTCCTTGGGCTATCTGCGCGCGACGACGATCAGCGTCTCCCGGGGTCCACTCATAAAAGCCGCGGCCAGTCTTGGCACCGAGGTCGCCGCGCTCGACCATCGCTACCAGGAACGGATGCGGGACCGCCGTGACGTCGAGATCGGGCATCAGCACCTCGTGGATCGCGAGCGTCAGATCCGTACCGCCGAGGTCGGCCTGCTCAAGTGGCCCGACGAGTGCCAGACGTCGACCGAAGCCTTCACGGACGACCATGTCCACCGTCTCAGCCGAACACACGCCATTAGCGACGAGCGCAATCGCTTCGCGCTTCAGGGCGTGTTGCATCCGATTCCCGACGAAGCCGGGCACGTCGGTCCTCACGTGCACGGGCTTCAGTCCGGCCGCGGTGAGAAGATCCATCGTCGCTTCAACTACTTCACTGGACGTAGACGGGCCTTGGACCACCTCCACGAGCGGAACCAAGTACGGCGGATTCCAGAAGTGAGTCCCGAGCACACGCGAGGGTTGGCTCACACGTTCAGCGATAGCGCTGATGGGAATGGCCGACGTGTTACTGGCGAGAATCGTCGATTCGGTCAACGTGCTCAACTCTGCGAATATCGCCCGCTTGACCTCTATATTCTCTGGACCCGCTTCAATCACCATCGTGGCGCCTCGCACGGCACTGGCGAGGGTGGAGTGAACGGACACGAAGCGCAGAAGCTCGTTCGCATCGAGACCAATCTGGTTGGCAGTGCTCGTAATCCGCTCGGGTACGAGAGTCCGTGCGTTCTCTTCCGGGTCGAAGAGAGCGCAGGGAATTCGCGCCGCCGCCATCGCGACGGCGATACCGACACCCATGAGCCCGGCCCCGACAATCGCCACCGCTCGCACGTTGCTCGCCACGTCGTCAACCCTCAGCCGTCATGTGGCGGTGTAACCACCGTCAACGTAGATGATCTGGCCGGTCACGAAGTCCGACGCCGCGGACAGCAGGTAGATGGCGATACCGATAAAGTCCTCGGGCTCTCCAAGACGCTTCATCGGGATGCGGGCGTAGTTGCGATCACGCGAGGCCGCGCCCGCTTCCGTGTCGGCAAATATCCACTCGGTCAGGTTCGAACGAAAAACAGAGGGCGCGATCGCGTTGACGTTGATACCGCGCGGTCCCCACTCGGTGGCGAGTGTCTTCGTGAGCGAATCAACGGCACCCTTCGAGGTGCAGTACGCGGTGTACCCCGCGGGCGAACCCTGTCGCCCGCGCACCGAGGACACCAGCACCATGCGACCGGGACCGCCCCGCTCGGCGACGTGATCACCGTATGCCTTGGCGATGAGCCAGGGACCGCGAACATTGGCGTCCATGATCTCTTCCCAGACGTCGACGGTCATGGCCTCGATTGCGGCGGGATTATTGAAACCCGAGGCCACGAGCACCGAGTCGACACGTCCGAAATGCTTCACACCCGCCGCAATGAGAGCTTGGGCATCCTCCAGGGTGTCGGGGCGAAGGACGAGCGTTTCCACGGTGCCCCCGGCGGCGCGAGCTTCGTTCGCAACGGCGTCAAGAGCGTCCTTTGAACCCGAGACCAATAGGAGTTTCGCATCGAGCGCGGCGAGAGCCACGGCGATCGCGTGACCCATGGCGCCCGAGGCGCCAGTGATAATGATCGACTGTCCCGCGAGTTCGAAGAGCGACAGAGGATTAGTGAGGGCGGACGTGGTCATCGGACCTCGGACGTCGCTGCGAACTGGGGCACACGGAACGTCTGATCGGGGTCGATGACCGCGACGACCCGAATCGGGCTACCGTCACCTTGCGCGAATCGACTCGGGAACGCGAGAAAAGTACAGCGATGGCCAGTGACCGCATCTAACTCTCCTCCGACATTCTCGATGCCGGGTATGCCGTTCAAGAGGAGAATCCGATGCGCGGGTTCCCAATCGGGAAAGTCATCGGCCACTTCACGCCCGGTGTAGGCGCGGTACTCGTCGATGAGGTGCGGCAAGATCGGGCCCGGACCGTGTTCGGCCATGCGAGTACCCAGTGGATGATCCAGAGCCTGGACGTCGACGCCGACCAATTTGACGTGACGATCCACCAGCCACTGCGCAGCGTCGGTGTAGAGGCCCGGCGAGTACGAGTAATAGTCGTCGTTATCACCGTAGAGACGGTGTGCGCCGGTATTGATCATCACGATGTCGCCCGGCTCGATTCGCGGCGTCGCTTTTTCGAGGTCTTCTGGGGTAATCACTTCCCACTTACCTTTGGGAATCGACACCGCGACCCCGGTGCCGAAAAATTTCCACAGTTCAAACTCGTTGAGATACGGCGTGTTCGACTCGACATGGATGGGAGAATCCATGTGAGTCCCACGGTGCAAAATCCCGTCGTACTCAACAACGTACTGGCCGTGCATACCGTGATAGAGGAGCTTGTTCGTTGCCAGGGGCGGACTGAAGGGCGACGGCCACTGTGGCATGTTGTGAGACAACTCGTGGCTGAGGTTATAGAACGTGAGTCCGTCGCGGTTGGTGGTGGGCATTAGTTTCCCTTCTCGATTCGATACTCGCCTGTGGTGTCGACTATGGCCACGAATCGCACAATGCACGCGTCGCCTTGTGGCCAAAACCACGGCATCGCGTGAAAGGTGCAGCGGCGCGAGGTGACGAGGTCTACGTCTCCGCCAACATTCTCGATAGTGGGAATTGACGCTTCGGCGAGAAGTCGGTGCGCAGGCATCCACTCGGGAAAGTCCTCGACGACGGTATGTCCCGTCTTCTTCTTGTAGCGGCGTGGCAGCTCGACGACGTGGGGACCGATAAAGCGGTGCGCCTGGGCGAGCGACGTGGCCAAGGGATGATCGATCGAAGCGGTGTCGATCGCCACGAGCGTTACTTCACGGTCAATGAGCCACTGTGCCGCCGCGACACTGAGACCTGGCGAATGTCCAAAATATTCCATGCTGTCCGAGTAGCCCCGGTGCCAACCAGTATTGATAACCACGATGTCGCCGCTCTCGACCGCCGGCGTCGCGTCCTCGAGATCCTTAACTTCGATGTACTCCCACTCACCCTTAGGAATGCTCAGCACCACGCCATTGGCGAAGAACCGCTCCAGGCCAATTTGTCCGACGCCAAGTCCTCGTTGAGCGAGATGCAAGGGCGCGTTTACGTGCGTGCCGTTATGCATCACGGTGATCAGGTGACTCGTGAGCACACCGTGCATCGCGTGCGTCGCTACCCGACGGATCTGGATGTCCTTGAGACCGGGTAGCACCGGCGTGTAGTGACCGAACTCGTGGCTCAGTTCGAAGAAGACCAACCCGTTCTCGGGGTCCGGAACTCCACCAATCGAAGAGTCGCGTTGAGCCGTATTCTCTTGCGTCGTCGCCATATTCCCCCTAGCGGTCTGATGAGGATGCCCGACATGTGGGCATTTGTCTCACCATGTGAACACTACGGTGATCACTCTGAGTTGTCAAGTTCTTCCGCTCGACATCCCACGTGGCGTCGGGGCTTACGACAGAGTTGACAAGAATTGGAAACTCTCGACGGAGGATGTGAGAGGTCGGTACTCAAGGCCAACGAGACTGGAGTAACCAATGGCCGTCAATTCCTCCAACCACGCACCAATCGGAAGCTCTCCCGTGCCGGGCTCGTTTCTTCCCGGCGCGTCGGCGATCTGCACGTGACCGATGTACGGCGCATAGCTCGCGATGACATTCGATACGTCGTCGCCGTTGACCGCAAGGTGATAGAGGTCCGCCAGTAGCTGGACCTTCGTCGTAGCGCCGGACTCATGAAGATCGTCGATCACCTTGACCGCTTGTGCCGCTGTAAGGAGTGGATAGTCGGCCACCGCGCTGAGAGGCTCAAGCACGACGGCGGCGCCCGTGGCGTCAGTGAACGACGCGAGGTCCGAGAGTCGTTCGAGAGCGACCTGGTCTTGGGCTTCGGGTGACTCATCGGAGAGACGGTTCCCGTAGAGAGCGTTGAAGACGCGACAACCCGTTACGTCGGCCAAGTGTCGAATGACTGCGACGTTGTCGTTGAATTCCGAGCCGCGCGTCACCGCCGACAGAATCCCGCGGTCTCCGCCCGCCATGTCGCCCGCGAAGAAGTTCAGTCCACTTAGCGAGACGCCAGCGTCCTCGATGGAGCGCACGAAAGTGTCGAGATCATTCGTCTCAGGGCTCGCGCTCGCGAAGGGCCACCAGAATTCGACGGCGGAGAATCCCGCCGACGCTGCGGCTTCCGCGCGCTCTAGAAGAGGTAACTCGGTGAAGATAATCGAGCAGTTCACCGAAAACCGAGAGAGATCCATGTGATTCCTACTTCCTTACACGCACGGTGCGTATCACTTCGAGAGAGTGTCGACGACGCGGATCATCGCCGAATGGTCAAGATTGCCGTCACCTTGTGCGACGAGGGACGCGATGATCTGAGCCACGAGTGATCCAAGCAGGGTGGTCACACCTTTATCCCGCGCGGCGGCTTGGATGATGCCCATGTCCTTGTGAAACAGGTCGAGTCGAAATCCAGGGGGAAAGGAACGCTCCAGCATGTTCGTCGACTTTCTCTTGAGCACGGTGCTGCCCGCGAGCCCTCCACCAAGTACTTCGATCGCGGGGCCCATCTGCACGCCGTGCGCTTCGAGGAAGACGACAGCCTCGGCGAGACCCTGGATGTTCGCCGCGACAATTAACTGATTTGCTGCCTTCACGGTCTGACCTGATCCGGCCGGACCCACGTGGACCACTGTGCCGCCCATCGCGTCGAGGTAGGGACGAGCACGGGCGAATGCGTCCGCGGTGCCGCCGGCCATGATCGACAGACTTCCCTCGACCGCCCCGGCCTCGCCCCCGCTTACAGGAGCGTCGAGTGTGTCGATGCCACGAGGTTCCGCTTCGCGTGCGACCCGAGCAGCGACGTCGGGTCGAATGGTACTCATGTCGACGTAGAGAAGACCCGCAGAAGCGTTGGCGAAGACGCCATTCTCTCCCAAAACCACGGACTCCACATCGGGTGAGTCGGGCAACATCGTAATGACGACGTCCGACGATCTAACGAGCTCCTCGAGTGTGGCCGCAACGGTGACACCATCCGCCGCGCGTGCACTGACGCGCCCCGGCGTACGACTGAATCCGACGACGTCGAAACCGGCCTTCGCGAGGTTCGTCGCCATTGGCGCTCCCATGATGCCAAAGCCAATGAAACCAACGGTGGGCACTTGTACCTCTTTCTCGGTAAGAACGACGCGACGCGATCCTTCGACCGTGACTCGACGTATTGACGCGACTTGCGGGGGACCACGACGTATCCGACGAACGAATACCGCTTCGGGTCACCACGCGGGTTGCTCGTCAACAATGTGACGGGCAACCCGCGTGGTGGGGAGAAACTAGGAACTTCCTAGGAGAGGCCCCAGATCTTCTTGTAGTCAGCGATGATCTTCGCGTCACCCTTGCCCGCGTTGGGGTAGGCCCAGTTGACCCCGAGTGTTCCAAGGTTGTGTCCCTTAGAGATCAGAAGCGGACCCATACCTTCCAAGGCGCTCGGCTTACCGGCCAACGCACGCACGACTTCGTCGATGAGTCCGTATCCGTTCCACACGACGTCGACCGCTCCATCCGCACACTGTGCGTTTCCACTAGCGATCGCTTGGTCGTTCGTCGGACCGCCGCTGTCCTGGGAGGTAACGATGCAGAACGTGCTGCCCTTACCGACCGAGTCAACCGCTGAGATCTGACCGTCCTCGTCAACGATCGCGTCCGGCCAGTTGTACGCAGCATTTGCCGTCGGGTACGCCGCCAACGCAGCCGCAAACTCGGTCTGATACGTGCCACCTGCTGGTGTGTCCGGCGGCGTGTACTTGATGGTGTCAACAATGTGGCAGGTCTGGCACTTGGCTAGCTCCTGGACAAACCCGAGGTCGGCATACTCACCAGCGACCACCGAAAAGTCCGAATTGATCACGTTGACGTTTCCGTTGTCGTGCACCACGAGGTAGTCCGCCGCCTCGCGACCGGCTTCCTCGTTGAGGGCTAGCGCCGTGGGGTATTCCTTCGTGTACTGGATGTTTCCGGAGAAGACAGACTTCTTCGAGATATAGCCGAGCGCATTACTACAGTCGAATCCCTCTGATCCAATGAGGGGGATGTGATCGGCCTTGAGCTGGAGCATCCCGGCGTACGCCTGGTTGCAGTCCGTGCTCACGACGGCGACGGCGTTGGCACCGGCGGCGATGGCCTTCTCGATGCAGACGTTGTAGCCGTTCGCGATACCGAAGTTGCCGTCACACGTGGTCATCTTCCAACCGAGGTCCTTGCCCGCAGTGATGGCGTTAGCGGTCGGTTCCGCGCAACCAGTAGAAGCTTGTCCGCACGAGATAATCCACACGTTCTCGCCCTTCTTGTGCGCGGGCGCAGTAGTGGGGGGCACACCAGCTGTAGCGATGGCGTAGTCCTTCACCAGTTGAGCCTTAAACCACGACAACGGTTCGTACTGCGTCGCGTGCGCGGTGACGGTGCTGTGTGTCGCGACTTGATGCGTTGATGTCGCGCTGCTGGCACCCCCCGCCACGAGAATCGAGGCGGGAATAATCAGAGTGGCTAGGAAAATTTTCCAGCTCCCCTTCCCCGCGGTCGAACGAGCACGCTGAGTTTCCGCGCTCGATCGAGAGCCTGTAAATCTCATGTTGTATCCCCCTGAATTGATGAATCGACGTTCGATCAATGATCGCCGCCGGACATATGGTTGGTTGAACGTTGCCCGCGCCGCCCTGCGGCTCGCTCGATCAACGTGACTGCTCACAAGTACTCCCGGTACTACCTTGCGCCCATTCGCATCGCGGTCGTCGCGCCCATCGATTTTCTACGCGACTCCACTTCGCACGTCGAGCATCCCGTGACGTTGAACTCGGGATGTGAGACACCCTGTACCACTGACGTCGATCGCATGTCCCCCCCTTCGCTTCCCCACCACTTGACTGCCCGACATATGGGCATCTGTCCTGCGATACGAACGATAGGGCTCGAGCCCACCGTTGTCAAGCGCGGCCCAGGACCTTTTTTTCACCTCCCGCGGGTAACTCGCCCGATCGATAAGCCAGCAATTACTTGCTAGATGGGTTTCGCCGGAGGTGTGAATAGGCCCGGGTTAAGACACATTCCCAGGAACTTTCCGCTCATGATGATGGCGATCTTCGTCGATCTTTCAGAATCCAAAGCGAAATCAGGCAGGCCGCGCACGCGGTGCCAACGTGGTGAGTCAGGTGATGAAAATTTCGTTAGCGACGAATGGATCCTCCGCCGCCGCGCAGTCGGCCGAGGATGTTCAATATCTCCAAGTAGAGCCAGATGAAGCTGATGAGCAGACCGAACGCGCCGTACCAGTCGTACTCGTGACCCGCGCCTGAGGCGATGAGCCTGTCGATGCGATCGAAGTCGAGCAAAAAAGTCGACGCCGCGACGGCGGCAAGCACCAACGAAATGCCAATGCCGAGTATGCCGCCCCCGCCGTCAAGGTCCGGTCCGCCAAAGGCCATCACGAGGAGTGTCACCCCATAAAAAACGATGGCGCCGAGTACGGCCATCGTGATAATCCGCGTGAGTCGCGCCGTCACCTTGATGATGCCGGTGCCGTAGAGAAACCAGACGACCAGCGCTACCCCGAAGGTGGCGCCGACGGCCTCCTCCACGATCCCGTGGTACTGGGCGTTATAGGCAGCTGAGATGACGCCGACTGCGAACCCTTCGAGAACCGCGTACACCACACCGAGCGAACGAGCCAACTTGGGGTGCGACATGATCACAAACGACAAAACGAGGGCCGTGATGATGGCGACAAATATGAGGGTCTCCGTATGGCTCGTGATCTGAGCGCCCACTCCCTCGTGCCACCCGAAACCGGCGCCCACGAGACCAAAAATGGTGAAGATACCCAGCGCCCGCGCGACTCCGAGACGAGTCATGCGTTGACCCGTACTGTCCACTCGGGTGAAGTCTCGTATCCGTCGATCCGCTAAGGCTGGATTGGCCATTTTTACTCTCCGTTCGCTGTTTGCACAGTGCAAAGAACCTTAATCTCGCCGAACGAAAATCATGGCAAATCGGGTTAAAACATGGTGAAGATGCCGTTCAGGACTCCTGGTGCACGATCAGCACCGAACAGGCCGCGTGCGAAACGACAGCGGCGGCAACGCTGCCCAGCAGGTGTCCCACGAGACCAGAGTGACGGTGAGCCCCCAATACGATCACGCTCGCGTGGTTCTCTTGGGCGGCTTGAATAATCCCGCTCCACGTTGGCGCGGCTTGCACAATCAGTCCCTGTGCCCGAAAACCCGCGTCTCGCGCGAGAGTCGCTCCGAACGCCGCAGTCTCGTCTGCGGCCCGACGGACCTCGCTCGCTACAGTGGCGTCAAAGTGGCGCTCGGTGACCGGCTCAAAGCCGACATCGGCAAGCTGCCATACGCACAGAGCGAGCGCGTCGCGACCGGTCGCGAGCTCGCGCCCGGCGCGCTCAATGGCTAAGGCCGCGAGGTCGGAGCCGTCATAGGCGAAAAGTATCAGGCCCGTTGATGACGTCGCATCGTTGTCACCGTTGGACACGTCAGTCGTCGCTCTCGGGCAGTGCGCCCGCCATTGCCGGGACCTTGGTTTCAGGCACGTTCCTGCGAAGTTTCGCGAACAGCGGTGGCGACTCCCACGCGGGATCGACCTGAGAAAGGAATCGATCAAGGTCGGGCGCTTGGGGACGCGCGCCGCTCACGATGTAGATGACAACTCCGATGAGCGCACCACCGAGGGCCAGTCCGAGTCCGACCCAGAGTGCGATGGCCGTTCCCGCATCAAGACCACCGCCGGTCGCGGCGGCGAAGTGGATGAAGATCGGAGCGACCATGAAGGCGGCGACCGCTCGAAAGAGCTCCACAATGGCGAACACCCTCTGA
>JBAQZL010000112.1:0-38721 GCA_049790955.1 Acidimicrobiales bacterium
GGAGAGATACACCGCGTCGTTGACAAGGCTGTCCGAAACCTGGTCGGACGGGCTCTTGGCGTTCCACTCATCCCACACAGACTGGTTGAACTCCGCGTCTCTGTCGCGGTGGGCGACGGAGTCTTCAAACCCTCGTTTGCCGATGACGGCCCCGGAGCCGAGGTGAGAGAATGTGTCGGCAACGGTCCACTCGCTCGGGTAGGCGGAGGAGGTGTAGTCGGCGAGATCAATCTCGGACGCCACCGCCTTCAGATGCTGAACAGAGTCTTGTAGGGCTTGCAATCGATCGAACACTGTCGTCGACTCCTCTCGTCGTTGGGGCTTAGTGTAACGGGGCGAAAAATGATGTCACCACGCGCGTCACTCCTTAGTCGCGGTACCGTATCGCATGAGCGTGTTCCGTAAGAGAAAACGAGAGTCGGTGGATCTTCTTGAAGACAGCGTCGACAATCGTGAGACGGAGTCGCGCGGCGGTGCTGTCGCACATTCCGCTCGTTTTCTCCGATTCTCAAGAGACCGGGATGCTTCAGCTGACTCGCTCTTTACCAAGAGACTACGAGTGAGCGCGGATGTCGAAGACGATGGCGCCGAAACGGAGTTGATCAATGAAGAGAGACGCGGCTACCAGAACTAGTAGCAAAAGACCTCGTCTCGGAGCAGGCTTCCAAAGTATGAGGCGACTGGCGCGAGCTGTGACTCGGCTCGCCGCAGTTGGAGTGAGTGCATCTCTATTGGTAGCTGCGTCTGCGGGCGCCGCTTCTCATCCAGCGCGTCTGTCCCCGGCGCCGAGTCCTCCGCTTGGAAAGGCGTGTTCTCTCTCCCTGTTTCACGACGCCGATGGGAATGTGACGCCGCTGCTCTGTTCGCAGAGTCGGTTCAATGTTCTGGCGTGGCGATGGTACGCGAGGATCTCTCCCGCACCGGTTCTCGCGCTCGCCAGGGACGCGACGCTCACCGATGTGGAGCGTGCACTGTGCCGGGATCAGAGTTCGACGTCACCTATGAGGATTTCGGAGTACTCTCTCGCGTCTGCCTATAACAGATGGCATTTTTCGAAGAACCCCGTGACGCTCTGGGAGTCCGAGGGTTGCGCAAAATAAGTCAGGTCTTGGAGTGGTGGTACTCGACCCCTAGGTGTTCGGCGGACGACCGCGACGGGGGAGGGGGCGCGACTTTTTCGGCATCCGACCCACGTCGTTCAGGGCCTCTCGTAGGAGCATCTCTATGTGCGCGTTCAGACTGCGCAAATCATCCGCCGCCCACTTTGCGAGAGCATCGTGGACGGCGGGATCAATCCGCAGGAGGATTTGTTTACGGTCACTCACGGACAATTAGTAGAGCGACCCGGTGTTGACTATGGGCGACGCGGGTTGGTCGCTGCAGAGTACGACCAGCAGGTTGCTCACCATGGCGGCTTTGCGCTCTTCATCGAGCTCGACAATGCCGCGCTCGGCGATTCGATCGAGAGCCAGTTCAACCATACCGACAGCCCCGTCGACGATCCGGGTACGGGCCGCGACCACGGCGCTCGCTTGTTGGCGTCGCAACATGGCTTGGGCAATCTCCGGTGAATACGCCAGGTGACTGACGCGTACCTCCACGATTTCCACTCCCGCGATGACGACGCGTTCGGCCATCTCGGCCGCGAGCTCGCCAGCGACTATGTCGGTTGAACCGCGCAGCGATAGGCCGTCATCGGCCGCATTGTCGTACGGATGGGTCGTGGCGACGTGACGCAGAGCCGACTCCGCTTGCACGCGCACAAAGTTGCGATAGTCGTCCACCGCGTACAGCGCGCGCGACGTGTCGGTCACCTGCCACACGACAATGGCCGCAATCTCCACTGGGTTGCCCTCGGCGTCATTGACCTTCAAGTGGTTTGTCTCGAAGTTACGAACACGCACACTGACGTTCCGGTGATTCGTCAAGGGCAAGATCCATGAGAGCCCCGTGTGACGTACGGTGCCGATGTAACTCCCGAAGAACTGAACGACCTGTGTCTGGCCGGGTTGCACGATAACCAGCGATGCCAAGATGATGACGCCCACCACAATAGGAATGGCGATGAACGCCCTGTCGGCCGGCGAAATGAGTATGGCCGCAGCGATGCAACCAGCGAGAACTACTACTCCGAACCAACCGTTCACGAAACGTGCCTCGCGCTCGTGGATCTTCACCCGAGTTCCTCCCGGACCAACGGGAACCGGCGCGGTCTCGCTTGTTTGAACTGTCTGAGTCATGATGCCTCCCAATACCACGTGATTTAAGTGATATCTAATTGATATCACATTTGTTCACCCCGCGTAACGTCGTATCGGATCATTTCCAATGATTTATTCCAGATTGCGCCCACGAAGTGCGACGTGGAAATGAAAGCGGGGCGAACCCGAGTTACTTAGCCCACGATTGAACGTGTCCGCAGGTCGGACACGTCCGCATAGGGAGTCCAAAAGAGGTGCGCAGCGATGACCCACAGCTCTCACAGTTTGTCGAGAGCCAGCCCATTCCAGTTCCGTTCGGGTGAAGTCGGCGAAAGGTGAGTCCGCCGAATATCAAAGCAATGATGAGCATCGCGAATCCCGCGTACGGGGAGAAGGTCGAGACGATGACGGTGACGAGGACGAACGCCATCAAGATCAACGTCAACATTGTTCGACCGAATGGAGCTTTCGGGGGTGCAGGATCAGTCATCTCGTCCCAGTCTCGCTCGTCTCGGCGTTCCTCGGAAAACGTTGTTGAATAACGTCAATTTCTGGGTCATCCTTGCTAGGTTTTTCGGCAGAAACCGGATTACAGGGTTCGCGTCGTGGGGGACCAGAGTGCATGTGCTCATGAGTGCGTTGACGTCGTGACCGTCAGTTTGGTCGTCACGATTGTTTTTGTCGCGCTCGACTATTGGGCACTCACGCGGATCATCTCCAAAGCTGGTTTTTCGAGCGCCTGGATCATCATTCCACTGCTTCCGGTGGTTCTCACCATCGCCTGTACGGTCATTACCTTCAACGATCTCCACAACTCGCTCTACGGATCGACCGCTTTCCTCGGATTCTCAACCGGCGTCTTTGGCTTCTCGCGGGTGGGATTCCTCTGGGATCTCGACCTCATCAGTTTGTTTCTCAACTGGCTCTTCTTTATGATTTTCGCCTTTATTGAGTGGCCGAACGCGAGAGGTGGCGGCGGCGCGACCACGCAGCCCACTGGGCGACCCGGCTCATACGTCACGTCCGGTGCCGCGCCCGCGGCCGCTCGTCCGCGAGGCGTCACCCGTGATTACGGTCCGACCTCTGCGGCGCCTGTGGCGGCTCCTGCTGCAGCACCAAGCGCTCCCGCGCCCGTGGTGAAGCACTGCGTGTGGTGCGCGGATGCGTTACCGGGCAGTCGTGCTCTCTTTCACGACTGTGGCCCAAAATCGCGCCCGCCTGTTTTCTGTGAGAAGTGCGGTTCGACGCTCAACCAAGTGGGTGACTGTCCGACCTGCGCTTGAGCCGGTTAACTCCGACGGCCAAACCTGTTGGGTCAGCTAGAACCGAGTCCGAACTGCTTTTGCACGAATCGTAGAAGCGGCCCTGGTAGATAACGCTTGATCGCTTCGCGTTGCTCGCGTAGGTGTGTGAGGTCTCGGGTGTCGATGGCCCGCTGAGCTTCGAGAGCGTCAACGCGCCCGACAAGAACGTCGTTCTCGGCGCGCAGCGTGGCGCTGTGCTTCCTTTCGTCGAGGAGATTGTCGCTCAGCTCGATGAGGTCGGCGGACAGCTTGTCGAGGGCGTGCTCGCCGTCGTCACGAACCGCCTTCACCACAAACTGGTACGTTTCTGCCTCACGATCGTTCGTCACGGCGCTTAACGTGGCGTCGTCAACGTCGTCGCGACTGACGCCGAGCTCCGTTGAGAAAACGGGCACGGTGATGCGACTGATCTCCACCACCGCGAGCCCTGCCTCGCGTACGAGATCGACCAGGCTCTCCTTCGTGAAGAAGCTGATGTGCGTTCTGTCGAGTAGTCCACTCTCGCTGTAGGGAAACGTTCCCTTAATTAGGGCGACCTTTACGTCGGCGTGGGCGATGTTCGGAACGGAGATAATGACAACGCCGGAGGGCGCCAGATGCTGCGCGGCCTCTCGAAGTGTCGGAAGCGGATCCTTTAAGTGTTCGAGGACGTCCCCGAACAAGATGGCGTCGAATGCCTCCCCTTCGAGATCGGACCAGATCGAAGGGTCCTCCAGGTCACCGATCACTGCTCGCTCAAGCCACTGGAGAGCGGGCTCAACGATGGTCGACTCAATCTCCATACCGATGACACTGCAACCCTGGTCGACGAGCAAAGCGCTCATGTGACCCGAGGCGCAACCAGTCTCGAGCACCCGTTTGTTAAAACCCACCATTTGCAGCATGGCCGCGTGGGAATTGTTTGATTCCTCGGTGTTGATGTCCGCGTGGTAACGAGAGAGCACGAAGCGAATCTAGTCCTGGTCCGCGGTCCGTCCGGTCAGCGCCTCAATTATCCTTTGGCGAAACTGCAGTTTGGCCACACGCAACACGCGACGCGAAAGGATGTCATCACATGGCGGATGAAACCTCTTCACGCGAAAACGTTGTGTCAACGCCGATCGAGTCGGTCAGCCGCACGCACGCGGTCGAAGAAACGCTGATCGCCGACGCGAAAACGAAGGTGAATTACTTCCAACGGCGCCTGGGAAATCCTGACTGGCGCGCTGCGTTCAACTCGGCGCGCCAACACATGCGCGTCGACCGAGTCAACGTGGCCGCTCAAGCGTTCGCCTATCGGTGGTTCCTATCGATTTTCCCCACCATCATTGCGCTGTTGGGCGTGGCCTCACTGGTGACGTTGCCCAGCTCAGTAGTCATCGATCTGATTCACGGAGTGACGCGCGCTTTGCCGTCAGGAGCCTCGGATGTCTTCACGAAGGCGATCACTCACGCCACGCAACGCACGGGTCGAGACCTCGTGGCGACGATTCTGGCGTCACTGGTGGCACTCTGGAGCGCCGTGTCGGGAATGGTCGTCGTAGAGCAAGGTCTCGATATGGCCTATGGGCTACCAGCAGATCGATCCTTCATGGCCAAGCGCGTGATTGGAGTCGTCCTGCTGGTCGGAGGAGTCATTCTCGGAGGAGCGGCGTCAGCCCTCGTGGTCTTCGGAGCGCCGATTGGTAATGCGATTAGGGACACCGCGCCCATCAGCGGCAGCGCGTTCGCCTTTGTGTGGACCGTGGTGCGCTGGGTCGTCGCGCTGGTTCTGATCAATCTCCTCGTGACGTTGCTCTACTACCTGGCGCCCAATCGACCACGCACCAAGTGGCGCTGGTCGAGCGTCGGTGCCGTGATCGCCACTGTCGTATGGGCCGTGGTGTCGCTCGCGTTTTCCTTTTACACCTCGGACCTTTCGTCCTACTCCAAGACCTACGGAGCTTTTGCGGGTGTCGCGATCCTTATCTTCTGGCTCTATCTCACGGGACTCGCGATTTTGGTGGGTGGGGAAGTCAACGCCGCCCTTGAACGACTGGAAAAAGTGTCGGTGCCTCGCGTTGACCATCGTCCCGAACAGGTCGCGTAAGTATTTCGACGTCGTGCGCGTTGGCATCGTGGGCTGCCAATAACTTGAAGAGTGGACCGCACGAGGGAGGCAGAAATGACTATTGACCAACTCGATCAGGCCACCTTTGCTCGCGAATGGGGCGAGTGGCACGAAGAGCACGAGAGGTCCCTCTCGAATCCCCACGGATTCTTGGCCGTTACCGGGCTGCATTGGCTGACCGGCGAGCCCACTCGATTCGATGACGCGCCGGGTGAATGGGTGACGAGCGACGACGGGGTCCGCGTCATTCTCGCCAACGACGAGTCGCTCTTCGTCGAAGGTGTGAGCGTGAGCGGCGTGCACGACTTTGGCGTGATTGACGAAACCAAGAGCGCAATGGCGGCCTTCGACGATGCGGTCGTTGAAGTGGCTAAGCGCGGAGGCCGCGACGTGATTCGTCCGCGTCACCCCGATCACGAACTCGTTCGAAACTACCGGGGAACGCCGACATTCTCACCTGATCTCACGTGGCGCGTGCCTGGTCGTTTCGTTGCGTTTGATTCACCGCGGAGCGTCGCGGTGGACGCGGCCATTGAAGGTCTCCAGCACGTTTACGAGGCACCGGGATACGTCGAGTTCGAGCGTCTGGGCACCACCCAGCGCCTCACCGTCTTCGCAGAATCGGATGGCAACTTCGACGTCCTCTTCCGGGACGCCACCTCCGGAGTGACGACCTACGGCGCCACTCGCGCGTTGACGATTGAGGCTCCTGACACGAAGGGCCACGTGATTATCGACTTCAATCGGGCGACGAATCTACCCTGCGCCTATACGGACTTTGCCACCTGCCCGCTGCCGCCGGTCGAGAATCGCCTGACGATCGCGGTTGAAGCGGGCGAGAAGATTCCCTACGAACGCCTCACCACGTAGCGGTTCTCACAGCAAAAATTAAGCGCAAATACTTGCCCTAGGTCTATTTCCTATTAAACTAATAGAAATGGTAGAGAATACAAAGACTTTCGTCAGTGAAGCTCCTCGAGTGCGGGCGGGACAGGTTCGTGAAGTGCTGAATGATCTTGAGTTACCTGACGTCCGCCTCACCATCAACGAACTTGAGATGGTGGTGCTCGCTGTCGCGTCGAGACCAGAACTTTTCGAAGACCTGGTCATTGACGATGAGACGAACCGCTGGTGGCTCCAGTTCTTCAAGACCGACAACTTTGAAGTGAGGATCCTCGGGTGGGAAGTCGATCAGCGATCCGATTGGCACGACCACGGAGGGTCCTCGGGCGTGTTCGCGGTGACCCAGGGCACGCTCTTTGAGAAGTATCGCGCTCGTGACAACGTGAGTATCGAGTCACGACGGTACACGGTGGGTCAGCGTGGCTCCTTCGGTCCCGACCACGTGCACGACATGGTGCATGAGTCGGGTAAGCCCGCAGTGAGCGTGCACGCGTACTCTCCGCCGCTCACTGGATTTACTTCCTACGTGCACTCTGCCTACGGCTTTATCGCGGAGAAGTACGTATCTGAGGAAGACCGCTCGGGCTCTCGCGTCTAGCGAGCATATTGACCCAAGGCAGTTGATAGTGAGGTGATGTTTCCCGTCACTTCTTGAGATGCGTAGCGGCCGAGGTAGCCACTATTTTTTGGCTCGCACACCCCGTTTGAGCATTGAGTCGACCTTGTCGTTCGCCACCGCCGGCGACCAGAGGAAGCCCTGACCGAACTCGCAGCCCAAATTGTGCAGCCGCTCAAGTTGTGCTCGCGTTTCGATCCCTTCGGCCAGCATGGTCATGCCGAGCTTGTGGCCGAGCGACACGATCGCTTCGAGAAGCGTGTCGTTGCGCGGACTCTCTTTGGGCGGGCTCACAAACGACTGGTCGATCTTGATGATCGTGGGGTGCAGCAGCGCCAAGTACGAGAGCGACGAGTAGCCAGTACCGAAATCGTCGAGCGCAAATCCAATCCCGAGGGCGCCAATGCGCTCCATCACATTCATCGTTTCGGCGACGTTGACGAGCATGGCGCTCTCGGTTATTTCTATGATGAGGCGCTCGGGAGCGAGACCGCTGGAGGCGAGTGCCGTCTCGATCATGCCCAGTAGCGCCGGATCGTGAAACTGATGGACCGACAGATTGACGGTCACGTAGGGCAAAGCGCCATCCGTCTTATCCGTGGCTCGCCAGGCGCTCGCCGCATGGACCGCCTGGGTGAGCGCGAAGTGGCCCAGTTCCATGATGAGGTCGCTCTGTTCGGCCAGGGGAATGAACGAGCTTGGCGGCACCCAGCCCCGCTCAGGGTGTTGCCAGCGCATGAGTGCTTCGAAACCAACCACGTGAGCGTTGTTGAGTTGCACGATCGGTTGATAGTGCATCGAGAGATCGCCCGTCTGTAGCGCGCGACGCAGCTCTTGGACGAGCTCGAAGTGGCTGACCGCTTGCTGATGCATGCTCGGCGTAAACATCGAGAACCGACCGCGGTTTAGACGTTTGGCTTCGTAGAGAGCGACGTCGGCGCGCTGGATCAGTTCTGAGCTGTCCTCGCTCGTGCCGTCGAAGACGACGATGCCAATGCTTGCGTGCTGTTCGAGGTTCAGCCCATGAATGGAGAACGGTTCGGCCAGCACGTCAATGAGACGGTTGGCAACTTCCTCGGCCTCCTGCGGCGAAGAGAGCCCCTCGGCGAGGTAGAGGAACTCGTCGCCACCGAAGCGTGAGAGTGTGTCCGTCGTGCGCGTGACGAACTCGAAGCGCCGCGCGAGTCCGGTGAGAAGTTGATCCCCCACGAGGTGACCGTGGGCGTCGTTGACGCCCTTGAAGTCATCGAGGTCGAGTAGCAACACTGCGCCGTACCCGCCTTGACGGGCGATGCGGGCGTGCGCCTGAGTCAGACGGTCCTCGAACAGCGCGCGGTTGGCGAGGCCGGTTAACGAGTCGTGCAATGCCTGGTGCGACAGCTGCTCGGCGAGCGCGCGCTCTTCGGTGATGTCACGCTCGGACGAGACGAAGTACAGAATCTGTCCCGTCGCGTCGCGCGCGGGCGAGCGCGAAACCTCCGAAACAATGATGCGACCGTCTTTTCGGAGATATCGCTTGATGTAGCGAACTTGGTCTATCTGCTCGGAGCTGAGGCGAACGAGAGTCTCTTCGGTAATGCCCACGTCTTCGGGATAGGTGAAGACCTTGGAGTCATTGCCCATCAACTCTTCGCGGCTAAAGCCCACCATGCGAACAAAGGAGTCGTTGACGGCGATCACGCGGTCCGAGAGGTCGCTGAAGAGCATGGGGGCCATGTTGTGCTCGAAGGCAAGGCGGAAACGCTCTTCAGCTTCACGTACGAGCTGTTCGTTTTGTTTCAGGCGTTCCGAATCGCGCAGGCGCTCAATGCCGTAGGCGAGTTCGGCCGCGAGCTCGTTAAGGGTTTCTATCTCGTTCGGCCCGAAATAGCTGAACTGTTCGGAGTAAATGGCGATGATACCGAGTGTCTCTCCGTGCAGCTTTATGGGAAAGACGCACATGGAGCGAAGGTCAAACTTCTTCAAGTGTTCGCGCCGCCACGACGCCGTCGTCATGGTGAGCATGTTGTTCTCGACCGCTACGTCACCGGAGCGAATCGCTTTGCCGATGGGTCCCATTCCGAGTTCGTCGTCGCCCCAGCCGAACTCGACGCCCTCGAGAATCTGCGTGCGTCCGGCGGAGGAGGCTATGCGGACCGTTTTGGCCTCATCGTGTTCAACGTAGCCAACCCACGTGAGTGGATACGCCCCAGCGGTCACGACCGCTTGGCATAGATCGGCGATAAGGGACTCCTCGTCGCGGGCGTGCACCAGAACCTGGTTACCTTCGCTCAAAGTCTGCAGAGCTCGGGTGAGGTACGTGCGCTCGGTCACGTCGCGTCCGTTAGCCACGATGCCGTGGATGGCTTGATCATTGAGGCAATCGGTGAGCACCCCTTCGACAAAACGCCACTCGCCGGCCGACGTTAGAAATCGCATCACGAAGGCAGTGTCGGCGCCGTCGGCGCCGTTGGGATCAATGGAGGTGGCGTACGCGTCTTGGGCGATATGGCGGTCTTCGGGATGAATGAGATCGAAAATGTTTCGCCCAATCAACGAGTTCTTCTCGTAGCCGAACATGCGATCGACGACCGGGTTGGTGTAGGTGAAACGGCCCAGGTTGTCAACGACCACGATGAGGTCGCTCGACTTCGCCACCAACGTACGGAACCACTGCTCGGACTCATTGAGCGACAGCTCGGCACGTTTGAGCGCATTGACTGCGGCCGTGGACTCCTCGAGGGCAGCCTCGCGTTGGCGCGTGGCGACCGCCGCGGCGACGGCCGACTCAATCTCCTGTGCGATGGTTTCTAGGCCTCGAACGGAGAGATCGTCGAAGGCGTGAGTATGCGCGTCGTAGATCGAGACGACGGCCTTACGTGCGCCAAGGTTGACCGGGAGCGCGACGGCCGATGACAGATTGAAGGTCGAGACCCTTTCCCGCCACGGGCCATAGAGCGGATAATCGGCGAGATCCTCGGCAACCTGCGTCGCCGACGTTCGAATGGCCGTGCCAGTTGGTCCGAGTCCAGACTCCTTCGAACCCCACCACGACACGATGCCGTCGTAGAGATAGTCCGTCTCACCCGACGCCGAGATGATGTCAACGCCACCTTCGCTCGACGCGACTCCGATCCACGCGAGGGCGTAACGACCGTCATTCACGATGAGTTCACAGACTCTCTTGAGGAGCTCGTCTTCACCGAGTCCGAGACTGCCAACGTGTTTGAGGTTGGCGAGCAGCTCGAGGAATCGTCCTTCCTTCACTTCTCTGGTCACATCGTCAAAGGCGGTCAGGATGCCCGCTACTTCGCCTCCGACCATCGCCGGCCATATGCGTACTGAGAGCCACTTCTGACTTCCGTCGGGTACGACGAAACCGGCAATAACGGGGGCCATGGGCGATCCGGACTTAAGGGCGGTGATGGCCCATGGCTCGTCAAAGGTAAACGGAGATCCATCAAGGTGCGTGACACCACTTTCGAAATCAGTCGTCGTGGTGCCGAGGAGCTTTTCGCGAGAGACGTCGAGCATTTCCTCCGCGGCACGGTTGCAGTCGATGATGACGCCGCTCGCGTCGCGAAAGATCATCCCCGTGCTGATGTTATTGAGAAAATCAGCAGTGACCGTGAGTTTTTGTGCAGTGTTCAGACTCACACTATTGATAAGAAATTCCGACACGCGTGGCTCCGATCGCGGTAACGCGACACACTATTTTTCTGTTGGTTCTTGTAGTTTCCTCGTTGATGGTAATTGTTAACAATTCTATTGACGGGAGTTTTCCTGGAGTTGTTCATTCCGTGGGAATGAGTCGATGAAAAAAATATTCATCGCCGTCTCCGGGTCGCTGAACTGAACCAAAAATTTATTTCACAGCAATTTGAATCGTAAGTTCGTTATTTATGGAGCGCTTCGCTTGCGGGTGAGGGGCGACCGACGACGTAGCCCTGGACGTAATTGACGCCGAAGCTCTTCAAAAGTCCCAGGGTGGCGTCGTCTTCGGCGCCCTCGGCAACGGTGAGCATGCCGAAGGCTTTGGCGAGATTCACGACCGCTGACACCACATGTTGGCTCGACATCTCTGTGCAGAGGTCTTGGACGAATTCGCGGTCAATTTTGAGGTACGAAACGGGGAGTCGCTTCAGATAGGCGAAGCCCCCGTATCCGGCGCCGAAGTCGTCGAGGGCGACCTTGATTCCGAGATCGTTCAGGCCTCGCACGAACTGCTCAGCCGCGCCGAGGTCGCGAACGAGCGCGGTTTCAGTGATTTCGCAGACGATTCGCTCGGGGTTCGCACCGTGCTCGTTGATCGCCTCAGCGATCAGCGAGAGCGTTCCCGGGTCGGCGACAGATTTCGCGGAGAGATTGAATTCGAGCGGGTGACCCAAGGCCGAGAGGCGCGCCGTTTCGTGAATGACCCAGCGATCGATCTCGCTGATGAGTCCGTACTCTTCGGCCGTCGGCAAGAAGTTATCCGGCAAGATGACTTCGCCGTCGGCACCGATCATTCGTATAAGAAGTTCGTGTTGGACGACGTCGTTGGTCGCGAGGTCGACGATCGGCTGAGAGTACAAAACGAAGCGGTCGTTATCAAGCGCGTCACGTATACGACCGACCCACGAAAGTTTTTCGAGTTCTCGTTCGACCTTCAACTGGGCGGCCGCCCGGTCCGTGATGTCCTCAAAGACAATGACGGCGCCGCGCTGATTGTCGTCCTTAAGGGGCGACGCGCTCAGGGCCATCGGCACCAACGTACCGTCACGACGGGTGATGATTTGGTGATCGAGATTGAGTGAATTGCCGCCACTCCAGACGGTACTCAGGGGGCACACGGACTCGCTTTCATTTTCACCGTTTCGACGAAAGCGAAAGGCTTCTTTGGTCGAGAGGCCAACCAGCTCGATGGGATCGATACCGAGCAGCGACCCGGCCGCGGTGTTCGCAAACGTGATCACCCCATCGGTGTCGGTTGCGATCATGCCTTCGGCCATGTTGTCCGTGATGGCCAGCAAGAACTGGCGCGACTGCGCGAGTTGCACTTTCGCATCGATGTAGTCAGTGACGTCCTGGCATGTTCCCACTACACGTTCAGGGTTTCCCTCGGAATCGGTGATCGCTTCGGCACGTAGTCGCACAGTACGCACGGCTCCGTCAGGGCGCGTGATGCGGTGCGCGATTTCGGCCGAGCCGTGCGCGAGAGTATCGCTGAAGGCGTTCTGGACAAGTTGGCGCTCGGACGGTTCGACGAAGGAGAGGAGCGCTTCAAAGGAGGTTGCCCACTGCGAGGGTGACACGCCATAGATTCGAAACATTTCATCAGCCAAAAATTCGAAACGATCGCTTTCGAGGTTCCACTCCCAGTGGCCAACGTGGGCGAGGCGCTCGGCCTCGCGAAGGCGCGCTTCGCTCATCGCCAAGTTCCTCGCATCGCGGATGCGTCCGATGCCGTAGGCCAGATTGTCGGCAAGTTTGCTCAATAACTCAAGCTCGGCCTCGCCGAACGCACCCATCTCACGCGCGTAGATGGAGAGTGCCCCGATTGTCTCTCCGCCCACGATGAGGGGAAACGCGCACGAAGTTCGTACTTCGTGCCCTTCGGTTCGATCGCGCCACGCGGCGGCACGCTTTGAACGTCGGATGTCCTTCAGCACTTGAGGTACGCCGCTGCGGATCGCGTTGCCGGTTGGTCCGTGACCGAACCTGTTATCGCCCCAGCTAACAGTGATTCCCTCCAGAAACTCGTCGTTGCCGTATGAGTCGACCACGCGCACCGACTGAGCAGAGTCCTGCTCCACGTAGCCGACCCACGCCACGACATAATCGCCCGACTCAACGATGGTGCGACAGATTCTTGATGTAAGAGTCGACTCATCATGGGCGTGCACCACGATGTCACTGCACTGACTGAGAGTACGAAGGGCGCGCGCGAGGCTGACCTGTTCGCTGACGTCGCCACCTGACACCAAGACGCCCCGCACGTCAGGATCGTCACTGAGATTGTGGGCATAGCAGTCAATGACGTGCCACGGCAGACCACTCGTGGCGCGAATGCGAAACTGCGTGAATCCGCCTTCGGGACTGCCACCGGCAATCCGCGCGAGAACTCCCGCGACACGATCTCGATCGTCCGGGTGCACGAGTGAGATCATCTTTCGCCCGACCAGGGCGAGGGGGTCTGATTCGAAGAGAGTGGCCGCGACACGATTGGCGTACTTCAAAGTACTGTCAGGATCGATAACTGCGATGGGGGTAAGCAATCGATCGGCTACGCGGGCCAACTGGGCGTAGTCCTGCGCGGGGAGCGCTGGGGAGGGAGAACTCACCTATACAGCCTGCAGGTTTTTTCTTCGTGTTCGTACGGGTATTGCGTCCGTTGACGTGGACGGATTGTCCTTCTGGGCCGGTCGTCAGTGCGTCAACAGGTTCAGCAGTTCCGACTGGGAGTGAACGTCAAAGATTCGAAAGATCTCGCTCAAGTTGTTGCGGATCGTGCTCGGGCTTACGAAAAGATCCTTGGCAATCGCGGGAGCTCGCTCACCACGCAGTAGTCGACTCAGGACCTCCCACTGTCGGGTAGTGAGTGAACTCAATTGGGGGAAACGCTCAGGATCGGGAAAGGTTCCGAGCGAGTCGAATATGCCACTCGCCTGGACCTCGCTGGCGATGCGCCAGAGTCGATGCTCCAGTTGGGCTATTCGGTCGAATTTCGAAGCCGTGGCGGCATCAGGCCCCGGCAACAACAAGAAAACACGTGACGTCGACTCCGCCAAACACGTCACGATGCAACGAACGCTCTTGTTGCGCGAAGCGAGCCCCTCCATCTGAACGGGTAACGACACGGTGAGAGAGCCTCCGTCCTTCAGTGCATTGATCTGATCGCAGAGTCGTCTTTGCTCCTTATCGGACAGAAGGGGACGTCCGATCAGCGATTCGGGGGTCTCGCCGATGACGTCGATGACGCTATTGCTGATGGCGGTGATGTTGCCGTCGTCATCTGTGGTGCCGACCGCCATCTTCGGCGGTGAGTATCCGAGATATTCGACGAGCGGGCTGTCACGAGGTTCGAGTGAGGTCGAAAATTCGGCCAGTGCGTGACGTGACTCGCCGAACTGAATGGACCGAACCCACGCGAACAGCGTGATGCGGTGTTTATCGGGAAGGGTCAGTTGACGGTGCGCAGAATAAAAATCGATGAGCCCATCCGCCAAGGCACCCAGGGCCAAACGCGAACTGATTTGGTCGGTTCCGGAAAAGAGCTTGTAGAGCGGACGATGCAGAACGCTGGATTCGCTGACGCCGACCTCCTTGAAAAATGATGGGGTGGCGTCGGTGACAGTGAACTTGTCCAGTTCGATAAGTAAAAGAGGCAGTTCAAGGTCCCCGACGACATCCCACAGGTCCCTCGTACCTACGTCGAGATCAGTGGCAGTCGTCAATTGGAACCCCCGGCTCGGGCACCTCTATTTTTTATCGTACGCGAAGCGGCAATTCATTTGACATTTTGTATGCGAGCCGGAATTCTTCGGTCTGACGCGGCAGTTACGGCTTCCCAGAAGTGGCTTCGACTGACTGACACGTGGGTCGCCAGTAGTTAGGCGACGTCTCGGTATCTATCGCGGAATCGCTCATCCAGCGTCGCGATGTCACCGCCTATGACCGAAATCTCGTGGACACGGGGACGTGACTTCATAGCGAACGTCGCGAGCGAGAGGACGACAATGCCAAGAATCGTGAAGGCGAAGCCGAGAAAGTACAGAGACAGCGAGTTCTCGCACTGGGGCTTTAGCCCAGTGCCCGTGAGAGGACTGCCGATCACGCGGCACGCCGCGACGACGCTGTGCACTCGCGTTAGTAACCAGATGCCCCCGCCGGTGACTGCCAAACTGAGCAGTACCGTGATTTTTTGTATCACAAATCAAGGTTACGGTTCGACCGTCCCGTTTTCGTGGCAATCCGACGATTGATTTCGCCACTCGTGCAGACGAGTTTGCGACAAATCGCTAGGCGACGGGACCGGTGAGCTCTTTCGTGTCGGTCGCTTTGAAAGTGAGGCGACTAGCCGGCGTCGGACGACTGATGAAGTAACCCTGCGCGAGGTCGCACCCAAGATCGCCCAACAGGTCCAGCGTCTCGACATCTTCGATGCCTTCAGCCACCACGCGCAGCCCCATGTCGTGACCCAGGTTGATCGTGGCGCGAACGAGTTCCATCTCGCGCCCATTGCCCTCGGCGTTGAGAGACGTGATGAACGCGCGGTCGAGCTTCAGTTCGCCGACCGCCAGGCTGCTCAAGTACGCGAGCGACGTGAATCCCGCGCCGAAGTCGTCAATGGAGACGACGATCCCGAGATCGCGAAGTTCCAAGATGACCGCCTGGGAACGTAGGAAGTCAGTGATGATCGTTGTTTCGGTGATCTCGATGACAACGGTATCGCCGGGAAGGTTGTACTTTTCGAGCAGATTTTTCACGTGACCGAGAAATCCTGCTTCGAGAAGGTCGGTGGTGGCGACATTGACGGATACGGCAAGGTAGCGGCCCTCACTACGCCACTGCGCGCACTGGGCGAAGGCTTCATTGAGCACCCACTTGGTCAAGGGCCACATCAGTCCGGCCTCTTCGGCGAGCGGCAGGAACTTGAGCGGAGGCACGAGTCCGAGCGTCGCGTGGGGCCAGCGAACGAGAGCCTCCACCGCGAGGATCTTGCCGGTTTTGAGGTCGAGCTGTGGCTGATAGTGAAGAACGAAGTCGCCTGCCTTCACTGCCTCGCGAAGTTCGTCGAGCAGGTTGGGAGAGTCTTCTCCACCGTCGAGGTCCTGGTCATAGAAGACGTAGGGCATCTGTCCGAGTTTGGCGCGGTACATCGCCACGTCGGCGCACCACATAAGGGCCGGTCCGTCGGTCGCATTCGACGGTACGAGCGCGATGCCAATACTCGCGCCGACGCTCGCCTTGATCTTGTGCAAGATAAAAGGTTCTTCGATCTCTTCGAGAATGCGTCGGGCGACAACGACGGCTTCATCCGCGTTCGCGTCCATTAAGACGACCGCCAACTCGTCGCCGCCCAGGCGCACGACGGTTCCCGAATTCCCAACGGCTCGAGTGAGGCGCGGACCCAGTTGGCGCAGTAGTTCGTCGCCGGCGGGGTGACCAAACGAGTCGTTGATCTCCTTGAAGTGGTTGAGGTCGACAAAGAGGAACGCCAGCTCGCGCAGTGAGGCGTCTTCGTTGGCTTGGTCCGAGAAGAAGAGGTCGAGGACCATTGCTAACTGGCGGCGATTACCGAGCCCGGTTAGCTCGTCAGTGTGGGCCTGGCGGTTGCGCTCTTCGGTCAAAATGCGCAGGCTTCGCGCTGACAAGAGCAGGCGCACGCCAACGGCGATCAATGTGGCGACGGAGAGCCAGAGGGCTACACGGCTGAGGCTGCTCATCGCTCCATAAATCAGGATGAAGAGGGCCGCGGCCGAGGCCACCCCGGGCAGGAAGAAGCCCGACGCCTTTTGGGGACGAAGAGGATCTTGGTGGTGTGTTGGTAGCCATACCGAAAGAGACATGAAAAAGATGGCCGCCGGCCAGGCAATGGCGTTGAAGTCGTTGCCGAAGTGCGACGCCAGACCCGAGTTTTGGAAAAGATTAAAGGTGTCGCCAATGACAATGACCACCAGCCCGACCGCCAAGAGATACCACTGCGAGGACCCGCGACCCGAGAGGAGGACCGTCCCGCCAATGACGAGGATGAGAAGCAGAAGGTCTCCGACGGGGTACGCCAGGTTGACGGCGGTGCCGAGCGAACTCAACCCCGCGGCGTGTTCGATGCTGTGAAATGCGAAAGCGCCGCAGAGCGCCGACGCGCCGAGTCCGGCGACGACGCCGTCCAGCCAGTTCGGTCGGGCCAAGCGACCAAGACCACGTTGCAGGAGCAGCACCGCGGCGATGTACGCGAGCGGATAGAAACTCAAGTAGAAGACATCGGCGAACGACGGGGTCGACGGGGTCGCTCCACCGAGAGATTCGGCAGTCAGCACAAAGTCCCCGAGGCACCACGACAGCAAGGCGAATCCGAGGAAGAGGGGCACTCCACGTCCGACTCGTCGATCGAGGCCACGGTAGATGCAGACCAGTGAGGCGATGAATTCGAAGCCGGTGACAGACCATCCGTCGAGCCAGGTCCACTGCTGATTCGGGTTACGCACGAGAAGTGAGATCAAGTATGAGATAAGAAGAAGACCCAGAACCCCGAAGGTGATCCATACGCGCGTTCGACGTTGGAGGAACATGGCGGATTCTGTCGGCGTCATGGCGGGGGAACCCCCATGCCCGTTGCTGTTTCCGTTCATCGAATCTGGCGCGGGAGTTCGTACGCCGGTGCGCGTGCGGCTACCGCGGCGTCGTTCTTCGGCTAGGGACATGATTTACTCATTTGCACGTACCGCCGTTCACAAGATCCAAGACTTTGACATTTCGCATAAGTCTTCCGAGTCATCATCAAAAGTGGGTCAACCTCAAGCCAATACCGGGTCATTTTAAAGCGAGCACTATTCAAATCTCGGGATACTCCTGGTCAAAAACTCATGCCTGTGCACAAAAGTGACGAGATAACAGCCCATTTTGAAGTGATGGCGCCCTGTATTTCTGCCACCGCACTAGGCCACAATGGACTCATGAGATGGTTGAGCAATCGATTTCGGAGTTCGTTGTCGTCAATCGGGGTCGCGCGAGTTCTTGCTCCGGCCGCCGCCATAGTGATCCTGGGCGCCGGGCTCTTCGCCACGGCGGCGTCGAGCGCCAACGTGAACGCGACGTCGTCCTGGACCGTCTATCACGGCGACGCGGCCGGGTTCGGCGTGTCGACTGCGCTGCGAGCAGTCAATACGGCAAAGCCCGCGTGGACGTCTCCGCAGCTGAACGGCGAGTTATACGGTGAGCCACTCGTTTTTAACGGGCGCGTCTACGTCGCCACCGAAAATGACATCGTCTACGCGCTCTCGTCGTCGAACGGTCACGTCGTGTGGTCGCGCCACCTTGCGACGCCCGTCCCAGCGTCGGATTTGCCGTGCGGCGACATCTCCCCGGTCGTGGGCATCACCGGAACCCCCGTGATCGATCCCGCACGCAACGAGATTTTTATGGTCGCCGACGAACTGGTCAACGGTAGCCCCCAACACAAACTCGTCGGTCTCAGCACCTCGAGCGGCGCCGTCGAGCTCACCGAGCGAGTTGACCCTCCCGGTTCCGATCCCAACGCGTTGCTCCAGCGCACGGGCTTGAACCTCGACGATGGTCACGTGGTATTTGGCATGGGCGGGAACTACGGGGACTGCTCGACCTATCGAGGCCGTGTGATCTCGGTCGCCGAAACCGGTGCAACGCCGGTTATCTTCACCGTCGATTCGCGCACCGGTGACTCCCAAGGCGCCGTCTGGATGGGCGGCGCGGCACCCGCCGTCAACGCCCAGGGTGACGTGTGGGTGAGTGTCGGCAACGGATCGGTGTATTCGTCGAGCCAGCCCTACGACGATAGTGACTCAGCTCTTGAGCTGACCCCCTCGATGCGGCTACGACAGTTCTTCGCGCCCTCCGTCTGGCCGCAAGACAACTCCGCTGACTACGACATGTCGACAGTTCCGGTGCTGCTCAGCGATGGGCAGGTCATCCTCGCGGGGAAGTCGCCGCGGACGTATCTCCTGAATGGAGCACACCTCGGCGGAATCGGTCATCCCGAATCCATCACAACCGGCGTGTGCGGCAACGACATCGACGGAGGTAGCGCCGTGATCGGAATGACCGTATATTTACCCTGCGTCAACGGTCCGGTCGCGGTGCGCGTCACTAAGTCCCCGGCGTCGATGCGAGTGTTGTGGAACGCAAAGGTTGGAGGTGGCCCTCCGATTTACGCGGCGGGTCTGGTCTGGACAATTGGTCAGGACGGCATCCTCTTTGGGCTGAATCCAGCGACGGGCGCTGTGCGCCAGCAAGCCTCCATCGGTGCTGTTGCCAACCACTTTCCGACCCCGAGTGTGGGTGACTCACTCCTGCTCGCGCCGACGGCCAACCATGTCGTGGCGTTTCACGCGAGCGTGCGCTAGCGAGCGACACGCACTCACACCGGAATCGATTGGGCGAATGAGAAGTGGTTCTCGGGATCGTAGCGACGCTTGACTTTGATTAACCGTTCGAGGTTCGTGCCGTAGTACGCCGAGCGCCAGTTGACGAGTGTCGGATCAATGTAGTTCTGATACGCACCGGTCTCGGCTTTGAAGACATCGTCTCCTAGCCACGTCAGCCACGTTTGACCGTCGGCGATCACCGACGCGGGAGTGTACGTGGACCAGGAGTACGTGGCCTGAATGCACGCGAGCTTGTCGCGGTGCACGAAGGCGGTGGCGTCTTTGGCGACGCGGTTGATCGCGCCTCCGTACGCGTCAAAGGCCAGCGCTCCGCCGAGGGTGGGTGCGAGCGCGCCGAGGTGCTCCACGGCCGCGACCATGGAGGCACATCGCTCCGACGACATCGCGGTATTGACGTAGCTGGACTTCGCCGAATAGGCCGAGCGGCTCAGTTCGCCGTGCGGATTCTCTGACGAGAGGTGGCACGCCGCGATGCTGAGACCCGAACAACCCGCCTCAATCTCCATGGCGCTCAGATAGTCGTTGGAGCCATTGAAGCTATAGGTGGGAGCTGTTCCGATGGCCGACTGCAGCGGCGCGAGGTACGTGGCGAGGGCCGCCGGAGAGCCGCAGTACACACCGCCCACCTGCGCGAGAAATCCGTACGTGCCCTGGGACTCCAGTTGACAGTTCGACCAGAGTTCGTCGGGTGCGGTGACGATCCACTCCTGCCACGCTTCGAGCACCGTTGCGGCAGCGGCCCAGGGATACTGCAAGGCGAAAAGAGTTACTTCGGGCATCGGGTGCACGTCAAACGTGAACGACGTGGCGATTCCGAAGTTGCCTCCTCCGCCTCCGCGGCACGCCCAGAGGAGTTCGGTGTGGTCGTGTTCGTTCGCGCGCACCAGGCGCGAGTCGGCAGTAACGACATCGACCGAGCGCACGTTGTCCGACGTCAATCCGTACTTGCGTCCAAAGACACCAATACCACCGCCGAGCGTGAGACCGGCTATTCCGACCGTCGGACACGATCCACCGGGGAGAAGTCGGTCGCGGCTTCCTACCTCGTTGTACACGTCGATCAGTAGTGCACCCGCACCGATAGTTGCCGTGTTGGCACTCGTGTCGACGGAGATCGCGGCCAGTCGACTCACGTCAATGACGAGTCCGTCGCAACTCGAATAACCGGCGTAACTGTGTCCACCCGAGCGTGCGCACAGTGACATGTTGTGGCGCGTCGCGAAATCGACGCAGCGAGAGACATCGTCCGAGCCAGCGCAGTAGGCGATGCCCTGAGGATGCAGGTCCGTGAATTTTGAGTTGTACAGCAGGCGGTCAGCGCCGTACGAACGACTCGACGGTCTCACGAGCGTTCCCGACAGCGACCTCGCCAGAGCAGCCCACTCTTTCGGTGATGGGGGACCGAGTGACGAGGTTGTCGTCGTGGTGGTCACCGGCACCTTTGAGTTGCTTCCACACCCATCGAGGGCCAGCGACGCCGCTACCGCACCGGTCGTGATGAGCGAAGTTTGCGCGGCGCGGCGAAGGAACTCGCGTCGATTGGAGAGACCCGCTGTCACGAGGAGACGTTATTGCAGATTTTTGGTTAAGAATTGGTGTCTATTATCCGTTGCCGAAAAGTCGAGCGGTAGCCTCTTCCGCGAACGCGGGCGCGAAATGTAGTGGGTGCGTGCCTGTATTCATCGAAAGAGTGGCCGAATTGAAACCGAAAATGAGTTGGCGCGGGGCGTCGCGGCTCCTCGCTAGTCTCCTTCTGACGGGCGCCGTCGTGCCCGTCATTGCCCTTAGCGTCAGCGCGCCGGCCGGAGCCGACGCGCCCGCGCGGCTGGCTGGTTTCTACCTAGATCTTGGCGCCTCGGCTTCAGTCGGATATCAGCCCACGGATACCGCTCCGCACGGCGAAGCGACCACGGACGGATACGCCAACGACATCGTTAGCTACGAAGCCGACCGGGGGGTGACTCTCGATCTGACCGAGTTGGGTTGCCCCGGTGAGACGACGACCACCATGGTCAATGGCGACGATCACTGCTACCACGAAGACGGCAGTCAACTCGCCGACGCGATGTCGTTCCTGCGCGCCCACGATTCGTACGAAGGGATCGTGACAGTCGACCTTGGTTTCAACGACATACGCCACTGCCTCGATGAGGGATCGCTCAGCGAATCGTGCGTGGACACCAAGATCGATCTGCTGCAAGAGCAGTTGCCCTTTATTTTGCAAAGTCTTCAAGGGGCTGCGGGACCCGACGTCAGTTTCGTCGGAGTCGGTCACTATGACCCGTATTTGGCGGACGCCATTTCTGGCAAGTTGGGCGCCCGGTTTGCCTCGCACAGTGAGGCCGTGATCGATCATCTCAACGATGCGCTCTCGACGATTTACGCGGACGCCGACATACCCATGGCGACGGTGAGCGACTTCTTCGATGGACAGAGTCGCGCGCCCGTCGATCTTGAAGGCGTCGGACTCGTGGCCGACAATGTGGCTCACGCCTGTGAGCTCACGTGGATGTGTGCGCCCAAGCCGTACGGACCCAATATGCACCCCAATGACGCGGGGTATCTCGCGATCGCCTCCGCCATAGAAAGCAAACTCGAGACGCCTTGGTAGGGCTCGTCAGCAGCGACTAGCGCCTGATCCACCTCGTGGTTTACCAGGTTCACCAGGACTAATGAGAAGGTAATCAGGAAATTACCATCCACCCTTGCGAATACCTGACTAAATAGATAAGGATTGTCATCTATCAGGGCGTGAGAGGAGTGAGAATTGTCGATCGAGACTGACACCAAGAGCGAATCAAGCGTCGAAGGTATTAAGCGCGCGAGCAACTATCTGCGTGGCGATTTGGCAAACGAACTCGGAACTGACGCGCCCAATGTCTCTGGAGACAGCGAACAACTCCTCAAGTTCCACGGCATCTACTCCCAGGACAATCGTGACGAGCGACGCGCAAGAAGCCTCGCCGGTGAGGCACTCGACTACATTTTCATGATTCGTGTTGTCGTGCCCGGTGGACGTTTGTCATCCGAGCAGTGGTTGGGGATGGACGACGTCGCCTCCACTCTCGCGGACGGGTCGCTTCGACTCACGACGCGACAAGCAGTGCAGTTCCATGGCGTGGTGAAGGGCGAACTTCGCGATCTCGCCCAGGCGCTCGACCGTCAGTTCCTCTCCTCGTTTGGTGCGTGCGGTGACGTGGTGCGCAACGTCGTCACGTGTCCGACGCTGCATCTCGAAAATGGACACGGTCACTTAGAAGGCATCGCTCACCAGCTGCGCCAGACCTTCCGCTCCACCTCTGAAGCCCACTGGGAGATATTCGTCAACGGTGAAAAGGCTGCGTCGCGCGAAGAGATCGAAGAACGACCGTTCTATGGCGACACGTACTTGCCGCGGAAGTTCAAGATCGCCGTCTCGCACCCTCGCGACAACTGCGTCGACGTGTTCGCCCAAGATGTCGGTCTCATCCCGGCTGAACACGACGAGTTCGGCGCCGGATTCACGTTGCTCGTTGGCGGGGGGCTCGGTCGCTCGTACGCCCACGAGGACACGTTCGCGCGACTCGCCGAGCCGTTGACGTTCGTCACCAACGAGGAAGTGGAAGAAGTTATCGCGGCCATCATCGCGACGTATCGCGACCTGGGTGACCGCACTGATCGCAAGCGTGCCCGAATGAAGTACGTCGTTGCCGACCTCGGACTCGACGCCTTTCGCTCTCACGTCGAAGAGCGCCTCGGCCACCCCCTTCGCGCCCCGCTCGCGCTTCCCACGGACTTCGACGCCGACGATCACCTTGGTTGGCGATCGTTGCCCGACGGCACCTGGCAGGTGGGCCTTCGCGTCGGCGCCGGGCGAGTGCGCGATATTGAGGGTGGCACCACGCTTCGTACCGCGCTACGCGAGATCGCCACGCGCTACGGCGCGACGTTCTTCATCACGCCGCAACAGGATCTCATTGTGAGTGGCATCAGCCAGGGCGACCGCGAGGCCATTACGGAGATCTTTGCCACGCACCGGGTGCGACTGGACGGAGAACTCGGCAACGTCGAACGTCACGCCCTTGCCTGCCCGGCGCTGCCGACGTGTAGTCAGGCACTCACCGAAGCGGAGCGCCGTCTGCCCGAACTCGTGAGTGGTCTCGAAGAAGCGCTGGCGCGTCGTTCGCTCGGACGTCGACCTCTGCAACTGCGCATGACCGGGTGCCCGAACGGCTGCGCACGACCAGCACTCGCCGAAATCGGCGTGGTCGGACGAACCAAGTCGACCTACGACCTCTTCCTCGGGGGCGGCACTCGCGGTAATCGCTTGGCCACCATCTATCGCGAAAAGGTCAAGCTCGAAGACATTCCCGACATCCTCGGCCCCTTGTTTGATCGCTGGGCCGTTGAGGGTGACGCCGAAGAAACCTTTGGTGATTTCGTCACGCGCGTGGGCACCGAGTGACCGTCTACCTCGTTGGAGCCGGCCCCGGTGAGGGTGATCTCTTGACGGTCCGAGCGGCACGCCTACTGGGTGACGCCGACGTCGTGGTGCGCGACCGACTGATCGACGAGTCCGTGATGGAGTTCGTGAATCCACTCGCCACCGTTATTGACGTCGGTAAGGGTCCCGGGGACTCGTCGAGTCAATCGAACATCAACGAACTGTTGGTTGAGCTCGCTCAGAGCCACGAGACGGTCGTTCGACTAAAGGGCGGCGACCCGTTCGTCTTTGGACGAGGCGGTGAGGAGATCCTCGCGCTGCGCGACGTCGGCGTCTCGTGCGTTGTGGTACCCGGACTCAGTTCCGCTCTGGCCGGACCTCTTGCGGCGGGGATACCCGTCACGCACCGCGGCGTCAGTCGCGGCGTCACGATCGTGAGCGCGCGCGGTGCTCGCGGCGACGTCACTGACTTTCGCGCACTCGCTCACGCGGAGTTAACACTGGTTATCTTGATGGGCGTTGAGCATCGCGGCACCATTGCCGCACAGCTCATCGAAGGCGGACTCGACCCGTCAACTCCGGTCGCCGTCGTTGAGCAGGCCTGGACACGCCAGCAGCGAACGACTCGTGGCGAGTTGGAGGAGCTCGGCTCTTTCGACGTCCGCCCGCCGGCGATCATTGTGGTGGGTGGCGTTGCTCGTTTTGATCTGCGCTCGCTCGAACTCTTCGACGTCGCGCTGTTGTAGCGTGCTGCCACTCGCGTTTCAACTGGACGGTGTTGACGTTCTGGTCATTGGTGCGGGCCAGATCGGAGCGCGAAAGGCGACGCAACTCATCGAGGCCGGCGCCCGAGTGACGGTCATCACCGAAGAGGTTCTGACGACACTGCCCGAAGGTGTGGCGCGTATCGAGAAGCGCAAGTATGCCCGCGGCGACTTGCGCGGTTTCTTTCTCGTCGTGTCAGCGACGGGGGACCCGCAGGTAAACGACGTCGTGGTCGAAGAAGCGAAAGCTGAGCGGCTCTGGCTGAACGTGGTTGATGACCCTGAACGATCCAGCTTCTACTTCATGGCCCTGCATCGTCAAGGCGACGTCACAGTTGCCGTCTCGACCGACGGCGCGGCCCCGGCGCTCGCCCAAGAGGTTCGTAACCAGATCGCCGAAGCCCTACCGAACAATCTCGCTCGCGTAGCAAGCACGCTGCGCGAAGAGAGACGCGAACTGCACGAGAGCGGTGCCAGCACGGAGAGCTTTGACTGGCGACCGCGAATTCGACAACTCCTCGACACCACGGAGACTGACGAGACTTAGGCGCGCAACGTTTTCAACAGTGGGGAGAGC
Source organism: Acidimicrobiales bacterium (assembly GCA_049790955.1). GTDB lineage: Bacteria > Actinomycetota > Acidimicrobiia > Acidimicrobiales > RAAP-2 > RAAP-2. The sequence goes on from JBAQZL010000112.1 coordinate 24,982, forward strand.
TTCGCGATTTCGTCGAGCACTGCTTTCGACGAGTTGACAAGGATGTCGTTCCCTTCGAAAATGCCATCTTTGACTGGCAGAGTAATGAGGGGCACGGAGACGTCGCCACACAAGGTCACCTTGAGAGCCGCCATGATGGGTTTCAGGGTCTGCGCCGCGCGCAGTCCCATCGACGCCCCGCCGTAGCAGACGATCCCGTAGGGCTTGTATCGCCACTCCCAGTGCAAGTAATCGATGGCGTTCTTCGTCGCCGCGTTCATTGAGTGGTTGTATTCAGGGATGACGAAGACGTACGCGTCGGCGCGATCAATGGTGTGCGACCAGTTGAGCGTGTGCTCGTGCACGTATTCGCGCTTGATCGGGTGGATCGGTTCGTCGTAGATCGGCAGATTCATGTCGAGCAGGTCAATGAGCTCGACCTCGAAGTCGCCGCGCGCAGCCGCGAGTTCGTAGAACCACTTTGCGACCGCGATTCCAACGCGCCCAGGACGAGTGCTGCAGACGATTACTTGTAAGAGGGGCTTGTCGGTCACGGGCGAAGCATAAAGAGTTGAGTCGTTCGTTCAGCCGTGTAGACGCAACGTCCTCCACGAATGGTTCAAAGTAAACTTTTTTCCTTTCTCAATAGGACATTGTGTCTAGTGTTCAGACGCATCGAACACTGAATCAGATGTTTAAAATAACTGGGTGGCAAAACAAAGCCGGTCCGTGCCGGTTATGCAAGCGGTACTGGATGCGGTGGCAGATCGCCTGATGGAAGGGGATGAACTCCTCATCCGCATTCCCGAAATCTGTGACGCGACCGGAGTGAATTACGGCTCGGTCTACCACCACTTCGGTTCACGCGAGGGAGTCATCGACGCCGCGTACGACATGATCTTCACCCGCCTCGTCGAAGAGGATATTCACACATTTCGCGATGTGAACGAGTCGGTCGAAACCCTCGAGGAGTACTTGAAGGTTATGGCGCCGATCGTGGCGCGACTCTCTTCGGGGCCAGAGCGGAAGGCGCGTCGCGCCATGCGCTTTCGCATTGTGGCCGCCGCCTCGACGCGACCACGCCTCAAAGAACTGATCGGAAAGTCTCAAGCACGCCTCACGTATGATCTGTGCCAACTCACCGCCTTTGCGCAGTCCAAGGGCTGGCTACGCGAAGACGTCTCGGCGAAAGCCCTCTCGGTGCTTTTTCAGATCCTGGTCTTCGGTCGGGCCCTTGACGATGTGTCGTCAGACCCGGTTGATGAGCCCGACTGGGAGCACATGATCGGAATGTTGTTCTTCGACCTCATGGCCAAATAGCACGTGCGCGGCGTGCGCGATGTGATGAACTGCGGGTATGAAGTGGTTACACGCCGCGGGCGCTGTTGCGCTGGCGGTGGCAGGACTCATTGTCGTCAGCGTCCACGCGACCTCGTCGTCGCAGTCCTTCCCTGTCGCCGTCCCTTGTAATGCGTCGGCGATATCGGCCCCGTACACGGGTCCCTTCACCGTGCGCAGCGTTCAGAGCTTTGGCTGCGTGGGGCAGTGGGCGTACCTTTGGGCGACGGTCGGAAAAGGTGCTCAGGAGATCGGAGTGACCGAAGTGGTGCACTACGAACCTGCGACCATGAGTTGGCACAACGCCTCGCGGGCGCACTACTGCGTGAAGCACCGTTTGCCAACCTACGTTCAATACTGGGGCTGCAACTCGAACTAGATCGAAAAGACGCGCCGAGACGATCACCTACGCTCGGAGCGTGCGAGCGCGAGGATTTGTCTCTTTAGCGAAGGCCTCCACCCAGGACCTGTTCGATCAAAAGACGGCGTTCGGTCGCCTCGCGCTGGTGCACGTGATCATGATGGCGGGCGACACGCTGGTGACCGTCTCACTGGCCGGCTCACTTTTTTTCTCGGTGTCGCCCACCGAAGCGAAGGGCAAGGTGCTCTTGTATCTGCTGCTCACGATCGCGCCCTTCGCCGTCGTGTCTCCGCTGCTCGGGCCTTTGATCGACCGATCGGCCAACGGGCGCCGGCTCCTCGTCGCGTTTTCAGCTGTCGTACGCGCCGTTCTCTGCATTCTGATGGCCCAGCACCTCAATTCCCTGTGGCTCTTTCCATTGGCCTTTCTCTTGTTGGTGTCGTCGAAGCTCTACGTCGTGACGCGTGGCGCGCTGGTGCCCGAGATGGCGCGCACCGACCAGTTCCGTGAGCACGCCGAGCACGTCGGTGACGCGGGGTGGCCGAATCAGCAGGCGGTAGAGGAAAAGGGCTTCGCCGGTTTCAACGCTCAGCTCACGTTGCTCGGCACGCTGTCCGGTCTGATCGCCGGCTCCGTGGGGGCGGGAATATTGAAAGGTATTAGCGCCACGGCTGTGCTCGTCGTCGCATCAATCGTCTACGTGGGCGCGACCGTGGCCAGCGCGCGACTACAGAAGCCCCTAAAGATCGTGCGCGACGAAGTGGCGGGACTGACTCAAGAAGAACGCGATCTCAATGCTCTCAATCCACTCGGTGACTCTCAGGTGGCGTGGGGACTGGGTGCGGCATCGTTGATGCGCTTCTCCGCAGGATTCGCCACATTCCTTCTCGCCTTTGGTCTGCGGCGCGATTCGGCGGGCCTCGGGTGGTACGCCTTCGCGCTCGGCTTTAGTGGCATCGGATCGCTCGGCGGGTTGGCCTTTGTGACCCGCATGCGCAACATTTTGAAGGAGTCAACGCTGTTGACGATTGCCCTCTTCGCGACGGGTGTTGGCGCGGCGCTCGCATCACTGCACCCGGTGCTCTTCGTTCAGGTCTTGCTCGCCGGTTGGCTCGGCGTCAGCGGCGCCGTTGCTCAACCGAGCTTTGACGCCATCACCCAGCGCAACATCGCTCCCGGAGCACAGGGCCGTACGTTCGCCCGTTTTGCGGTGCGCCAGCAACTTGGATGGGTGATCGGCGCCTTGATACCGGTCGCTATCGTGCTGAGCTTCTCGGTGGGTGACCGACTACTGGCCGTGCTCATGATCATTGCGAGCGTCGCCTACCCGATCGGACTACGTAACGCGCGAGAAGAGCCACCTGCTTAAATGAGGTATGGAAACGTCAGCCCGCGCCCACGTCGAGTCACCTGATCTAATAAGTCTTCCTCACGTGGTCGTCGTTGGAGGAGGATTCGCCGGCGTCTCGGCGGTGAGAGGCCTCGCCAATCAAGCTGTGCGAGTCACGCTCATTGATCGCCACAATTTTCACACCTTCTTGCCGCTGCTCTACCAGGTCGCTACGGCCGGTCTCGAACCGGCCGACGTCGCCTACCCGATCCGCACCATCTTCGGTCACGCAAAGAATGTTCGTGTTCGCCACGCGCGCGTCAGCGGTGTCGACCGTGAGCGCAACGTCGTCACCCTCGAAGACGGCACGGAGATCGTGTATGACCATTTGGTTGTCGCGACGGGCGCGGTCGCTGCGTACTTCGACATCCCTGGCGCGAGGAACTTTTCAATGCCGCTCTACACCTTGGCAAACGCCCGACGTCTCAGAAACCGACTGCTCCGTTCGCTCGAAGACGCCGAGGTCGCCGCAGAAACCGAGGCGAAGGAGTTGAACTTCGTTGTCGTCGGGGGAGGACCCACTGGAGTCGAGACGGCCGGCGCCCTTTCGGAGCTCATCGAGATCGCGATTCGTCGTGATGGCATGAAGTTGGATCCCGCGAACGTGCACATTCGACTCGTGGACATCGCGCCGCGTCTCCTCGCCGCCTTTCCCGATCGAGCGAGTAGTTACGCGCTAGATCATCTCGAATCCATGGGCGTCGACGTGGAACTGGGTCGCTCAGTGGTGGAAGTAGAGGCCCACGCGATTCGCTTCAGCGACGGTGAGCGACTCGACGCGGGAGCCGTCGTGTGGGCCGGTGGTGTGACGGCAGTCGGCACGATCGCCGACCAACTCGAAGAGGCGAGCGGTCCGAGCGGGCGAGCGCTGGTGAACTCAGATTTACGACTTCGCGACAGCGAGAATGTGTGGTGCGTCGGCGACGCCGCGGCTATACCGCAACGTCCAGACGCCAGCACGTTTTGCCCGCAGCTGGCGCCCGTTGCGATCCAGTCGGGTCGTCACTGCTCGAAACAGATCTTGCGTCTTCTCGAGGGAGAGGCGACCGAGCCGTATCACTACCACGACAAGGGCATCATGGCGACCATTGGCCGACGCGCCGCGGTCGCGAAGATCCCCAACGTACCGGTCATCACGGGCACCCTGGGGTGGATGGCGTGGCTCGGACTCCACCTCTTTTACCTCGTGGGTTTTCGCAACCGCCTACGCGTCTTCATCAACTGGACGTGGCGCTACTTCGACTGGCCGTCGGGACCACGACTCATCGTGGCCGACGCCGAGACTGCGAAGTAGCTAACCGAGTCTGCGTTCCAGGTCGACCACGAACTCGTCGAGTTTCGACGGCAGGTGTTCGTTGAACTGGGCGTAGTGCTCGCGAATACGCGGCACCTCGTCGCGCCACTCGTCGTAGTTGACGTTCAGCAGCTCGTCCATGTCGTCGGGCGTCACGTTGAGTCCTTCGACGTTGATAGCGCCCGTCGTCGGGACGTAGCCAATCGCCGTCTCGGTCGCCTCGCCGCGACCCGCGGTGCGCTCAAAGATCCATTCGAGCACGCGCGAGTTCTCGCCAAAGCCCGGCCACAGCCAGCGTCCGTCGGCGCTCTTGCGAAACCAGTTCACGTAGAAGATCTTGGGCAGCTTCTCTTCGTCGAAGCGCTCGGAGAAGGTGAGCCAGTGAGCGAAGTAATCAGCCATGTTGTAGCCACAAAAGGGCAGCATCGCGAAAGGATCGCGGCGCAGGTTTCCTACCGCACCCGTCGCGGCCGCTGTCGTCTCTGACGCCATGATCGAACCGAGAAAGACCCCGTGGTTCCAGCCGAGGGACTGGAAGACGAGGGGGATCACGCTGGCGCGTCGACCGCCAAAGAGGATGGCGTCGATCGGCACACCCGCCGGGTCCTGCCACTCAGGCGCGATCGCCGGGTCTTGGTCAGCTGGCGTCGTAAAGCGTGAGTTCGGGTGTGCGGCTGGCGTGCCGAGCTCCTTCGACCAGGGCTTGCCCGTCCAGTCGATGAGGCCCGCGGGCGGTTCGCCCATGCCCTCCCACCAGATGTCACCGTCGGCGGTGATCGCGGTATTGGTGAAGATGGTGTTCGCTTCGACCGAGTACATGGCGTTGGGGTTGGTCTCCATGTTGGTACCTGGCGCGACACCGAAGAATCCGGCTTCGGGGTTGATGGCGTAGAGCCGACCGTCAGGTCCCGGCTTCATCCAACAGATGTCGTCGCCGACGGTTTCGACCTTCCAACCCGGAAGGGTCGGCACGAGCATCGCGAGGTTGGTCTTACCGCACGCGCTCGGAAAGGCGCCGGTTACGTAGCGCGACTCGCCCGCGGGGCTCGTCAGCTTCAAGATCAACATGTGCTCGGCGAGCCAGCCGTCGTCGCGCGCGAGAACTGACGCGATGCGCAGCGCGAAGCACTTCTTGCCGAGCAGCGCGTTGCCGCCGTATCCGGAACCGAACGAGACGATTTCGTGCGTCTCGGGGAAGTGGACAATGTACTTGTTCTCCGCGTCGCAGGGCCACGCCACGTCGACGTCACCTTCGTTGAGAGGCATACCAACCGAGTGCAGGCACGGCACAAACTCGCCGGTCTCGCCAAGTACTTCCAAAGCGCCGCGTCCCATGCGCGTCATGATGCGCATCGAGGTCGCGACATACGGCGAGTCGGTGATCTCGACGCCGATGTGAGAGATTTTGGAGCCGAGGGGGCCCATCGAGAAGGGAACGACGTACATCGTGCGGCCCTTCATAGATCCAGTGAAAAGGGTGTTCAGTGTTTCGCGCATCTCGGCGGGGTCGCGCCAGTTGTTGGTCGGGCCGGCGTCGGCCTCGTCCTTAGAGCAGATGAAGGTTCGGTCCTCGACGCGCGCGACGTCGCCGGGATCTGAGTGTGCGTAGTAGCTGTTCGGTCGCTTCGCTTCGGAGAGCTTGGTGAAGGTGCCGGCGTCAACGAGCATCTGGCACAACTCGTCGTACTCTTCGGCTGACCCGTCGCACCAGTGGATACGATCAGGGGTTGTGAGCCGCGCCACTTCCTCGACCCATTCAATGAGTTGTTTATTTTTGGTTGGGTACGTCACGTCATCCTCATTTACGTTCATCACGCCGTCTCGTTACGACGCGATACAACAACCGCAGTCATGAGCGCGCCAACCGACCCAACCAAAGAACGGAGCCAGCACGAAGATGACGTATTGGAGCGTATAGCCAAAATTGTGGGTGCGGACGTCGTTCCTGCTGGCGAGCACTACGTCGGGGACGACGCGGCGGTGTTGAAGCCCTTTGTGGGCGAGGCGATTATCTCCACGGACGTGGCAGTTCTGGGAATTCACTTAGACGCCGAACTCTTTTCACTGCGCGACTTGGGTTACAAGGCCGTGACGAGCGCTCTTTCGGACCTCGCCGCCATGGGCGCTCGTCCCCGCGGCGTCGTACTTGCCGTCAGCGCTCCGCCGGGAACGAACCTTGAGGAGATTCACGAGGGCGCCGTGGAGGCGACGCGTGCCACCGGCACCGCCATTGTGGGTGGGGATCTCTCGGGCGGGCGAGATGTCACGGTGGCGGTCACGGTGCTCGGCGAATGCCCCGGCCGTGCGGCGGTACTGCGCAGCGGCGCGCAGGCGGGCGACGAACTGTTGGTCACGGGACCGCTGGGTCGAGCGGCCGCGGGACTGAGACGACGACGAGAGGGGGCGGAGTTAACTGACGAACTCGTCGAAGCGCACCGCAGACCTTGGCCGCGTCTCGCCGAAGGTATGGCGGCGCGCGGCGCTCACGCTCACGCGATGATGGACTTGAGTGACGGGATTGCGCTCGATCTTCACCGTCTCGCGGACGCGTCGCAGGTGGGATTCGTGCTCGATGACCTCCCGGTCGCCACGGGTGCGACCGAAGAAGAAGCGACCAGTGGTGGCGAGGACTATGAGCTGCTCATCGCGACAAACGACCCCGCTCGCCTACGGATGATGTTTTACGATCGCGGTCTTCGTGAGCCGATCACGATCGGTCACGTGGTCGCCGAGATGACCACGCGCACGTTACGAGGAGAAGAACTCGTCCGCCGAGGTTTCCAGCACCAACTCTAAAAGGCGACTGACATATTCCCAGGGTGTCAGATGGTTTATCGGATTAACGTGAAGCCGTGACGACCGAAGAGGGAGCCGACATCGGCGCTGAGAGTGAGGGTCAAGAACCGGTGTCCCGGAAGAAAGGCTCGATTCGGTCGCATGAGCAACTGATTGGGATGATCATCCTCTCGGCGGCGTTCATCGTCGGATCGTTCTCGGTGGCATCGGGGATCCGAAACCGTAATCAAACGCAGACTAATCAGATCACCATTACCGGTTCTGCTGAACAGGCGGTCACATCCAATACATTCCAATGGATGGCAAGTGTGGCCAGTACGCAGCCGACAACTTCGGCGGCACTGGCGCAATTGAACGGGTGGACCGCCCAGATTCGCAGCGCGCTTATCGCCGCCGGAGCTCTCAACGACGAAATCTCATTTGGCACGTCGAATGTGCAACCCAATACACAGGCGAGCGGTCAGGTGACCAGTTTCACTATGAGCGAAACGGTCACCGTGCAATCATCTCGCCTGACAGCCATGCAGCGTGTTCTGGGCGTTAGTAATCACCTGCTCGCCAACAACGTTCCGTTCATCGCCCAACAGCCGCAGTACACCTTCAATGGATTGAAGAAATTGCGACCCGCCCTCACGGCAAAGGCGGCCGCAAACGCTCGACAGCGTGCGCAAGCCGCGTTGGGCAAGCATGTTCAATTGGGGAAGCCGATTTCGATCACGGTGGGACAGGTGTCGGTCGATGCGCCGGGATCCGTCAATTACGGCAGCGGAGACTTCAACACCAGCTCGATTCCCAAGGTCGTCTCAGTGGTGGTCTACGCCACTTACGCAACGTAGTACGTGGGCTAGGCGCGCAGAGTCGAGCGCGAGGGCTTGACGATCTTGCCCGATCGCAGGCAGCCCGTGCAGACGTTGACGCGCTTGGGCGTGCCGTTCACGAGTGCGCGCACGCGCTGGATATTTGGGTTCCAGCGACGCTTGGTACGACGGTGCGAGTGAGAGACGTTCATACCGAACGACGGCTTCTTACCGCAGATTTCGCAGACTGATGCCATGATGAACATTCTCCTTAGGTCCGGGCTGATTGCACCGGAGGGTTAAACCGAATGACCATTGTAGCATCGCTAGCGATGAGTTCTCCCTCAACGCTGGCGGCCAGTGAGGTGCGCGCGGCGATGATCACCTACGGAGAGCTTCTGCACCAGTATCGCGACGTCATCAATCGACTGAACGTCTATCCCGTGCCCGACGGGGATACCGGGACCAATATGGCCCTCACCATTGAATCGGTCGTCACGGCTCTCAAGGATCTCGACGAAAACGCCTCGTTGGGCGAGGTAGGCGGGACCATTGCCAAGAGCTCGTTGATGGGCGCCCGGGGAAATTCGGGGGTCATTTTGTCCCAGTTGCTGCGTGGTCTCGTGGCGGACTTTCCCTCCGAAGGCGAGATCAGCGCCCCAGAGTTGGCTGACGCTTTGCACCACGCGGACGTACTCGCTCGCCAAGCCGTCGTGCGCCCGGTCGAAGGCACGATCTTGAGCATCGCAAGCGCGGGAGCGCAGGGCGCTCTCGCCCACAAAGACTCGCTCGTCGATCTCGCTCGCGGCGCGCGTGACGCGGCGAAAGAGGCGTTGGCAAAAACGCCCGATCAGCTCGCCGTCTTGAAGCAGGCCGGTGTTGTCGATAGTGGCGGGACTGGCCTCGTGCTTCTCTTTGACGCGCTCTGTCACGTCGTTGCCGGCGATGATCTTCCGAGCGCGCCTCCCGTCGACTCCATTGACGTCCACGTCCACGAAGACCCGAGTGAACACGCGGTGGAGTTGCGCTATGAAGTGATGTACCTGCTCGACGCCGACGATACGAAGATGGCAGCGTTTCGAGAAGTCTGGACGGGGCTCGGCGACTCGATCGTCATCGTGGGCGATCACGGTCTCTATAACTGCCACATCCATACCGACGACGTGGGCGCCGCCATCGAAGCGTCACTCGACGCGGGTCGACCCCGCAACATTCGCGTTACCGATCTCGCCGATCAGGTCATTGAAGAGCGGTGGGTGCGCGAGGCCACGGGAACGCCCGTCGAAGAAGTGCACGTCGACGCTCCCACCACGTCGGTCGTGGCGGTCGTCGTGGGCGAAGGCGTGGGTCGAATCTTTCGCTCGCTTGGCGTGCGTCAATTGGTTTTTGGGGGCCAGTCGATGAACCCCTCGACCAGTGAGCTGGCCGACGCGGTTCGCGCGACGGGATCCAGCCAGGTCGTGGTCCTGCCCAACAACAAGAACATCACCCCGGTGGCCAGCCAAGTAGACGCCCTGGTCGAAGAGAACGTCGCGGTCGTCGCGACGAACTCGATCGTCGAAGGCTTCGCGGCGCTTCTCGCCTACGACCCCGACGCGTCGCTCGAGGCGAACGCCACGGCCATGCGCGCCTCGGCGTGCAATGTGGTGGCCGGAGAAGTGACGCGCGCGGTGCGCGACAGCGCGACCGACGCTGGCCACGTGCACGAAGGCGATTGGATCGGTCTCGGAGCGTCAGGAGTGCTCGCCATCGCCGACTCCATCGCTGCGGCGAGCAATCAGCTGCTCGCGCAACTCATTCGCCCCGAGCACGAACTGCTCACCATCATCGAAGGCGACGGCGCAACGGCAGCCAATACGCGCCGGATCACCGAGTACCTCGCCGAGGCGCATCCTCAGATCATTCCCGAAGTGCATCACGGCGGCCAACCCCTCTACCCCTACTACTTCGGCCTCGAGTGAGTGACGCGCCGGCGCGCAGACTCCGCGAGTTGGGCGACGTGTCGGTCGACAAGCTGCGCCATATCGGTGAGAAGCGCGCGGCGGCCCTCCAGTCGATGGGCATCTCCAATGTCTTTGACCTGCTCACCGTCTATCCCCGTCGCTACATCGATCGCACGCGACAAGTCGACCTCAGCGACCTCACAGTCGGCGACGAGGCGGCCATCTTTGCCGAAGTAACCAAGGTTTCCAGTCGTCGGACGCGACAGGGCAAGGTCATGGTCGAGGTCACGGTGAGTGACGGCGGAGAATCGATCAAGATCGTCTTCTTCAATCAGGGGTGGCGCGAACGCCAACTACCGGTGGGAGTTCAGGCACTGTTCTTTGGCAAAGTGGGTGACTACCGAGGTCAACGTCAGATGGCCAACCCCGTAGTCGACGTCATTGTCGGCGCGACGGGTGAAGAACGCGATCCTTCGCGAGTAGGTCGGGTAGTCGCGATCTATCCCGCCTCGGGCAAGGCGGGTCTCACCAGTTGGGAGATGGGCGGCTTCATCGAAGAGTCCCTGCGCCGAGCGGGCCAACTGTTGGATCCTCTTTCCGACGTGCAGCGCGCGCCGCTCGAGTTGATCGATAGAACGAGCGCGTACTGGGGCATTCACCTCCCCGAGAACTACGGCGACCAAGTTCCCGCTCGCCGACGGCTGGCCTTCGATGAGTTTCTCCGACTCCAGCTGATCTTGGCGCTACGCCGCCGACGACTCGAAGAGTCGGCGGCCGGTATTCGCCACTTGATCAACGTTGACGACCTCGACGTGACGCCAGGTTCCCTCGTGTCGCGTGAGGAGACCCTCGTCCGTCGTTTCCTCGCCGGACACCGTTTTACTCTCACCGCCGCGCAGCGAAGGGTCCTGGAAGAAGTAGTTCACGACATGGCGGGACCGCTGCCCATGCACCGACTGCTCCAGGGCGACGTGGGCTCGGGCAAGACTCTCGTCGCCGTCACGGCCATGCTGGGAGCGCTCGATGGCTCGCGTCAAAGCGTGCTGATGGCGCCGACCGAAGTCTTGGCCGAACAGCATCTGGCGTCGCTTCGTCGCGACCTGTCCGGTCTCATGGTCAGCGACGACGCGGTGCTCGGTGGGGAGCGCGACGTGTCGGTGCAACTCCTGACTGGCCGAGTTCGCGCCAAGGAGCGTCAAGCCATCGTGGGCGGTCTAGCCACAGGCTCGGTCGACATCGTGGTGGGCACCCACGCTCTCTTGAGTGACGACGTGCGCTTTCGCTCGCTCGGGCTCATTGTCATTGACGAACAACATCGCTTTGGCGTCGAACAGCGCTCGCGCCTGCGCGACCAAGGTCGCGAGCGATCGAACGAAGGCGCCGACCCCGATCTCCTGGTGATGACCGCGACGCCCATTCCCCGCACGGCGGCCATGGTGCTCTTTGGAGACCTCGACGTCTCGGTGTTGGACGAGCTCCCGGCCGGACGCCGGGCGATCGAGACGACGTGGGCTCGCGAGGACGATGAGATCGCGTCATGTTGGCAGCGGGTGCGCGATGAGGTGGCGGCCGGACGGCGCGCATACGTCATCTGTCCACTGGTGGAGGGCTCCGACAAGATTGAAGCGACGAGCGCCGTCGAAGAGCGAACTCGTTTGGCCACCCACGAACTGAGGGGTCTGGCTGTTGGTCTCCTGCACGGCCAGATGAAGAGTGACGAAAAGGAACTCGTCATGAATCAGTTTCGCGCGGGCGAGATTTCCGTGCTGGTTGCCACGGTGGTGATTGAGGTCGGCGTCGACGTGCCCGAAGCGAGCGTCATCGTGATCGAAGACGCGTGGCGATTCGGGCTCGCCCAGCTGCACCAACTGCGTGGGCGCGTGGGACGCGCGGAGTTCCAGAGTTACTGCTATCTGCTGGGTACTCCGCCGAACGAAGACGGCGAGGCTCGCCTCAACGCCCTTGTCGCGACCAATGACGGCTTCGCATTGGCCGACGTAGACCTCGAGATGCGCGGCGAGGGAACGTTGCTTGGGGCGCGCCAACAGGGACGCAGCGACCTCAAATTGGCCAAATTGAAGTCGGACGAAGACCTCCTTCTCGGCGCGCAATCACTCGCGGCGTCCATAGTGCACGATGACGACGAGTCCCTTGCGGCGATGGAGGACGAACTGCGACTGTTCGTGGACGAGGACGACGCCACCTATCTCTTTAAGAGTTAGCCCGAGCCCCTACGCTGAAAGAGTGCGAGTTATTGGTGGTACGGCCCGCGGGCGTCAGCTCAAGGCAAAACTGCCGCCCACCGTTCGCCCGACAACGGACTACGCGCGAGAAGCCATCTTCTCCATGCTCGAGAGCCGCGGGGGACTGAGCGATCTCGTTGTCGCCGATCTCTACAGCGGATCGGGAGCCATGGGGATCGAAGCGCTCTCGCGCGGTGCGGCCAAGGTGTATTTCATCGACACCGATCCGGCCTGTCTCGCGGCCGCGAAGAACAACCTCGAGCCACTGAAGCTCGCCGGCGAAGCGGTCTTCGTGCGCGCCAACCTGCCGGTGTGGCAACCCCCGCACGACCTCGATCTTCTCTTGGCCGACCCGCCGTACGGTCCGCTCGACCTCGCGAGTGTTCTCCACGACGTCTCCGCGCAGCGCGTAGTCATAGAAAACGATCGCCACATGGATGCGCCCGACGGCTGGCTCGTGACGAAAACCAAGCGATACGGCACTACGCTCGTAACGATGTTGGAACCCACCAAAGGGGACGAGAAGTGACGACGGTTGGACTGATTCCGGGCTCCTTTGATCCTTTTCACAACGGTCACCTGGAAATCGTGGAACGCGCCTCGCAGATCTTTGACGAAATCGTGGTCGCGGCTACCCGCAACCCCCAGAAGTCTCAGCCGCTCTTTGACATCGAAGAGCGCCGCGAAATGATCGCCGACTCCTTAACCCACGTCCACAACGTGCGCATCGTCTCGATCTCGACATTGCTCGTCAACGTCGCGCGCGACGTCAACGCGACCGCCATCGTGAAGGGCCTTCGAGCCATCTCGGACTTCGAAAACGAACTTCAGATGGCCCAGATGAATAGGTCGCTGTCCGGCGTGGAGACCCTCTTTCTCCCGTCGAGCTCCCACCACTCCTTCATCGCTTCGCGGCTCTTGCGTGAGGTCGCACGATACGGCGGGGACGTCACCTCCTTCGTGCCCGAACCGGTCGCCAAGCGCCTGGCCGAGAAGTTCGCTGAGGGCGACGCGTGACCTCCTTTGACGGCTACGACGGCGAAGAGTTTGAAGAGCCGGCCCGTCACGTGCGCCGTGATATCGAGGCTGATCTGCGCGACCTCATCGACATTGTGGCCAACGCCAAGCAGATGCCGCTGTCGAACTCGGCCCTTATCTCGCGCGACGAAGTCCTCTCGCTGCTTGAACAGGCGCTGCACAGCCTGCCCGATGAGATTCGTGAAGCCCGTTGGGCCCTTCGCGACCGCGAGGAGCTGATGGCCGCCGAAGTGCAAAAGGCCGAGCAGTTGATGAACCAGGTACGCGCCGAAGCGGCCCGTATGGTCGACAAGACCGAAATCGTTCGTCAATCGCGCCTCAAGGCGGAGCAGATCGTTGCCGACGCCCACACTCAAGCGCGCCAAATGATCAACGAGTCCGAAGACTTCATCGACGGCAAGCTCGGCGGGTTTGAAATTGTGCTGGAACGACTGCTGAAGACCGCGCACTCCGGCCGCGAGCGCTTGAGCGCTCAAGGACTACCCACCTCAATGTTGAGTCCCGACTATCCAAGCGACGACTTTCTCTCGCCCGCCCCCGCCCCGGCCCCCGCGCCTGAGG
>JBAQZL010000113.1:0-16548 GCA_049790955.1 Acidimicrobiales bacterium
AGTCGCGCCACGCCATGAACGTCGCCGAACGCCTCCTCGGGATCGTCGCAGCGCGGCGGCGGCTCGTTCGTCAACCCGGCGGCGTGACGAATCGAAAGGCCCACGCGTTGGCGCAGACGCGTCGCGACGGTGCGACCATTCGTTCCGATCATTACGACTCCTCAGGTTTCATCCACTTTAAGTTCCGACGCTTTCAATCGCCTCGGTCGTCTGCGACACTAGAAGAATGCCGACGTTGAAGAAACTGCGTAACGCCACGGCCGAAAACGATCTCGAGCAGCGCGTAGAGAGCGACGTGTCGGTTGTTACTGAACGACCCTGGAACGTTATTGTCTGGAACGATCCGGTGACGCCCATGACAGTCGTGGTCGCGGTCTTCAAAAGAGTCTTTGGATACTCGAACAATAAGTGCACCCACCTGATGTTGACCGTGCACCATGAGGGGCGCGCCATCGTCTGGTCTGGTCAGCGCGAACGCGCCGAGGCCTACTGCGTCAAGCTGCAAGTCGCGGGTCTTCAGTCGAGCGTGGAGCGTGACGCGTGATGGCAACGAAGCTCTTTGTTCGTCGTCGCGACGGGCGCGTTGAGGTGCGTCTCAACGACGTCGGCCGAGGGATTGTTCGCGAGGTGTTCACGCATGTCGTGGCGGGCGAGCGAGACCTCGAGCACGAGTGGCATCTCTCGCTGAATCCACCGATAAATCCGAGCAGCGACGACGACGATCCTCTCTCGACCCTGGCTCGACAGAGCGAGACCGCGTCCAACGCGGAACTCGCCGTCATGACGCTCCAAGAGCAGTACCTCACTGATAGCGAAGCCTGGGCGTGGCTCAGCACTCTTCAAGTGGCGCTGCGCTCAACGGCGGTCGCGAACGGGATCTTGAGCGATGAGAAGCTCGAGTCGGCGCCGGAGGAACTTCTCGACGAAATTCACATCTTGCAGCAGTTTCTCTTTGATTTAGCGGGCTGCTTTTAGGTCTTCGCGCACTCGGAGATACTGGCTGACCACACTGGCGAACGGGAGATCATCACAAATCCCCCTAGGCTCTATCCATGGCTCTTTCTCGACGTACCTCACTCACCCTTTCCCTCGCCGTGCTCTCGGGCACCCTTATGGTCGGACCCGCGCTCAGCGCACAGGCGGCATCCAAGAGCCCCACAACGACCTCACTTTTGACCGCCGCGAAGTCGGCACTGGGCAAGCAGACCGGGGTGCACATCGTCGTGACGACCATCGATAACAAGGTCAAGAGTTCGGTCGTGGCCGACATTGGCACCACGACCGGCACCGAGACCTACGCCTCGGGCACCGAAACGTTCACCATCACGGTCACCCCGAAAGACGCGTATCTGTACGGCAGCGAAAAGGGATTGACGAAGGTCATGGGACTCACGGCCGCCGAACAGAAGGCGGTCGGCAGTGATGCCATCATCATGGCCAAGGGTTCGTCGCCGTATACGACGTTCAAGGCCAATCTGACGTCGAGTGCCTTCGCGCAGCTGCTTCCCGCGGCGAAGGGTACGAAACTCTTGGCCACGCGCGACAAGGCGACCAACGGCTACCAAATCAAGTGGACGACCGCGAAGACAAGTACGGCGCCCAAGGAAGTCAGCGTCATGACTATTTCTTCGGGATCGACGACGCTGCCTTTGAAAGAGGCGGTCGTCACCACAGAGGGATCGAGCCACACGGCGTTCACGAAGTGGGGAGAAACGGTCAGCGTCAAGATTCCTTCGAAGACGATTCCCTACGCCACGGTCTTTCCTAGTTAATTCGTCGCGACGATTGGCCCCGCCATCAGGGGCTAGATGCGATACGACCTAGTTCCGGAACTAACTAGTACCGTATTTGGCAATGGCACTTGATACGAACGTTGCTCTCACCAACGATGCAGAAGCGCATCACAGCGGAGGTCGACCACTTGACGCGTCGCGCGACGATGTACTGCGAGCAGCGGCTCTCGAACTTCTCGCCGACATTGGCTACGACCGTCTAACAATCGACAAAATTGCCGCGCGAGCGGGCGCAGGCAAGGCCACGATCTACCGCCGCTGGGCGGGCAAGGCCGAGCTCATTGTGGATGCCTTGATGTGCGAGAAGGTCAAGTTCCCCACTCCAGACACCGGTACCCTGCGCGCAGACTTAGCGGAGCTCATCGATCGATCAGACGCCAGCACGGGACAACTCGATAGCCAAGTCATCATTGGACTGGTCAGTGCGTTGCCCCACGACGCGGAACTGCGCAAGGTCTTTCGAACGCAGCTCATCGATGCGCATACGGCGACCCTCGCGCGTGTCTTCGAGCGAGCCGTGGCGCGTGGTGAGATTCCTCCTATTGAGAACTTGGACACGATCGTCTCAATCCTTCCGGCGCTGGTACTTCATCGCCTCATCGTCACGGCCACCGTCCCCGACCGGGCGTTTTTCGAGTCCGTCGTCGAGGGAGTGATTCTTCCGCTACTGAAAGCTGGCCCCACCGAACCCTCCACGATTCGTCCCAAGAGAAAGAGCAACGATGTCCTCTGAAGCGACTGAACTGACCGACAACGGCGAGACCAAACATCTCGGTCTGGCGTTGCTGGTCATCTCCTGTGCCCAATTGATGATCGTGCTCGACGCCACCGTCGTGAATGTCGCGATTCCGACAATTCACCGCGCGTTGCATTTTTCGCCGGCCAACCTTGAGTGGCTCATCACCGCGTACTCACTGACCTTCGGCGGGCTGTTGCTCTTTGGAGGTCGCACCGGCGACCTCTACGGCAAGCGCCGGATGTTCATGATCGGCATTACCGTATTCGCACTCTCGTCGCTGCTCGGAGGATTCGCGCAGTCCGACATCTGGCTGATCATCACTCGCGGCATGCAGGGAGTCGGCGCCGCGATCGCGGCGCCTACCGCGCTCTCGCTCATCGCCACCAACTTTCCCGAGGGTCGTGATCGGAATCGGGCAATGGGCGTGTACGCCGCGATGTCGGGCGGCGGAGGAGCGGTGGGCCTCTTGCTCGGCGGTATTCTGACGAGCTACGTCTCGTGGCGGTGGATCTTCTTCATCAATGTACCGATCGCCGCGGTCGTGCTCTTTCTCGCGCCGCGGGCTCTGAACGAGTCGTCGACGACATCCGGGCGCCTTGACGTTCCGGGCGCCGTGACGGGAACGGGCGGGATGCTGGCCCTCGTCTATGGGCTCTCGAACGCGTCGAGCCACAGTTGGTCGAGCACATCCACCGTCGTCTTCTTGGTCGCCGCGGTCGTGCTGCTCCTCGCGTTCATACTCATCGAGCAACGCAGTCACGAAGCGCTCATGCCGCTCAGCATCTTCAAGAATCGAAATCGCTCGGCCAGCTTCGCGATGATGCTCTGCATTGGCATCGCGCTCTTCTCGATGTTTTACTTCCTGACGCAGTTTCTTCAGAACATTCAAGGTTGGAGCGCGGTGCGTACCGGCGTTGGCTTCTTGCCCATGACGGCGGGCATCATCGTCGCCGCGGGACTCGTATCAAGATTCGTCGGCAAGATTGGCATTCGAATTCCTCTGCTCATCGGTCCGGCCGCCACGGTTCTAGGAATGCTGTGGCTCACCCGAATAACCCCGACCAGCAGTTATCTCGACATCGTTGGTCCTCTCGTCGTCATTGCGCTAGGTCTGGGCATTGTCTTTGTGCCCCTCACCTTGACCGCCGTGTCAGGGGTGCAAGCGAACGAGGCCGGACTGGCGTCGGCCCTGCTCAACACCATGCAACAGGTCGGGGGCGCCTTGGGCCTCGCGGTACTCGCCACCGTCGCCATCGATGCACAAAACGCCAAGCTTCACGCGCTGCACCTGTCCCTGACGACGGTCTCAAATGTCGCGACGACGCACGGATATGTCACCGCCTTCTACGTCTCGGCCGGTATCGCACTGTTGAGTCTCATCATCTCGATCGTGATGATCCGCGTGCCAGCGACCGGCGGCGAAGAGCTCGCCTCCGCCCAGGGCGTCGCCGTCCATTAACGAAGCAACCGCCGGCCACTGACGTGGCCGGCGGTCATTCGCGACGGCGAAGGGGAAGACACTGTCGCGATCTGTCCAGCTATCCGACCGACGTGGCGTACTCCACCGAGTTCGACTGGATCGTGTCGCGATACCACACGAAACTCTCCTTCTTCAGTCGTGCCCCCGAGGGGAAGTCCACCCAGACAATGCCGAATCGACGCGAGTAGCCAAGGGCCCACTCAAAGTTATCGAGCAGACTCCATACGAAATATCCCTGGACGTTGACGCCGGCGTCAATGGCGTCGTGGACGGCCGAGATGTGTTCTTGGAGATAGGCCACCCGGTTGTGATCTTTCACGTCCCCGTTGGGATCGACGTAGTCATCGAAGGCCGCTCCGTTTTCGGTGATGTAGATCGGCAACGTGGTGTACTCCTCACGAATCCGGATCAACAGCGACGTCAGTCCCGACGCCCCGATCTCCCAGTCCATGGCCGTCTTGTCGCGACCCGGCGTTTCGAGCGAGCGCACCCGCAGATCCGGGAACTGCTCTCCCGCGGCCACGAAGTACCCCGCCACGCGAGCTTCTTTCGCGCGCGAGATGTCGACGACGGTGGAGGGGAAGTAGTAGTTGACACCGAGAAAGTCGAGTGGCTGCGAGATGATGTCGAGGTCGCCGTCTTGTATGACGGAAAATCCCGGCTTCGAATCGCGGTAGTGCTCGAGCATGTCCTCGGGGTACTGGCCATGAAACACCGGCTCGAGAAAGAGTCGGTTCAGGTTGCCGTCGGCGCGCCACGCTGCCGCGACGTCGAGTTCGTGTTGGGATCCCGGCTGATGATCGCCGAGATTCAACGTGATACCCACCTTCGCCGAGCTGATAGCGGAGCGAAGGATCGGCACGGCCATACCGTGGGCCAGCAACAGATGGTGGTTCGCTGCCGCGGCCTTGCCGATGTCTTGGACGCCCGGCGCATGGCGACCGGCTCCGTAGCCGAGCCACGACGAACACCACGGTTCGTTCAACGTGATCCAGCGCTCGAAGTCGCTGCCGAGGGCGCGTGCCACAATGTCGACGTAGTCCGCGTAGCGCTCGGCCGTCTCGCGCACCCACCAGCCGCCCTTGTCTTCGAGGGGCTGTGGCAGATCCCAGTGATAGAGCGTGACGGTGGGTTCTATGTCGCGCGCACGTAGTCCGTCAACGAGGCGCCGATAGAAGTCGAGGCCCTTTTGGTTTGCCGGGCCGCTGCCCGTGGGCTGCACGCGGGGCCACGCTATGGAAAAGCGGTAGGCGGCGACGTCGAGCTCGGCCAAAAGGTCGAGGTCTTCGTCCATGCGGTGGTAGTGGTCACAGGCGACATCGCCGTTGTCACCGTTCCACACCGCGCCGGGGGTGTGGCTAAAGGTGTCCCAGATGGAAGGGCCACGGCCGTCGGCCTTGGCGGCGCCTTCGATCTGGTACGAGGCGGTCGCGGTTCCCCAGAGAAATCCGGGCGGGAAGACAGAGGCTCCTCCTTCGTGTGCCTTGTGCATGCTCATATGGAAACTCCTAGTCGAGGGTGTGATGTGTAGGCGTAAGCGACTCGCGGTCCGCCAACCGACGTGTTGGCCGACCGCGTAGTCTTGGTACCCTCCACGCGCGATTCCGCAGGGTTGAGTTGACGGAACCGCGCGTGGAGGTGACTGTTTTATGAAACTGCCGTGATGTGGGTCAAGATGTATGGCAGCTCGGGGTCACCGGGCGCCGGGTCCATGTACGGGTTCGACGGAGTTGGGAAGCCCGTGTAGTTGGCCGTCGAGTACTCGCACCACGTGGCTCCGTAGAGCAACGGGATAACCGGTAGTTGGGTCGCCACAACCTTCTCAAGAGGCAGTGACGCCGCCTTCACGGCTGCCGTGTCGCTCGGGTTGGTTCCGGCCAACTTGGCCAGATCCGCTTGCACCGCCGTGTTGTGGTAGCGACCGTAGTCGGCGTTCGCCGACTTGCCATTCGGGGCCGAGGTCGTGTAGTCCAGCCAGTTGTCGTACTGGGTGTAGGGGTTAGTACCACCGTTGCCCCAGTGTTCGATCGACGTGAAGTTTCCATCGGCAGAGTCCGTATACCACTGCGCTGCCTGCACGCCGTAGACGGTGGCGTCGATGCCCTCAGACTTCAGCTCGGACGACATCAGTTGCGCGTCGGCGTAGTAGTCGGAGTACGAGATCGGGTCTTCGATGCTGAACTTGATCTCTTTGCCGTTCTTCGCGTAGAAGCCTTGGTGGTTCTTCTTGTATCCGTCGGCCGTCAGTATTTTCTTCACCATGGTCGGGTCGTTGGTGGCCTTGACATCGTTCTTGAACTGCGCGCCTAGGTATCCCGCCTGGTTGGGCAGGATGAGCCCGCTGAGTGATGTCGCGGGCAGCTCGTAGCCGCTTTCGCCTTTGATACCAAGCTCCTTGCGGTTGATGCCCACACTGATCGCCTCACGAACTTTGGGGTCGTTCAAGGGTGCCTTGGTGACGTTGAACTGCAGCGTCACGGTGTTGCCCGGGGCGAAGAACGTGTGGTTCGTGGCCTTGTCCTTGTCGACGAAGATCGAGTTCACATTGGCGATGTCGTTGCCCGCCCAAGTCAGCGTCCCATCGGCCAAGTCAGTTGCCGCGTCGGCGTTGGTGTCCACGCTCAAGACCTGGACCTCGTTCGCCGCGGGCGCGGTGCCCCAGTACGTCGCGTTCGCCGTGTAGTCAACGACGGACGACGAATAACTCGACGGCACATATGGACCAGTGCCGATTGCCTGGGAATCCGACACCGAACTGGTGGCCACCGGGGAGTAGGTCGTCCAGAAACTCGACGGTACCATCAACTCGGTACCCGCGATCGCGGTGATGTTGGAATACTCCGGGGTCGCATAGTTCAGCACCACGGTGTTTCCGCTGACAGTTGCCGGGCTCGCGAGCGACGGAAGGCCGTACACGTTGGCGGCGGCGTTGTTATTGGTGCCGTTGAACGTTGCGGCGACATCGGCTGGAGTAAAGGCTGCACCGTTGCTCCACTTGACGCCCGTACGGATGGTGAAGGTGAGCGTCTTGCCACCGTTCGACCACGCGTATGCCGTGGCGAGCCACGGATCCGCGGTCCCTGCCTTGATCGTGTCGAACTCAAACAACGGCTCATACACCAGCGAGCAGACCGACATCTCCTTGCAGAACGAGCTCGAGTCGTATGGGTTGAAGTTGTTAGTGAACGTAACGCCAGTGTTGCCCTCAAGCACTAGTGGCGGGCTGGCGGCGGACGCGGCGCTGAGGCCTACGCTCGTCACCATGCCCAATGACACGCAGGCCAGGGCGGTAATGAGAACTCCTATTTTTCTAAACATGTTTTTCCCTTATATTGATTGTGTCTAGCCGGCTCTCGCCGACGTCTCTTATGAACCATGTGTGGGTCCTTAGTGAACTACGCGAGGCCGGTTGGACCCTCGCAATACGGTCGCCGCGACCCCTTTTGGGCGGAGCGGCGAGGTCTTAGCTCGTGCTCATGTCGTCGTTGCGGCCCCCTCTCCTCGTCGGGTGGGTATCGCGACTTCAACCGAAACCTCAGGTCGGTCCCGGTAGAGCCAGCACTTCGAGGTGTGAGACTCGCCGACGAGGAAGGCCGGCGGCTCCTGAGTTCGACATATGTCCATCACGTGGGCGCAGCGCGGGCTGAACCGACAGCCGTCGTAGGCGATGGTCGAAAGGCTCTGCTCACCGACGTCGGGTGCCACCGAGAGTGGGGTGGTCGGGTCCGGCACCGAGGCGATGAGCAGTTGAGTGTAGGGATGGGTCGGCGCGTCGACCAGCGCGGTACCGCGCGAATGTTCAACCACTTGCCCGGCGTACATGACGATGATTTCCTCGGCCAGATAGCGCGCCGAGGCGATGTCGTGGGTGATGTATAGGATCGCGAGCCTGTCGTTGTCGCACAAGCCGCGCAGCAGGTTGAGCACCCCAAGGCGAACCGAGACATCGAGCATCGAGATCGGCTCGTCGGCGAGCAGGACCTTGGGTTGAACGCAGAGCGCGCGGGCAATCGAGACGCGCTGGAGCTGGCCGCCCGAGAGCTCGTGGGGAAAGCGATCGAGGTACCGTTCGGGGGGCTCCAGTGAGACCCGTCGCAAAGCCTCCTCGGCCAACCCACGCGCCTCCTCTTTTGACGCGCCGTGAATTCGCAGCGGGCGAATCAGGTTGTGGTGGATCTGGTGAACCGGATTCATCGAGCCGAAGGGGTCCTGAAGGACGAGCTGGACGTCCGAGGCGTACTCCAACGAGCGTCGTTCCTTCGCCGCAACGCGCGCTCCGCCCAGGAACAGCTCGCCCGAGGTGGGGGTGAGTATTCGTGCGAGCAGACGGGCGAGCACGGACTTGCCCGAGCCACTCTCGCCTACGACGGCTGTCACCTCGCCTGCTCGAAGGTCAAGACTGACATCGTCCACCGCCCGCACGATCCTCTTCGCGGCCAGGACGCTGCCAGGTTGTCGCACCTTGAAGTGCCGCGTCAAGTGCTGCGCCTGCAGCTCGCTCACGGATGCGCTCGCGTCACTCACGTCGGCCTCCTGCTGTCGACGGCGTCGCTCGACTCAGCTCCACGGGTACGGCCGCGCGCGCGTTGTCAACGTGGAGCCAGCACGCCACGTATCGTCCTTCCTCTCCGAGACTCGCCAGGGGCGGCCTCTCCTTGGTGCACCGCTCCATTGCGTAGGGGCACCGGGGATGGAAGGCGCAGCCGCCCGGCAGGTCTGAGAGGTCCGGTGGGGTGCCGGGAATCCCCGTGAGTTCGTGGCGCTCGCCGTGCATCGGCGGGAATGAGTTGAGTAGCCCGAGGGTGTACGGGTGGCGCGGTGCGTCGTAGAGGGCTCGGGCGCTGGCCCGCTCGACGAGACGGCCCGCGTACATGACGACGATCTCGTCGGCCAACTCCACCAGGAGTGAGAGGTCGTGGGTGATAAAGATCATGGCGAAGCCGAATCGGGCACGCAACTCGGCGAGTTCGCCGAGAATCTCACGCTGGGTAACGACGTCCAATGCCGTCGTGGGCTCGTCCATGATCACGAGTTGGGGGTCGAGGGCCAACGCGAGGGCTATCATGACGCGCTGGCGTTGGCCGCCCGAGAGCTCATGCGGGAAACGCTGGAGGCGGTCCTGGGTCAGCCCGACCAGTTCGAGCAGTTCGGTTGCCCTCGCTCGGCGATTGGCCTTGGACATCTCGCGACGATGCGCCTTGAACACCTGGTCGAACAGGGAGCCCACGCGCACCACGGGGTTCAAGGCGTTGAGGGCGCTTTGGATGACGACGGAGATCTGTGTCCAGCGCACGCGGCGAAGCGCGGCCTCGTCGGCGGTAATGAGGTCAATGAACTCGTCTGGCCCGCCCTCGCTAGCGGCGCCGACGTTGAACATTGCGGTGCCACCCGTGATGAGCGCCGGTGCGCGCAGCAACCTCGTGAAGCCGTAGACCAGCGTTGATTTTCCCGAGCCACTTTCACCGGCGACTCCAAGTACTTTCGAGCGATCGATATGAAGGTCGACGTCATCGACGGCTCGCACCGCGCTCGCGTCCACGCCGTAGTCGACGCACAGGCCCTTGATCTCCAGGACGCGCTCGCTCTTCAGGTGCCCAGAGGGCGGGCTGGACGCATCGGCGATCACGCTCGGCGCGGCAGGGCGCTTGAGCGCGTCGGTGCTCACAACGCCGCCTTCGAGGTCGCTTTGGCAGTTGCCACGGGCTCGGACACTCTGCCCGCCATCGGGCGAAGGACGGGTGTCAAACCAAGACGCACACGGCGAGGAAGGCCACGGCGTCGGCGCTGTCGAGCGGTCAGTCCGGACTCACGCAAACGGGGGTTGATGAACTCGTCGATGCCAAAATTCAAAAGTGCCAGCCCCGTGCCCACCAGGGCAATGCACACCCCCGGTGGTACGAACCAGTACCACTCGCCCGACAGTTGAGCGTTGTTGGCCTGCGCCCAGAAGAGCATGGTGCCCCAATTCCACACTGACGTGCTGGTCAGGCCGATGTAGGCGAGCGTCACGTACGCCCCGATGGAATAGAGCACTGTGAACAACAAGGAAGACGCCAGGATCGGTAGAAGGTTCGGGGCGACCTCGGTGAGCATGATCCGCCACCGGCTCTCACCGATAATCCTCGACGCCTCAATGAAATCTCGGTTGCGTAGTGACATCGTCTGGGCCCGCAGTACACGAGCTCCCCACGCCCAGCCGGTTAGTGAGATCACGAGTCCGATGACCAACGCGTTCGACCGGCTCGTCGCGGGCAGGTAACTGTCGATCACGATGAGCAGAGGTAAACCCGGGATCGCGAGGAACACGTTGGACAACAGCGATAGTCCGTCATCCGTGAATCCACCAAGGTAGCCTGCCGCCACACCGATGAACGTCGCCAACGCGGTCGCCACCAGACCAGCTACCAGGGCCACCACGATCGTCGCGCGCGCGCCGACCAACGTCTGGGACAAGATGTCCTGGCCCAGGCTGGTCGTGCCCAACCAGTGATGCGCCGATGGCGTCAGGTTCGGTGCGAACGACGTGTTATTGGGATTGAATGGTGCGATGTAGGGCCCGATAATCGTCAACACGAGGAAGAAGCCCGTAATGCCCAATCCGAGCAGGACCTTGGGCGAGCGGGGCAGGTGCAGAGACTTCACGTCGCGACCTTCGTCCTCGTGCGCGGGTCCAAGGCGAAGTACACGAGGTCTGCGATGAGATTGGCCCCGAGGACCGCCAACGTGATGATCAGGAAGATGCCTTGGATAAGTGGGTAGTCCTCGTTTTGGACCGCGTTCAAGAGGAGATCACCCACGCCGGGGTAGTTGAAAACAAGCTCCACCAGCAAAGCGCCAGAGACCACGAGGCCAATGGCCAGCGACAAATTGGCGATACTCGGCAAGATTGCGTTGCGGGCCGCGATCATGATCACCTTACGGCGCGGCAAGCCCATGGCGACGCTCATGAGCACGAAGTCTTCGCCAACCATCGTGATCATCATGTTGCGCATGCCCAGCATCCATCCGGCGACAGAGCTCAGAACGATCGAGATCATGGGGAGTTCTCCGTAGCGGATTACGCTCGCCACGAAGGCCCACGTCCACGACGGCGTCACGTTGAGGCTGTACGCTCCAAGTTCCGGGAACCAGTGCAGATCACTGCCAAAGAGCAGCAGCATCACTGTTCCGAGAAAGAAATACGGTATCGCCTGAAAGAAGGTCGCCGTCGGAATTAGTGAATCCATTCGTGAACCGCGGGTCCAGCCGAGCAGCGCCCCCGCGAACGTGCCAACGAAGAAACTCAACACGGTTGAAAGGCCGATAAGTCCCACGGTCCAGGGGACCGCGCCCTTCAAGATGGTGCTGACCGGTGACGACAGGGTGATGGAGACTCCGAGGTTGCCGTGGAACATTTGGTCCAAGTAGGTGAAGTACTGATGGACGAGACCACTTTGCAGGCTCCCGCCAAAGGAGAGGCGAATGGACCTGACTTCGGCTGGCGTGACGTTGGACACCAGCTTGCCGATCATCGTCTGAATGGGATTGCCCGGCATCAATCGCGGCAACAAAAAGTTGGCCGTGACGGCCACCCAAGCCGTGACGATGTAGACGCCCAGGCGGCGAGCGATCGGACGCACGCTCAGCCCACCCCTGGCCCGTCGGTGGCGCCAGCCCCCATCGCCAACGTGTCGGGATCTTCAACACAACCGCAACTACTTCGCACGACTAGCTCGGTTGGTAGAACAATCGTCCGTTGCACCTCTTCGGATTCGTCCAGCATCGAGATGAGCGCGTCAATCGCCACTTCACCAAGGATGCTTCCCGACTGACGGATGGTGGTGAGTGCCGGATTGAAGTACCGCGTCAAGGAGATGTCATCGAAGCCTGTCACGCCAACATCCTCGGGCACGCGCAATCCACCCGCTCTCAGCGCGAAGATGACGCCGACGGCAGTTTGGTCGTTCGCACAGATGAACGCTTGGGGCAGTGGCGTGGAGTTCTTCAGACGAGCCAGCATCGCGAGTTCACCGCCAGACGAAGTCCAGTCCGCTTGAAGATAGTCACCCTCGTCCAGGGTGCCCCCGAACTCGGTAACGAATCGCCGAACTGCCTCAGCACGAGCGACGCTGTCGGGACTTTCATTCGCTCCTGTGACGAAGCCAAATCGGTTGACACCGTGAACCGCACTGAGGTGCTCAACGAGACTACGCATCGCCTGCTCGTTGTCTACGCGCACGGTGATCGTAGAGTCAACGCCGCCTCTGCCTGCAAGCAAGACGACGGGGATGCGACGAGCGAGATAGGCAACGTCGTCGTCTTTCAAGACGCGGTCGAGCAAAATGAGTCCATCAACGGTTCCCGTGAGGTTGAGCAACGACGTCATTCCCGACGGGTGTCGTTCGTCGGCGCTACTGAGGAGAAGGGAGTAGCCGTGTTCCGCAGCGCGCACCTCAGCACCGCGAATAACGATGTCGGTATAGAGGAGGCTCGCCTCTTCAACGACGAGTCCGAAATCGTCGATGGCGTGATTGGCGGGGTCAATTACGGCGCGCGTGAACACGAGGCCGAGGATCCAGTGCTTACCGCTCGAGAGTCCCCGTGCCACCACGTTGGGCACGAACTCGAGTTCCTCCATCGCGGCTAGGACCTTGTCGCGCGTGGAAGGGCGAACCGAAGAGAGAGAGTTGAGGGCCCGACTGACCGTCGCCGTCGACACGCCAGCGCGCGCCGCCACATCGTAAATCGTTGGTGGAGAATCGACCACCACGCCCCCTAATCAGTCCCCTACAGAATCGCGATGTAACCGCTTGCAGCCCTGTAACCGGTTACACGGTACACGGCGATTCTGGCTATGTCAAGCCAGCCCCTTCAGTTTTAGCGGGTTAGTTCGGTCATATCATCGACACATATGAGTGGTCGTAATACCTGATAAACGCCGTGAAGGGTTGACGTGCCAGACGTCCAACATCGTCAAGGGCGCGGGGCGATTGTGAAATCTTTCTCAGGCGTGGAGGTTTTATCGCGAAAAGTGCATCCTCACGCGACGTTCACGTTCGCGTCACGCGCTCGGACGTCACCCCACCGGGTAAAGCGCGGATCAGGGCGATGAAATCTAACTGATTAATAGCAAGATTCGATGGCCTTGGTCAGTGCCTTGGTGCCCGCTAAGAACTTCGCGCGATTCGCACTTTCGTAGGCCTCAAGCTTTGTCCAGGATGACGTTGTGCCTTCGTATTTCAAGATGGTGGCGACGTCGCCGAGCACTGTCTTTGAGGCCGCGTTCGGTGCTTCCGATGCGAGAGTGGCGTAGAACGGTTCGAGAGTCATGGCCCACGTCTTGTACTTCGAGAACGAGGTCGGCGGCACTGCATCTTTGCTCGCGTACTTCGACTCGAACGACAAAAGTGTCGTGCAAAATTTACTGGAGCTGGCGGAGCTACTCGGTACAGCAATGCCCAGCGACAGCACAAGTGTTCCCAGCACCACCGCGCTGGCGAGAGTCGCGCGGGCGCCAAAGACGAACTTCTTGGTGGGACTAAACATAGTGACCCTTTCCTGAATCGAGGACGTCACGACTTGCGCCAAATCCCCGCATTGGAACCTCCCTTTGGTACCAACCCCGTCTGTTTAACAGGTTTCTTGAGACGCGTCCAGTGTCTTAGGATGACATGGTTTGGACCGCCAAAAACGCCGCTGTGTCCTAAAAACCGCCAGTAGCAAACAGTGCGACAGCAGCGATCGCCATCACGGCGAACGTAACCCAACCGAGGGTACGCGCGAGTTTGCCGTTCACGAAGTCGCCCATCAGCTCTCGACTACTCGAGACCCTCATAACCACGAATAAGAAAGGCGCGGCGGTCACGCCGTTAATCACCGCCACGAACACAAGAAGTGTGATGGGATTCACATGCAAGAGACTGAACGCCGTGCCGCCCAATGTTCCAAAGGCCACGAGGGAGTAGAAGAGCGGGGCCTTTTTAATAGACATTGAGAAGCCCCACTGTTTACCGAGTAGGTCGGAGAGACCGATGGACCCCGAGGCGGCGAGGACGGGAATCGCGAGCAGTCCACTGCCAATGAAACCGAAGGCGAAGATCTCGCTGGAGAAACTTCCCGCGAGCGGGCGCAGCGCTTTCGCCGCCTGAGCGGCACTCTGAATGTTTGTCTCGTGATGCGCATGAAGCGTTGCGGCCGAGACCGCGATGATAGAAAACATGACGACGTTCGAAAATGCCATACCCGAAAAGACGTCGACGCGACTGGTTCGCTGTTTCAACTCGGCTTTGGAGCGGACTCGCTTCGTGAGCGGCTGGACGGACGTACCGCCGGCATCCTCATCTTTCATTTCTTCCAGGCGGTGCGCGCTCTGCCAGAAGAAGAGGTACGGCGAGATCGTTGTCCCCAGTATCGCGACGAGGAGTTCGATGTAGCTCTTGTTGAAGGTGATGTGGGGAACCACGGTGCTCGTAAGAATGTGGACCCATTGATGCGTGACAATGACCGCGACCACAAGATACGACAGCAACGTTGCGCAAAGAAACTTGAAGATCACGGCAAGTCGGTTGAATGAGTCAAGTGCGAGCAGAGCGGTAATGAGTGATCCCGCGACGAGAGCCCACACCCAGGTGGGGCCGGCGTGCAATAAGTTCATGCCGGATCCGACCGCGACAAGGTCGGCCGCCACGTTGAGTGTGTTGGCCACGACGAGCACTACGAGTAGCAAAGCGAGTACGGATCGACCCTTGCGGCCAAATCTTTTGGACGCGAGCTCCCCGATTCCTGCACCCGTCGCCAATGCAGTCCGATCACATATTTCTTGCACAGCGGCCATGAGGGGATAGCTCAAAAGAGCGGTCCAGAGAAACGAAGTGCCGTATTTCGCGCCTGCCTGCGCGTACGTGGCGATACCTGACGGATCGTCGTCGGACGCCCCCGTGACAAGTCCCGGTCCCATCGCTCGCACGTACTTGCGCCACCGCGCTTCGGTTCTCGTTTTGCTTCGGGATGACTTTGAAGCCGTCGCTTTTTTTTCTCCCTTAGCGAGCGTCATCTTCTTCTCAACTGAGTGGCGCCGATCTTGATAGTTAATTCAGTGGCGGACCAACGTGAGAAGGCCCGCCACTGGTCTACTTCTTCAAGGTTTCCTTCACTTTTTGGCCGGCCTGCTTAGCGCGACCCTTGACTTCGTCGATCTTTCCTCCGGCCTGAAGTCGACGATCACCGACAACTTTGCCCGTTGTCGACTTCACCTTCCCTTTGGCGACCTCCGCTGCATTCTTCGTGTGGGCTGTCGCCTTGTCTACTGACTTCTTTACCTTTGCCTTGTCAACCATTGTGAATCCTTTCTTCATTTCAGTAGTGAATGAGTGGTGACTCATTGCCAACATCAGGCAGAGTCGATACCTATGCAACCGATTTAAGTGCAATCAAAGTGTCGAGATACCTGGCCTAGTAATAGTGTCGACGTCCTCCGACTTCGCGCCCAACTGAACCGAGAATCCAGAGCACGATACCCACGATTAACAGAATCATTCCTATCGTCCAGAGGATGGGAACCCCCAATAGAAACCCGATGAGAAGAAGTACTACGCCAAAAGTAATCATGGTGCCTCCGAGGCTGATATCTGCTTCTGTGCCAGCGACACTCGCCGAACAATTCAATCTTAAAAAGCATGCACGTAACACTCAACTGATAAGTCTGTGAAAGCGGTGAGTGATGCGCAACGCCGTTACGCTTCGCATCTTCACACACTGTCGAGGTGCGCGCTGTTCGTGAACGGCAACTTCTTCGCATGTGCGTACGGTGCATTTTGCGCGCAGCTCGCGCGATCACGCGTCGACGAAAAGTGAATGAAACTTTCTCCGAAATAGTGCGTGTCATTTAATTCCTAACGGCCTGTCATTTATCACCGAGTGATTGCTCACCGAGTCTGGACGAAGATCGATGCAATCAGGCGCGATGAAGGATTAAAAAAGAACAAAAGCACGATGTCGGAAACTTGTGTCTTCGTCAGACGGGTGTCGCACAGTCCTTCGCGTCGTGGAAGCCATGGCGCACATAACTCCTCGTCATTTACAAAATTCTGAGAGTTAAAGAATGCGGTGCACGGAGTAACTACCCAATCGTGCAGTGGACAAACTCTCCGCGCGCGCGCAAGTACGTGTCTCGCTGGCGAACGCTCACGATCACGTCACCGGATGTTTCTTATTCATTACTTACGAATGAGAATTCCGCTCGTGCGGAGTGCGGCTCATAAAAAAGTGGCTTGACACCGGAGCGCGTGCAACGGATACTGAGCGAGTGAGTTACCAGTGGTCGGAATCGACCAGTGCGATTATCCATTGAAAGGTGCATCATGGAGAACACAGTGACGGAAGTCATCGAGGTAGACGAAGTTGTTGTCGTTGAAGCCACAGAGACCGACGCGATCGGCGGAGTTGACACACGTGATGTGGAAACGATTGACGGTGACGACACGGTAACGATTGATGCGGTAGGCGGCTCTGAGCTGGTCGACCGAGAGTCCGTTGGGGGCAACGATGACGCCGACGAA
>JBAQZL010000114.1:0-2360 GCA_049790955.1 Acidimicrobiales bacterium
CAGGTGATGATTGACACCCTCGGCCTGCTCTCACGCAACGGTGTCGCGTGTCTGCTCGGAATCGACGGTCGCCCGCGTGAAGTCAAAGTCGACGGACGCGTACTCGGTGTGGACACCATTCTGCAAAACCGGGCACTGGTTGGGAGTGTCAACGCCCACCGAGAGGACTGGGAGACGGGGCTCGACGCCCTCTACCGAGCACGGAGCCGGTGGCCGGACGCCGTTGAGTCTTTCATCGGGCTGAGTGTCGGAATCGACGAGTTCGCCGAAGCGTTCGCGTACCGAGGGGTGAAAGCGACCCTGAGGCTCGACGACACCTGAGGCGCAAGCCGGCACTGACGACCTCGACCTACGACGCCGGCTGTACGCGGGCATCTTGGTTTCAACTGAGTCGACGAAAGGACAAAGCATGCAAGACAGGACACTCAAGTGGGGAATCCTCGGAACGGGCTCAATCGCGAACACGTTCGCAACCGATCTGCGACTGACCGATTCCGGGATCGTGACCGCCGTCGGCTCCAGAAGCCAGGAATCCGCCGATGAGTTCGCCGACGCATTCGACATCACCAACCGCCATGCCAGCTATGAGGCGCTGGTGGCCGACCCTGATGTGGAGGTGATCTACGTCGCGACGCCGCACCCGATGCACCGCGACAACGCGATCCTCGCCCTCCGAGCGGGCAAGCACGTGCTCGTTGAGAAACCGTTCACCATGAACGCTGTCGAAGCGAGAGAGATCGTTCAGGTCGCGCGGGAGAACGGGCTATTCGCGATGGAGGCGATGTGGACCCGGTTTCTTCCACACATTCACGTGGTCCGGGATTGGCTCGACCAGGGCGTGCTCGGCGAGGTCGTCACCGTGACCGCCGACCACGGGCAGTGGTTCGTTGAGGACCCTCAATTCCGTCTGTTTGCGCCAGAACTGGGCGGAGGAGCACTTCTGGACCTCGGCATCTACCCCGTGTCCTTCGCATCGATGGTGCTCGGGACACCAGACCGGGTCGTGGCCATCAGCGACCCAGCATTCACCGGCGTTGACGCGCAGACATCGATGGTGTTCGGCTACGCCGGCGGCGCCCAAGCCTTGCTCACGTGCACTCTCCGTGCAAAGAGTCCAACCTGGGCTTCGATCGTCGGAACGGACGCCAGGATCGAAATCGATGGCGACTTTTACGCTCCAACGCGCGTGAGTCTCATCCTCAGGAGCGGCGACATCACCTCCATCCAGTCCGCACATGAGGGCCGCGGACTTCGCCATCAAGCCGATGAGGTTGCGCGGCGGCTCGCCGTCGGTGAGCTCGAAAGTCCGCTGATGCCCCTCGACGAGACGATCTCCATCATGGAGACCATGGACAGGGTTCAAGCACAAACCGGCCACAGAGCGGCAACGATTGCGTAAGCCAATCGCGCGGTTGATCCCTAGCGGCCGGCCCAGGCGGTGAGACTACGATAGGAGCGTGCGGGCGCGTTCAAGTGCAAGCAACATGGATCGCGCTCCGATCAGGAGCGGCTCACCATCGCGTGGGAGCAGGTGGATGACGATCTCTTCGTCGTCAAGGACCGAGAACGCAAACATCTCACCGTCCACGCTGAACTCGGCGACACCGTCCTGAGCTGTCTCGGGGCTGGTGACCACGACGTCAACATCATGCATGCTCGCATCTTGACCCGAGTCGTCGGTCGGATCAAGGGCATTCACGGTCATGACGCCAGACGCCATCCCCCGGAGCTCAATCGGCCGAGGTCTGTAGGAACTGCCTCGATCGCCGGACTCAGCTCGTCGGTGATCTGGTCCTGGGTTGGCCGTCGATGCGACCTGCAGAGCTGATAGGCGATCAGGCGTCGATCAGTCGAAAGATCGGATGATCGGGCGCGATGCGACGCAGTTCCTGGTCTGAGGATTCCGGCCCGACACCGTCGAAGAACACGCCGACCTCGAACTTCCACTTCTTCAGGTAGGCCCGGAGCACTTCCGGGGCGTTCTCTTCGGACAGCTCGACTGCGCGGAAAGACTGCGTCCGGCGGCCGACGCGTAGTCTTCCCTCGCCGCTCACGCGAAGGTTCTTGACCCACTGTGTGTGGCCCCGAGGCGCCACTAGGTACTCGGCACCCATGTGCTGAAGCAGATTGACGGGGGTCTGACGCCATTGACCGGACTTGCGCCCTCGAACCTCGAGTACGCGAGACCCGTACACGCTCACACCCGCTCGCGTGAGCGCAGCAACGAACCGGTTAAACACGTTGGTCGTGAACCAGCCCGGCGCCTGGTAGTGCTCCGTCACGCGATCCATTCCTGCAACACGATATCCAGCACTGGGTGGGCGCCCCGTCGCCGGTCGGCGACCTCTGAAGGGCGAAAG
>JBAQZL010000115.1:0-5105 GCA_049790955.1 Acidimicrobiales bacterium
GCTCCGCGTGGCGCTGAGCTATCCGGGCGAAGAGGGCCGAGAAGCTCTCGACGACTGGATCTCCTGGGCACGCCGCTCGCGCATCAAGTCCTTCGTGTCTCTTCAGCGGCGCATCACCGATCATCGAGCAGAGATCGAGGCCGCCCGAGAGTCAGGTCTCTCCAATGCATTGGTCGAATCGACCAACACCAAGATTCGCCTCCTCACGCGCATCGCCTACGGCTTTCACGGCCCGAGTCCTCTCATTGCTCTCGCCATGTTGGCGCTAGGGGGTCACTGCCCACCGTTGCCGGGACGAAAGTGACCCACGGAAGAAGCAGGAGAGCCGAAGATTTCGACCACGAACATCCCCTCAAGGGCTACTTCTTGATTGGACGGCGGGCGCGAAGCGCCCGATGGCCGCCAGCCGTCTAATTCAATGACTGACCACCATTGACCGATACTGACCGCGGTAACCGAACTCATTCGTAAGAACTCTCATGTCAGCGAGTACGCGACCGTTGTGGCTGCGTGAGAGAGACACTGACAGTAGCGAGTGCTCGTTGACTTCGAGGCGGCACTTCGGAACGGTCCGGCGCAGGTCTTCTGGACGTTGGCAAGCGGTGTATCGCGTGGAAGGGCGCATGTATTCGGCGGGCGTGCATTCCTCAAAGACAGACGCACTTGTCCACCTCTCGACAATTGAGGCAGATCTTCGACGAGGCGCCTGGGTGGATCCGCGCAACGGCAGAATGACTCTTCGGGCTTACGCCGTGGAGTGGCTTGCTCAACGCAAGGACCTCGCCTTTCGGACGGCAGAGCTTTACTCCTACCTTCTCGAGCAACACATCCTTCCCGCCCTTGGGAACACAATGCTCGCCGCGCTGGCGCCGTCGAAGATTCGAAGTTGGCATGCGGGTCTCTCAAAAGCACATCCTTCGACGGCGGCGAAGGCATACCGATTGCTCTCGGCCATCATGAGGACGGCGGTAACCGACGGCTACATCGTCGCCTCGCCCTGCAAGGTCAGTGGGGGAGGCGTGGAGCGCCCTACGGAGCGGCCCACCGCCGCGATCGCCGAAGTGGAGACTCTTGAGGCTGCGATGCCGGAGCACCTTCGGCTGATTGTGCTCCTGGCGACGTGGTGTCAACTGCGTCGAGGAGAGTTGCTCGGTCTCAGGCGAAGAGACTTGGATCTCGTTGGCGGGATGCTTCGTATCGAACAAAGCCGCACGGTCACAATGAAGGGCCAATCTCTGACAAAGGAACCGAAGACGGCCGCTGGTCGCCGGACCGTCGCCATTCCGCCGTTCCTTCTTGCGAGAATCGAAGATCACTTGAACCGCTTTGCACCTCCGGACCGAGAGGAGCTCATCTTTAGGGGCGCTACCGGAATTCCGCTGACTCCAAACGTCCTCCAGACGGCCTGGCAGCGCGCTCGAGAGGCAGCAGGTCGTTCGGACTTACGCCTGCACGACCTTCGACACACGGGCCTCACCCTGGCTGCTGCGACTGGAGCGACCACCGTTGAACTCATGCACAGGGCCGGACACTCCTCTTCCGTTGCGGCAATGCGCTATCAACATGCCACCCAAGATCGAGATCGAGTCATCGCCGAAGCGCTCGGAGAACTAGCTAAGTCAACTGATCCTTGATTCCATTTACTTGGAGTGCCGAGCCATCGGATCCACTAGTAGCGGGCGATCCTGAACGCTTCGGGCAGGTGTTCAGCACGCACGTCCTGGGAAAGAATCTATGCTCCCCGGACACCACGTGAAGGCTTGACTCGACGTCACTCGGCCCTCGCTGTCGAATCCGATTATTCGACCGAGTGAGACAGCGCTTCGCGTCCAGGGAGCTCGCCGGGGCGGCCACTTCGTCATGGTGATGTTCAGTACTTCGAAGTCATCGCTTCGTGCGAGCACAGTTGAGAGTGAGTCCTCCGTAGTGACGACAACCGAATTCGTGCTCTTGGCGAGATGAACGAGCATGAGAACGTTGGCCTTCAAGTTGCCGTCGACAACGGCCACCGGTGCACTGACCGTCGATCGCATCTGGTATCGAGTGATCGGGCCGGTGGCCACTCCCATCCCGTCGAAGCACCATCGCAATCCTGACGGAGTGTCAAAAGTGGCAATTGAGGCCACCCTGCCAAGTCCGACGACGCCGGGTTGCAAGTTCGTCGCCTGAGTCGTCGAGCCCTCCAGCGCTTGTGAGCATGCCGCAACGGTCGCACTTAACGTCGGTCCACTGGTACGGAAGAATCCGTACCACAGGCCACCAGCGGTGACAATGGCCAGCGCAACGCTCCAGATCACCCATCGAGGCCTTCGGTGCGAGCTGTTACCTCGTGGGCCGCCAGCTCCCCCGATTACCTCCGGCAGTGTGGTCGCCATCATTCCCGTCATCTAACCAGATGCTGCTGCGGTGAGCTTCGAATCTGAAGGCTCGGCGCGCGACTTTGGGCACCTATGGGCACCTCGCAACTCGAGTTGGGCACCTATGCGCACTTCACAGAGGGCAACGGCGGACACTGGGGGTCAAGGTTGGTTTAGAGAAACTGCATGTGAGGATTGCACTTTCGAAAAAAATCGTTGGAGCGGGTGACCGGGATCGAACCGGCATGGCCAGCTTGGAAGGCTGGAGCTCTACCATTGAGCTACACCCGCATCTCAGTAACACTGAGCAATCCATTGTAGGTGATGCCATTACCGTGTCGAAGTGGAAGAAACGCTCTTCGATCAAGTCGGCGGGGAAGCATTCTTTCTCCAACTCGTGGACACGTTTTACGCTGCGGTTGAGAAGGACCCGATCCTGCGTCCCATGTATCCCGAGGATTTGACCGAATCGAAGGCCCATTTCACGATGTTCCTCATCCAGTATTGGGGCGGTCCCCGCACGTATCAAGAAGAACGTGGACACCCACGTCTCAGGATGCGTCACGCGCGCTTTGAGATCACCAAGAGCGCCCGCGACGCGTGGGTCGCGGCCATGAATTCCGCGCTTGGTTCCATGAGCGAGCAGCTCACCAGCGAGCAACTCGAGTCATTGACGTCGTATTTTCAAATGGCCGCGACGCAGCTACGCAACACGTGAGATCCGCCGCAATCGTCCCTGACCGATTGCGGCGCCAAGCAGGACGATGGCGCCGCCCACTGGCTCAAACCACGTAAAGGACTCATTCAAGAAGATGACGCCCGCGATCACCGCGACGACGGGCGACATATAGGTGACGGTGCTCGCGATGGAACTTCCGGCGGCCGAGATGACGCGAAAGTTCCACATGAAGGCGAACCCGCTGCCGAAGATGCCGAGCGCCAACGCGGAGCACAGCGCCTTGGCCGTCACTCCGTGTCCGTTCGTTCCATGGATCAAGAATGTGGGCAGTAGTGTCGCCGTCGCAAGGATGAGTTGAGCGCTCGCCAACGACACAGGTGCGAGCCCGCGCGGAATGAGGTATCGCCGGCTATAGGGGTACGAGGCGCCATACAGCGTGACGGCGCCAAGAAGTGCCGCGATCGCCCACCACGGATTCTTGCCCAATCCCTGCCAGACGCCCAGCACGACAAGAACACCTCAGAGTCCGACGCCGAGGCCCACCAGCTGAAAGCGATGCATCGGCTCGTCGCGAAAGACCACGAGCATGAAAAATAAGGTCGTGAGCGGCGTCAGCGCATTGATGATGCCCGCGACGATCGAGGTCGTGCGCGTCTCGGCGAGAGGAAAAAGTATCCCCGGGATGATGTTGAGACAGAGCGCGACTACCCAAAGATGAAGCCACACGATCCGTTCTCGCGGCAATCGGACGCCAGTGATCCGAGCAATAAGGACCAGCGTGATTGCACCAAGCGCGCAGCGTACGAATGCGACGCCGTAGGGCGTCAAAAAACCGAGGGAGAGTTTGATGAAGAGGAACGAGCACCCCCAGACGATGCCGGTCCCCAAGTACGCGGGCAACCAGGATCTCGTCGGCGCTGACATCTTCGAAGGCTACGCGGCCCTTGTAAGACGTCCACGAAAACGTCACAGGGACTCTTTACGCTATGGGTATGAGTAGTCGCGACCTTTGGCGCGAGGGCGAGGTGCGAGTCATCTCAGTAACCCCGGTATCGAGGGGTGTCGTTCGTCCCTTCTTGCTTACGGTCACGACGCTCGCGCTTATCGTCGAAGGGGCGTCACGCTACTCCTGGGTGCATCGTTACGAAGAGTGGTTCATCATCGTGATGGTCTTGCCGTTCTTGGCCGTGACGCTCACGAGGACGTGGCGCTGGCGCTCGCGCAAGGTGCACGTCACAAATGAGCGGGTCATTATCGAAGGGGGCGTGCTGCGCCGCTATCGCACGGCGGTCGAGCTTCGCGACGTGCTCGGCACCCGGGTGGACCAACGGGTGAGTGAGCGGCTTTCTCGCCGCGGCTTCGTATATCTCGATACCCTCGGCTCGTCGATACCGGTGGGGCTCGTGCGACATCCGGGCGCGCTCTGTCGTCTCATCGACGCCGAGCGCCTTTCGAGCGAAGACATGACGTTTCCGCTCGACACTGTCTTTACCTACGACGACCCTGACCGCTACCAACTCGAGATGCGACCCGACGAATGGCAGCGGCGTCGCTACGAATGAGGGGCGTGACATTTCCGGTACGGTGACTCCGTGGCAGACCGATACCGTTGCACCGCGTGCGGCAATCTGACTCGCTTCGACGTGGTAGAGACCACTTCAGTGCGGTCGTTTCATCACTACAGCGTCGGCGGTGAGCTCACCGTCGAAGAGCCCGAGGTGATCGCCCACAACGTAGAATCAGTGACCTGTCGCTGGTGCGGGCACGGGCGTGGTGTCGAGGCCTATACCGAGACCGAGTGAGCGACTTTCAAGCTCGCTCCTTTGACGCTCCTCGCAAGCGCCCCGCGCCACGCGAGTTCGTCGGCGTCACGCCAACTGGCGAGGAGCGTCGCATCGACATCCATCGCATGGCCCTCGTCGTCGCCGTCAAGCCCGACTGTGACGGTTGTCGCGAGTTCATCCGCGGTGACCTCGACGAGCTGTCCGGCGTGGACGTCGTCATCGTGAGCGCCACCTCGAGCAGCGAATGGGCCGATGCGACGAACGAGGTGCTGATCAGTCCTGCGC
>JBAQZL010000116.1:0-1726 GCA_049790955.1 Acidimicrobiales bacterium
GTCGAGTACAGCGGTCGCGATCGTCCGCCAGTGCCAGATAACCTCTCGCTGTGACAAAGGGGCGTGTCGAGGCTTTCAGTGACGGCGTGATCGCGATTCTGATCACGATCATGGTGCTCGAGCTGCATACGCCGCCGGGCATCTCGTGGGACGCGCTACGGCACGAAGTTTCCCCGCTCTTGGCCTACGCGCTGAGTTTCGTCTTCCTCGGCATCTACTGGAACAACCATCATCACATGCTCGCGGTGGTATCCCGCGTTACGGGAGGGGCGTTGTGGGCAAACCTGAACCTTCTGTTCTGGCTCTCGCTGGTCCCGTTCAGCACACTGTGGATGAGTAAGGACCACTTCCCGACGACGCCTGTCGCTTTCTACGGCATCGTGCTACTTGCTGCCGCGATCGCGTACTACATCCTGCAGGCAGCGCTGCTCAGGGCCGAGGGCAATGACTCCAAGCTGCGCATTGCGATCGGCTCAGACATCAAGGGCAAGATCTCCCCGCTCCTGTATTGCCTGGGAATCGGGCTCGCCTTCGTCGACCGCTGGCTTGGTGTCGCCATCTATGTCGTCGTGGCCCTGATTTGGCTCGTGCCCGACAAACGCATCGAACGACACCTGGCGACGCTCGATCAGACCCACGCTGAGTAGCGGACAGCTGGACGAACACGGGTCCGCTCTCGGCCGGCCGCGGCGTTTCCGGAGGGTCACGCAGCTATGGCGCCGACGGCGTTTCGCATCAGCGGTATGTCAGGTTCGTAGATGTGCGCCGACTTCACGACGAAGTCGAGGTGCCCGACCGCGAGGTTAACGCCCTCGGCCACACGCTCCATCAGGTAAGCGAGCTCGACGAGATTGCCGTATCCCTTTGCTCCGAAGTCGATCGAGTGGGCGTAGACGATCGCTTGAAGCTGTCGGTTACGGATCCAGAAGTCGAGCAGGCTCACGCATGGGATATACGTGGTGTCCGACAGCGGCTCGAAGGTCGTGATCGTCGCCGACCGGGAACTGGCATCGGTGCGAAGTCGATCGATCACCCACTGCACTTGGTCTTTACCGCTTGCGGCGTAGTCATACAGCCGGCTTGCATAGCTCCGAGCGTTGCCCAATTCCGCCACGAGCGAGTGATCCGTGAAGTTCGTATGCATCCACGCAAGCCGCTCGGCATCCCCGAACTCGGTCACGATCGGATCGACGCTCGCAGGCCGAGCAACGGCGAGCACGACGCGCTCGAGCTCCAAAATGCGAGCCGAGTCATAAACCGACGCTGCGCCCTCGTCGAGGAT
The DNA here is from genome assembly GCA_049790955.1 of Acidimicrobiales bacterium. Taxonomy (GTDB): domain Bacteria; phylum Actinomycetota; class Acidimicrobiia; order Acidimicrobiales; family RAAP-2; genus RAAP-2. Next base: position 1,283 of record JBAQZL010000116.1, read on the forward strand.
TCGCCCGGCGACGCCAAGCCATGCCTCGCCGATCGTGCCTGTCTCGATCTGCGTGCCAAGCATGACCGAAGCGTAATTGCCGGCAGCCCGATCCGACAGTCTCGCCATCGGGGGACACTAAGGTGCGTTGAGACACGAGACAGATAGGGGAGACCGCGATGGCGATGGTGCAACGCAATGTCCAGATCAAGGCCTCACCGCAGGCGACCATGGCGCTCTTGAGCGATGCCAGTCGCTGGCCGGACTGGTATCCGGGCATGACGGAGATCGACATCGCCGCTCCGTTCCCCGAAAACGGGGGCAAGGTCAGCTTCAAGGTGAAGTCGGCAGGCCTGTCCATGTCGATCACCGAGACCGTTCTCGAGTATCAGCCGGACAGGCTCCAGCTTCTTCAGATGGAAGGCATGTTGTCGGGACGCGCTCGCTGGGAGGTCACCCCGGATG
>JBAQZL010000117.1:0-1959 GCA_049790955.1 Acidimicrobiales bacterium
AACCGCATGGTTTCCGAGTGAGATCTCGATTCCACGATGTCTTGCATCCCCCCAACATCGCTGCAGTTGTGCGTGAGTCATCGATGTCTCAACGGACGGTAGCAGCGCGCGACGAGGTTGTCAAGCGGAAGAAAGTTCAGTTATTTATTGTGTCTCGCTGACGTCGGTTCACCCTTGAGTACGGAGATATCGATGTCGCGTCGCGAGACCGAGAACGTTGTCACTGCCGGCGTTCGATCGAGGCGCTTGGCTCTTGGAGGACGGCGTGTAGGGTACCGCTTGACGAGCGCCGAGAAGGGTTCAGCGGCTCCGCCTATTAGATCCAACCGTCGATCGCTTCGAAAAAGCCGGGAAGATCGTCGGCAAAAACGACATGTCCGGAATCGTTGACGGTGCGGATCTCGTAGCCAGCCTCGCCGAGTTGCGCTTGCTCAGCAGGCGAAACAGACGGCCCGACGCCAGCCAGAATGACAAGCGAGGGTACTGCGGGTGGCAGTGAAGGCAGGTATGTCGTCCCCCACGGCAAGAACTCGAGCACCCTCGAGTCGAATTTCGCATAGGAAGCCAACGATTGACGGATGTGGGCTTCGGACCACTTGATGTTGATCCTTCTCAGGTGCTCTTCTGACATCGAAGAGCCGTCGGCAGCGGTAGGCGTGATGCCTTCGGGTACGGTTGCCGGTAGAGTCCATCCAGGGTCTAAGTAGATGGCGCGGTCCGGTAAGAGCCGATCTATTGCCAAGCTGAGGACGCGCCCGCCGAGTGAATGTCCCAATATGATTTCGACGCCGCGGGGGAGTGACTCCACTAGGTCGCCGGCGTATTCCTCGAGGTCATAACTTTCAGCCCGAGGGCTCTCGCCGTGGCCTCTGAGATCAGGCATCAACACCCTGTAACCCAAGCTGACCAAGTTGGGAGCGGTGTCAAACCACGTCCCACCGTCACCAGTTGCGCCATGGATGAGGACCGCGGTACGGTCTCCCGAACCTTCTTCACGGATATGTAGCTGCATCTTTCGTTCTGCTTTCTTTGGTGTGAGGTCGTGAGTGCTGCTCGCTCATTTCGTCGAGCGAAACGATCGCGGCGTTGTCCTCGAGGGCGTTGGTTTCACGACTGCCAATCACGGATGGTCGCCGTCACCGACAGTCACGTACACGTCGGCTGCACGCCCCACCCCTACGAACGGGTCCCACTCCCCATCGGCTTTCCCTTCTCAAAGCATTGACGCGGCACTTTGCGCAAAGAGCCCCAGTGCATACGCCCCAACCACCCCCGAAGCGCTCCCAAGTCCCGGCATGACGAGATAATCTGCAATCCGAGGTCCGAGTTCGTCCTTTGGAAGGTAACCAGCGAGCCGTCGAACCGTCTTCTCGCGTACTTTGTCGATGAGACCGTTCACCCCCATCAGACCGCCGCCAATGATAATGATCTCAGGCGAGGCAACGGTGATGATGTTCACCAGGGCGAGGGATAGATAATCGCTCTCGAGTTCCCATGCCGGATGGTTCGGCGCAAGGTCTCTGCTCGAGCACTCCCAGCGGTTCGATACTGCGGGACCGCTGGCGAGCCCTTCGAGACAGTCCCCATGGAATGGACACGAGCCAACGAAATCGTCTCCCTCTACGCGAGGCACGAACATGTGACCGAACTCAGGATGAAGGAGTCCGTGAACCCGAGCCCCGTTGATGATGAGGCCCCCTCCGATACCCGTTCCCACCGTCACATACACAGCGACACCGCAACCAGTGGCGGCGCCCCAGAACCACTCCGCGATGCCAGCGGCATTCGTATCCGTATCGAATCCAATAGGAATCTGGCCGAACCGTCCTTCAATCGCCGTGCGCCAACTGAAGCCACGCCACGCGCTCTTCGGTGTTGTCATCGCAACGCTCGTGGATGGAATGTCAACTGGTCCGAAAGATGCGACTCCAAATGCCGTGAGAGGCGATTCCTCATGTC
>JBAQZL010000118.1:0-30190 GCA_049790955.1 Acidimicrobiales bacterium
GTGTAGAACTTGGTCGCACCGACTTCGTTTCCTCCGTAGGCGATGGTCTTCTCGCCCGCGAACGGCTTCGTCTTTTCCGCGACGGCCGCGGTGATCTGTTGTGAGCCCGAGGGGAGAGGTGCAGCAGACAGGAGTGAAGTGACCTCGCGGTTCGCGAGGGCCAACCGCTGCGTGTTTGACGGACCCGCGTTCGCAGCGTACGCGGGTAGGGCCGTAGCAAACATGGCGGCGATAGCGGCGATGCCGATAAGAGCGCGAACAGAGATGCGCGAGGCGCGAAGTGTGGTACTCAATGTGTTCATACCCTATGTCTGTGCGCTCGCGAACAGTACTTACCCACGAGGTCGATGAAGAGTGCGTGACGTTTACCTTGTCGCAGGGTGTTAGTTCGACAAACCTTTGTTTGACGGAGGAGTGAGAATTCGAAATTCGAGCGCGCACCACTGGTCGAACGGTGACGACGACGCATCCCACGATGTGTGAGTTCGCGACAATGGCGACAGGAAGTCGGGGGACGATATCTCAGTTCGTGCAACGCTAAGACTGTTTGCGATTCCCCGGAATGTCTGCGCTAAACGAGTCATAGTGCGAACATACGACCCCTAAATGAGAATCAAGTGATCGACTCGCAAGAGTCTCGGACCAACTCTGCGATCAACAAGCAACAGTAATTTTCCAAGAAGAATTCAATGTCGTGAATTAGAAAGCGTGAGCGAGTCGTCGTCTCTAAGGTGCGATACATGGAAGAACTGAATGAGGTGCGGTGGAATGCCGTTCAATCGCGCGATGCTTCCATGGTGGGTTGCTTCGTGTACGCCGTCACGACCACGGGCGTGTACTGCCGGCCGGGATGTGGCGCACGACGTCCGCTTCGCTCGAACGTCGAGTTCTTCTCCACGAACGAAGAGGCTCGCGTCTCTGGTTATCGCGCTTGCTCGCGCTGCCATCCGGACGAAGCTCAACGCGACGATCCCACGACCGAGGCCGTCATCGCGACGTGTCGGGAGATTGAACGGACGCGCGGTAGCGTCGACGTCGCGATCCTCGCCAGCCGATTGGGCTATAGCGAGGGCCACCTTCGTCGCCGCTTTCGTGCCGTGGTGGGAGTGTCTCTCGCGAGTTACGTGCGTGAGTATCAACTGGAGCGCGTTCGCGAGTCGTTGCATGACGCCGGGTCAGTCACTGAGGCGATTTTCGAGGCGGGTTTCAACTCGGTCAGCGCCTTTTATGAACGTGGCGCTCCCCGACTAGGGATGTCTCCGGCGCGATATCGCGATGGCGCTCGCGACGAAGTGATCCGCTACACGACCGTAGAAACTCCCGTGGGCGTGGTGCTGGCGGCGAGCACGGAGCGGGGCATCTGCGCGATTCGCGTCGGTCATGACGAAGAGTCCCTGGCGAAGGGAATAATTGCCGAGTTTCCTCGCGCGAGCGTCACTCGAGACGACGAGGGACTTCGTGACGTGGCAATCGTCCTCGCGAGCGCGGTGCGCGGCGAAGGCGACGCCGGGGTGCTTCCCCTTGACCTCCAAGGCACCGCCTTTCAGATTCGAGTCTGGCAGTCGCTGCGCGCCATCCCCGCTGGCGAGACGCGCACGTACTCAGATGTCGCCCAGCAAATTGGATCACCGCGAGCCGTGCGGGCAGTGGCTTCGGCGTGCGCGGCCAACGCGGTTGCGCTCGCCATTCCGTGTCACCGTGTCGTTCGTCGTGACGGGTCGCTTGGCGGTTATCGATGGGGACTCGACGTGAAAGAAGCGTTGCTGAATGCGGAGCACTCGTAACGAGCGATCGCAAACGGCGTAAGTCTGCATAAACAATCACGACAATCTCTGCAACACGACTGATAGCGACGTGTAACAAAAAGTATGAGGTTGTTTTTGTGACGAACACTTGCGAGAGTTGTTTTCAACCCCTATCTATTTGAGAACCCGAACCTTAAGGTTCGAAAAGATCAAACGGATTGGTTTGTCGACCGTGAGATCCCCCCAGCAAATATCTCAAGGAGCACAGAATGAGCAGTGACAGGAATTTACGTGTCGGCGTTCGTCGGACATTGATTCGGTATCTGGCGCTTGGCGCCATGGTCGCGTCGGGGCTGACCTTCGGTGTCGCCACCGTTGCGGGCGCCCTGACGACGCCCACCTCGAACATTGTTAGCGATAACTCACCGACAACTCTCGGGGGCAGCATCGTCTTCACGGCGACCGTCACCGGTACCGGTGGCGTCTCGCCGACGGGCACTGTGGTGTTCACCGTTACTGGCGGTGCGGGCGTAACGGCCTGCACGTCCTCCAACACGACCTTGGCCGGTTCGGGAGGTACTGCCACTGCTACCTGCACCATCACTGCGGCGACCGCCGGAACCTATGTGGTGAGCGACGCCTATTCAGGCGACTCCACCTACAGCGCATTGACCTCCGCCACCGACACGGTGACCGTCGCCAAGGCGACTCCGACCAATGTCGTCACCAATAACAGCGTGACCGCTCTCGGTGGGAGCATCGTCTTCACCGCGACCGTCACCGGGCCGACTAATGGCGCCACTCCCAGCGGCACCGTTGCCTTTACCGTTACAGGTAGTGCGAACGTGACCGCTTGCACGTCGTCCAGCGCAGTGTTGGCCGGATCGACAAACGTGGCAACGGCCACCTGCACCATCACTGCGGCGACCGCGGGGACTTACGTGGTCAGTGACGCCTTTACCAGCGACAGCAACTACACCTCGGTGACTTCCGCCACCAACACGGTCACCGTGGCCAAGGCCACTCCCACCAATGTCGTCACCAATAACAGCGTGACCGCTCTCGGTGGGAGCATCGTCTTCACCGCGACCGTCAGCGGGCCGACTAATGGCGCTGCTCCGAGCGGCACCGTTGTCTTTACCGTTACTGGCAGCGCCGGCATAACGGCCTGCACGTCCTCCAGCGCGACATTGGTCGGGTCGACACACGTGGGCACCGCCACCTGCACCATCACCGCCACAGCGGCGGGGACCTATGTGGTCAGTGACGCCTTTACCAGCGACAGCAACTACGCCTCGGTGACTTCCGCCACCAACACGGACACCGTCGCCATGGTCACCCCGACCAACGTGGTCACCGACAATGGCGTGACCACTGTGGGCAGCGGCATCGTCTTCACGGCGACCGTGACGGGATCCGGCGGCGTCACGCCGACGGGAACTGTTGTCTTTACCGTTACGGGCAGCGCCGGCGTAACGGCCTGCACGTCATCGAGTGCGACGTTGGTCGGATCCACAAGTGTTGCGACTGCGACGTGTTCCATCACCGCGTCAGCGGCGGGCACCTATGTGGTTAGTGACGTCTATCCCGGCGACGGTAACTACAACACGGTCACCTCAGTCACCGACACGGTCACCGCTAGCGCCGCGCCTTCGGGCGGCGGCGGAACGCCACCCACCACCAACGCGCCACCTCCCTCGGGAATCGCGGCCTCCTCGTACGGAATACCGGTATCGGGAAGCGTGTCATCGAGCGCACCGCTCAACGTGACGCTGACTTCGGGGTCTTCGACGGATGCCGTGTCCGTGCCCAGTGGCGCGTTGCCGGCAGGGACCGTCGTGAGCGTGTACCCAATTACCACCACGTCTGCACTGCTTCCATTAATCCCTTCCGGCCAGACCTACCTCGCGTCGGTCGCAGTGACGTGGGAGTTGAGTGGAACGTCGCCCGCTGCGACCTCGCCCGTCACGCTCACCATCACGGACCCGAGCATCGCCGTTGGTGACACCGTGTACGAGTTGAACTCGGCGGGGGCCCTCGCCAGCGTGGGCACCGCCACCACCAGTGGATCAGTCACTGTCACGTTCTCTAGCGACCCGGTGTTTGTCATCACCAGTGCGACGGCAAAGGTCACCCCTCCTCCGGTGGTCACTGCTCACGCCATACGAGTTGTTGGCTTGGCCGTGGGAGGTCGGACGGTAACGGTCACCATCCTTGGCGTGGGTTTCTATGGCCGACCGGAGATCATCAGCAGCACGGGTCACGTCACGACGGCCCTCGTGTCGCACGATAACGGCACACAACTAAGCGTTCGGGTCACCGTGAAATTGGGCACCGCCAAAGGCGTTCACACCTTCAAGATCACGTTGGCGAACGGAAAATCCTTCGACGTTCGCTACAGCCAGCGTTAAGCGCTTTCATCACCGATCACCAATCACCTTCGAGCGACGCCACAAGCGTCGCTCGAAGGTGATTGGTGTGGGTAAGCCAACGTCAACATGGAGACGCTGGATGGCGCAATTCGACCACGGTCGCGATCGTTCGGCTGTGGCGGAGGAGGTGGGATTTGAACCCACGGAAGGTTTCCCTTCACACGATTTCCAATCGTGCCGATTCGGCCGCTCTCGCACTCCTCCAAAGGTATTCACCGCGAAATGAATACCGGCTTGCAAGGCTACCTGAGTCCCGTTGGGTGGTTCTCCGATAACCTGAGTTCGCCGAGATTGAAAGCGGTGGTCGGGTCCCGTGCGACGACCTTTCGTGAACCGAGTCAGGGGTGGAAGCCAGCAGCTCTCAGCGAACTGTGTTGGGTGCCACGGATCGCCTGACCACTGCTTTGGACCTCGGCACGAGAGAGCCTCCCGTTAGCATCGGAGCATGGCTGACGCGAAAGAAACTCCCACCTCTCTTGACGGGGTGACCTCTCTCTACCGGCGATTTCGCCCGGGGCGCTTCGCGGAGTTGCGCGGTCAAGACCACGTGGTGCGAGCGCTGCAGGGGGCCGTCAGAAACGAAAGAATTTCCCACGCATATCTCTTCTCGGGACCCCGCGGAACGGGTAAAACCACTACCGCACGGATTCTGGCCAAGGCACTCAACTGTGAGAATCCCATCGACGGGGACGCGTGCGCAAAGTGCGCCAGTTGCCTCGCAATAGCCAAAGGCACGTCACTTGACGTCATTGAACTCGACGCCGCTTCCAACAATGGCGTTGACGACATTCGCGACATCATTTCGGGAGCCTGGCACGGAACGCCCGGACGTTGGAAGGTGTACATCTTCGACGAAGTCCATCAATTATCGAAAGCGGCGTCGGCGGCTCTCTTAAAGACCCTGGAGGAGCCACCGTCGCACGTCGTCTTCGTCCTTGCCACCACTGATCCGCACAAAGTTCTACCGACGATTCGTTCACGCACCCAGCACCTGGAGTTTCGACTCATTGGCGCTGACACACTCGCGACGTTGCTCAATGACGTGAAGGGTGCGGCCGGGCTCGGCGCCGACGACGCGACCATCGAAGCAGCAGTTCGCCTCGGACGCGGTTCCGCGCGCGACGCGCTCAGCGCGCTCGATCAACTTCTCGCGACGGGTGCGATCAGTGAAACGCAACCCGAGTTCGACGGACTCTTCGAGGCCCTGGTCAAGGACGACGCCGTTGGTGCACTTCGCACCCTGGCGGTACTCGCGAGAGAGGGATGGGACCCGGATCAACTAGCCGAGAACTTCGCCGGCGAAGTTCGCCAAGCGTTTTTGCTGCAAGTGGCCCCCGAGGTTGCGGATGCGGTGGATGCCGACCGTGACCGGCTTTTGAAGTGGGGCGAGCAGCTCGGCCTCGCGCGCAGCGTGCGCATTCTCGAGACCGTTGGGCGCACTATTCGTGAGATGAAGAGCGCGCCGGAGAAAATTGTGATGCTGGAAGTGGCCATGGTGCGCCTAACTAAGCCCGAACTCGATCATTCGTTTGAGTCATTGGACGAGCGCTTGACGCGTCTCGAACGCGGTGCCAGTCGCCCGAGTGCGCCCGTACCCAGCGCCCCGGCGTTGCGCCCGATTGCGTCAGTGAGCGCCCCTGCGCCCGCCCCATCGCCGTCGCCGCATGACGCCCCGACGAACGGATCAGCGAAGGTCAACACGGCGTCGCCCGCGCCGTCCACGCCCGAACCTGAGGTTGCCGCACCCGTGGCCAGTAGCACGCTCACCCTGTCGCTCGAAGACGTCCGCGACCGCTTTACGACCCGGGTCGTCCCGCGTACGTCGCGCGCGGCGCAACTGCTCCTTCGCTCGGCCCGCGTTGAGTCGCTTGACGGACTCTTGCTCACGATTGCCGTGCCCAGTGAAGAGATGCGCCAGAACACCGAACTCATTGCTCAAGGTTTGAAGGGCGCACTGGAGCACGAATTCAAGGTCGTGCTGACGCTGCAGTGGACCGTCAATCCGTCGCTCGTCGCCGAACCGATCCCCGCACGCCGGGTGTCGAAGGCCATCGCCGACGAGCCCGATCACGGCTTCGAAGCCGACGTTGACGTGTCGGTGGTTGTTGACTCGGCAGCCAATCACCTCATTACTGAGATGTTTCCCGGAGCGGAGGAGATTTCGTGAGTTATCCGCCTGCCCTGCAAGCAGTCGTGGACGAACTTGGACGCTTTCCGGGCGTTGGCCCCAAGTCCGCTCAACGCATTGCTTTTTGGCTGATGCGCCAGCCCAGCGAAGACGTGGATCGCCTCGCCAACTCGCTGGGCGAAATGAAGATCAAGCTCTCCTTCTGCGAGAGATGCTGCAACATCGCCGAGTCCGGGGGACTCTGTCCGATCTGTGCGGACACGCGCCGCGATCAAACCACAATCTGTGTCGTGGAGAGTCCGCCGGACGTCGCGGCGGTTGAACGTTCTGGCGCGTTTCACGGGACGTATCACGTGTTGCACGGTGTGCTCAACCCCTTAGAAGGCGTCACGCCCGACCGGTTGAAGATTCAAGAACTCATCCAGCGACTCCACGGCCCGGTGAAAGAAGTCATTCTCTGTTTCAACTCGAATGTCGAAGGTGACCACACGGCGATGTATCTCTCGCGACTCCTCCAAGTTCCCGGGCTCATCGTGTCCCAGCCCGCGAGCGGGCTACCTGTCGGAGGTGACCTCGAATTCGCCGATGACCTGACGCTCGGACGCGCGCTCGATGGTCGTCGCGTGTTGAGCGACTAAGCGAAGCGCACGACGCACAGCGCCCCGGCGATGAGGCAGTAGATCGCAAACGGCGTGAGCGTCTTCGTCTGAAACCAGCGCGTGAGAAACCGTACGGCAATATAGGCCGTGACGAGGGCAAAGAGAGCGCCTACCAACGTCTGCATTCGTACCCCGTCACCCAGTGAACCAAGTAGCTCGGGCAGCTTGTACAGCCCGGCCATCAAGATCACCGGCGTCGCGAGCAAGAACGCGAAGTTTGCGGACTCGTCGTGGTCGAGTCCACTCATGAGCCCGGCGACCATGGTGACACCACTTCTCGATATGCCCGCGAAGAGCGCGAGGATCTGTGCGCTACCAATTGCGAACGCGCTGCGTGGGGCCAACGCATCGAGTTTGGCGAACGATTCGTGTCGACCGCGTCCTCGCCGAAGTGCCTCGCCCACGAGCAGGATGAGTCCATTGACCACCAAGAAGATGGCCGCCGCGAGGGGCTTCGCGAACAGCTCGCGGAGCTTGTTCTGCAAAAGTATGCCAACGACTCCGACTGGAATCGATCCCACGGCGAGGAGGAATAGCAGTCGATAGTTCTTGTCGATTCGATCGTCGCTGAGACGCCAGAGACTTGAGACACCCTCATCGCGCGTGCGGCCGAGTTGGATACCAAGACCACGAAACAGCGCGATCCACGTCTTGCGGTAGAAGAGCAACAGACCGAGCGCCGTGCCGACGTGTAGCCCGATGAGAAACACCAAGAAGAACGACTGCGTGGCACTCTGGGAGCTGACGAGATTGTGCCATCCCAGCAGGGCCGGCACCAGCACGCCGTGGCCCAAGCTGGAGACCGGAAAGAGTTCGGTGAGCCCCTGGACTATTCCCATCACGATGGCCTGGAAATAACTCAGAGATGCGTGCACCGAACAACGTTAAACCAGCGAGCGAACCAAGCCGCGCGACCGGTGCCAAACTGTCGCAATGCGCTATCTGACGATCGTTCGCCACGCCAAGGCCGAAAAGGAGTCCGACGACGGGAGCGACTTTACGCGCACGTTGAACGCGCGCGGCCGTCGTCAATGTGAGCAGCTACGCGCCTGGGCGAGTGACGAGAACGAGCTCGGCCAATTCGGTCCGACGACAGCCCTGGTGAGTGCCGCCGCGCGCACTGCTGAGACGTTTCATCGGTCTTTCGAGGGTACGGCCTTCGCCGCTGAGCATCACAAGAGCACGTTGTTTTACAACGGACGGCGCCGCGTGACGCCTGAAGACGCCTTGATCGATCTCGCCGCCATCGATCCCGTGACGACGTCACTGCTCGTTGTGGGTCACAATCCCACGGTGCTGGAACTACTGCTCACGATCACGCGCGATTTGCCGCCGGAGTTCGAAGATGAGTTTCCACTGGCTGGAGCGTACGTGTTAGAGCTGCACGATGACGAGCCCGTCGGCCCTGGTCCCTACAGTTTTGTGAGGCGCTACGTTCCCGAGTGAATGGTCTTAGAGCGAGCGCAGGATTGCTGCGTCGCCCTGGCCCCCGCCACCGCAGAGTGCCACAGCAGCGACGCCACCACCGCGACGGCGAAGTTCGTTCAGGGCCGTGATAGCGAGGCGAGTTCCCGACATGCCGATCGGGTGCCCGAGGGCGATGGCCCCACCGTTCACGTTTATCTTTTCCTCGCTCACTCCGAGGTCGTCGGCCGAGGCGAGACCCACCGCGGCGAAGGCTTCGTTGATCTCGAAGAGATCGATGGACGATAGGTCGATGTTCGCTTTCTTGATCGCTTGAAGAATCGCGTGCGAGGGCTGCGTGAGCAGCGAGGTGTCAGGCCCGGCGACCTGTCCATAGCTCACGAGTTCGCCGATCGGTGTAAGACCGAGCTGGGCGCAGCGCGCCTCGGACATAACGAGGACGGCGGCCCCGCCGTCAGAGATCTGCGAGGCGTTTCCTGCGGTGATGGTGCCCTCCTTGTCGAAGGCCGGACGTAACTGGCTAAGGCTCTCGACGGTGGTCTCTCCGCGCACCCCTTCGTCGCGCGAAACGATAATCGGGTCGCCCTTTCGTTGGGGGACGGCGACGCCCGTGATCTCCTCATCAAACTTGCCCGCGGCGATGGCCGCGGCCGCGAGTTGGTGGCTGCGCGCGGAGAACTCATCTTGACGCGCGCGGGTGATCTGACCAGCGTTGTAGCGCTCGGTGGCGAGACCCATTGCGCACTGGTCGAAAGCGCAGGTCAGACCGTCAAGCATCATGGAGTCGACGACCTTTTGATCGCCGATGCGATATCCCGCTCGCGCTCCCGGCAGGAGATACGGGGCGTTGGTCATCGATTCCATGCCGCCGGCGATGATGATGTCGGCCTCTCCAGCGCGAATCATCAGATCGGCCAGGTAAATGGTCTGCAGACCCGACAGGCAGACCTTATTAATAGTCGTCGCGTGGACGCTGAGAGGGATTCCGGCCTTTTGGGCCGCCTGGCGGGCGGTGATCTGGCCCTGACCGGCTTGGATGACCTGGCCCATGAGGACGGCGTCGATGCTCGCTGAGTCGACGCCGGTCTTTTCCAAGACGCCTTTGATCGCGGCGCCCCCGAGGTCCTGGGCGCTCAAAGTTGCGAAGGCACCGGCAAGCTTGCCGATTGCGGTGCGGCTTCCGGCGACGATGACGCTACGTGACATGGTGACTCCTTCGACTCGAACGTGGCTCGAGAACCACCCAAAACGATAGGCGCTTCCTCGCTCACCTGAACGAAGAGGCTTGGCGCCTGGGCGAGGGGTCGCGTGACCTTGCTGAGAGGACCAGCACCCTCTTGCCGATCGTACGTTTAGCGGCTACTAGCCTCGCCCAGATGAGTGAACTTCTCGATGCGGTTCTGGCAGGAGCGTCTCCGGAGGTCTTGGCCGAAACGCCCATGCCGGAAGTGACTCGTGCGGTGTTCGTACGACGTGAAGACCAGAGCATGTTCGAGGGAATGGCGAGCGCCGACAAGGATCCCAGAAAGAGTCTCCATGTGGGCGACGTTCTGATTCCCGAACTCGCGCCCGACGAGGCGTACGTCGCCGTGATGGCATCGTCGATCAACTTCAACACGGTGTGGACGAGCATCTTCGAACCACTGTCGACATTCGGTTTTCTCGACCGGCTCGCGAAGGAGTCGATCTGGGGTCAACGCCATGCCCTCGACTATCACGTTGTGGGCTCGGACGCCGCGGGAGTCGTGCTGCGCACTGGTTCAGCCGTACGCAACTGGAAGGTCGGCGACGAAGTCACGGTTCACTGCAATTACGTGGACGACCAAGATCCAAGTGGCCACGACGATTCAATGCTTGCTAGCAACCAACGAATCTGGGGCTTCGAGACTAACTTCGGCGGCCTCGCCGACGTCTGCGTCGTGAAGGCTAACCAGCTCATGCCCAAGCCTCGTCATTTGACGTGGGAGGAGGCAGCTGTCAATGCACTGTGCAACTCGACCGCGTATCGAATGCTCGCCTCGCGTAATGGCGCGCCGGTGACCCAGGGGGACAAGGTACTGATTTGGGGTGCCTCGGGGGGACTGGGTTCGTTCGCGGTGCAACACGTCCTCAACTCCGGAGGCGTTCCCGTCGGCGTCGTGTCGAGTGAGTCGAGAGCGCAGACGTTGCGCGAGCTCGGATGCGAGCACGTGATCAATCGCGAGGAAAAGCAGTACCGCTTCTGGGCGGACGAATACACACAAGACGAGAGTGAGTGGCGCCGTCTGGGCAAGGACATTCGCGCACTGGTGGGCGAAGACCCTGACATTGTCTTCGAGCACCCCGGGCGTTCCACCATGGGCGCAAGCGTCTTTGTCGCTAAGCGTGGCGGCACGATTGTTACCTGCGCCGCGACCAGTGGGTACATGGTCGAGTACGACAATCGTCACCTCTGGATGAAGCTGAAGACCATCAAGGGTTCGCACTTCGCCAACTACCGCGAAGCGTGGGCCGCGAACCAAACGATCATCGACGCGAAAGTTGTGCCGCCACTGTCGGCCGTGTTCGATCTCGAATCGACCGGGGAAGCCGCTTTCGAGGTGCAACACAATCGCCACGAGGGAAAGATCGGCGTTCTTTGCTTGGCGCCGCGCGAAGGACTCGGCGTGAGCGACCCCGAGACTCGCGAGCGCCTCGGCGATCGGCTCACCATTTTCCGACGTCACGATAAGACGCTCTAATGGAGTCGCTCTTTACCGAAATAGATCACGTGGCCATCGCGGTGAACGACCTTGACGCCTCGATCGCCTGGTACGCGGACGTTTTTGGCGCCGAGGTCACGCACCGCGAGATTGTCGAGAGTGACGGAGTGGAAGAAGCTCTCGTGCGCGTGGCCGATTCCTACATCCAACTGCTCACTCCGACGCGTGACGATTCACCGGTCGCGAAGTACCTGGCCAAGCGCGGCGAAGGGTTGCACCATATTGCCTATCGCGTCGCCGACTGCGCCGTGGCGCTCGAGATTGTCAAGCAATCTGGTGCGCGCGTGATCGATGAGGCGCCGCGACCGGGCTCGCGCAATACCACCGTGGCGTTCATTCATCCCCAAGCGGGCTTCTCGACTTTGATCGAGCTCGTGCAAGAGAACTAGTAGTCCGACACGCCACCACGGTTACTCGTGAGTTGGAAAATTTTTACTTGTGAGTAACAGGAAATTCCTACTTCGCGGTAACGCATATGGCGACGAGACGATCCGCGCTTTGGCCTGTTTTGACGTGCGTGAACACTTTCTTCCGCCCTATCGCCGTGGCTAGCCTGAGACGATATGGAGCACTCAATGGCGGAACGTCTTAAAGAGCTAGAGGCCCTCAAAGCCGAAGCCCGAGTCGCCGGAGGAGAAAAAGCGATCGAGCGTCACCGCGCGAAAGGTCGCATGACCGCTCGTGAGCGTCTCGAATATCTCCTCGACGAAGGCTCATTCCAAGAACTCGACATGTTGAATCGCCACGTGGCGTCGGGCATGGGACTCGAGGAAACGCGTCCGTATAGTGACGGCGTCATCACCGGCTACGGGAAGATCGACGGCCGAAAGGTCTGCGTGTACTCCCAGGACTTCACCGTCTTCGGCGGTGCGCTCGGCGAAACTCACGGCGAGAAGATTCAAAAGATCATGGACCTCGCCACGACGATGGGCCTACCCATCATCGGGCTCAACGACGGCGGCGGGGCACGGATTCAAGAGGGCGTCGCCGGACTGAACGCGTACGGCGGGATCTTTCGCCGCAACGTGCGCGCCTCGGGTGTCGTGCCCCAGATTTCGGTCATCCTCGGACCGTGCGCCGGCGGCGGTGTTTACTCACCCGCGCTCACCGACTTCATCTTCATGGTGAAGGACTCGAGTCACATGTTTATTACCGGACCCGATGTCGTGAAGTCGGTGACCGGCGAAGACGTGACCCTTGAGGAGCTCGGCGGCGCACAGACTCACGCGACAAAATCGGGAGTCGCGGCTTTCGTACTGCCCGACGAGAAGAGTGTGCTCGACGAAGTGCGCTATCTCTTGTCGTTCTTGCCGGCGAACAACATGGAAGAGCCGCCGCGCATCATGACCGGCGACGACCCGAACCGGCTCTGCGAAGACCTGCGCGACGTGCTGCCCGACTCGCCGAACCAGCCCTACGACATGAAAAAAGTCATCACCTCAGTCGTCGACGGCGGCGACTACATGGAAGTCCACGCCAGTTACGCACAGCAAGTGACGTGCGGCTTCGCGCGACTCGACGGTCACACCATTGGCATCATCTCCAACCAGCCCCAGATCCTCGCCGGCGTGCTCGACATCGAGTCGTCGGAGAAGGCGGCGCGCTTCGTTCGAACCTGTGACGCCTTCAACGTGCCGATCATCACCTTCGTCGACGTGCCGGGCTTCATGCCGGGCGTTGAGCAAGAGTACGGCGGCATCATTCGCCACGGCGCGAAACTGCTCTACGCCTTCTGCGAGGCGACGGTGCCGCGCATCTCAGTCATTACGCGCAAGGCCTACGGCGGGGCGTACGTGGTCATGAACTCCAAGTCCATTGGCGCGGACCTCGCCTTCGCGTGGCCCACGGCCGAGCTCGCGGTGATGGGTGCCTCGGGCGCCGTTGGCATCGTGTATCGACGCGACCTCGCCGCCGCGGACGATCCGGAAGCTCTGCGTGCTCAGCTCACTGAGGAGTACGAGGAGCGCTACGCGACGCCGTACATCGCGGCCGAGCGTGGATTTATTGACGACGTCATCGATCCGGCGGAAACTCGCCAAGTGCTCGCGCGCTCGCTGGATCTTCTTCGCGGGAAGCGCGAAGAACTCCCCAAGCGCAAGCACGGAAATGTACCACTGTGAACTACGGACTCTCCCCACGCCCTTCACTGCCACCCGAAGAGATGGCCGCCCTTATCGCGGCGGCCGAAGAGTTGCTCAAACAAGAGCGTCGTCGCGTCACGGATAAGCCGCCGGCGTGGCGCTTTTCGGGTCGTTGGTTCAACTCCGGGCCTTACGCACTGCGTCGCCCGCATCACCTCAACTAGACGACTCGATCAGATCTAACAGATCGGCCATGATCGTGGCCATGGAATAGTCCTTTGGCGTGTACACCGCGGCCACGCCGTCGGCCTTTAAGGCGCGCGCGTCGTCGTCGGGCACGATGCCTCCGACAACGACTTTGGCCGTGACGCCCGCTTCGCGCAGTCCGGCCATCACCCGAGGCACGAGCGCGAGATGCTAACCCGACAAGATCGACAGACCCACGACGTCAACGTCCTCGTCGCGGGCGGCGGCCACGATCTCTTCGGGGGAGAGACGTATGCCTTGGTAAATGACTTCGAAACCCGCGTCGCGTGCGGCAACCGCGATCTGTTCGGCCCCATTGGAGTGACCGTCGAGCCCGGGCTTCGCGACCAGGAGCTTCGGCGGTGTGCCGCGGCGTTCGTACAGGGCCTTTGATCGTTCGACCAGCTCGTTGAAGTAGGCGCCACGATCGGCGACGCCTCCGTGCACCCCAGTCGGGGCGCGATACTCACCAAACACTTCGCGTAACGCTCCGGCCCACTCGCCGGTCGTTCCGCCGACCTTGGCCAAGGTGATGGTGGGAATCATGATGTTGTCCGAAGGGTCATCGCTTCTCGCCACTCGGCGAAGCTCGTCGAGCGCCGCGCGCACCGCATCGTCGTCGCGACCCGCGCGCCACGCTGTTACGTCGTCGATGAGTTCCTGCTCGACTCGCGGGTCGACCGTCATGACGGACTCGAGCGAATCATCGTTCGTGAGAGGCGAGTTCGCGGTCTCCACGAACCGGTTGACACCGACGACGGTCTGCTCGCCGGACTCGATTCGCTCGACGCGTGCTGACTGGCTGGCAACAAGACGGCTCTTCAGCTCCTCGATGGCGTTGAAGGCCCCGCCCAGCGCAAGCACATCGTCGAGCTCGCTTTGAGCGGCGACGTAGATGTCGTGTTCGATGGCTTCCATGACCCGTGATCCGGCGAAGATGTCGGGATACTCGAGCAGGTCGCTCTCGTAGGCCAGTACCTGTTGTATGCGCAGGCTCCACTGCTGGTCCCACGGGCGCGGCAGGCCGAGGGCTTCATTCCACGCCGGCAGTTGAATGGCGCGCGCTCGGGCGTCGGCGCTCAAGGTGACGCCGAGCATCTCGAGGACAATGCGCTGCACGTTGTTTTCTGGCTGTTGCTCGGTGAGACCGAGTGAGTTCACCTGCACGCCGTAGCGAAATCGTCGCAGCGACGGGTCGTCGACCTGGTAGCGCGTGCGACAGATCTCATCCCACATCGTGGTGAAGGTGCGCATCTTGGCGACTTCTTCGACGAAGCGAACGCCCGCGTTCACGAAGAAAGAGATCCGTCCCACGACCTCGGGCATCAACGCGGCGTCGACCTTGCCCGAGTCGCGTACGGCGTCGAGCACGTCGATGGCCGTGGCGAGCGCGTAGGCGATCTCTTGGGCGGGCGTCGCGCCCGCCTCTTGGAGGTGGTAGCTGCAGACGTTGATCGGATTCCACTTCGCGACGTGGTGAATGCCGTAGGCGATCATGTCGGCGATGAGCCGCTTCGAGGGCTCGGGCGCGAAGATGTAGGTCCCGCGACTGAGGTACTCCTTCACGATGTCGTTCTGCGTTGTGCCCTGGAGATCGGCGAAGTCCACGTCTTGCTCTTCGGCCAGAGCGAGGTAGAGGCCCCACAGCCACGCGGCCGTTGCGTTGATGGTCATCGAGGTATTCATGTCAGCCAGGGGGATGCCGTCGAAGAGTTGGCGCATGTGCCCGATGTGCGTCACCGGCACTCCGACTTTGCCGACCTCACCAGCGGCTGAGGGGTCGTCGGGGTCGTAGCCCGTCTGCGTCGGCAGATCGAAGGCAATGGAGAGTCCCGTCTGACCTTTGGCCAAGTTCGCCCGATAGAGCGCGTTCGACGCGACAGCGCTCGAGTGCCCCGAGTAGGTCCTCATCACCCAGGGCTTGGATCGTTCCTTCACCGCTCTCCGGTCACTGTCCGTACACGTAGAAACCCGCACCCGACTTGCGCCCAAGTTGACCGGCGCTGACCATTCGTCTCAGCAACGGCACGGGCGCGTAGTTGGCGTCGGCGTACTCGGCGTAGAGAGCGTCGAGAATGGCGACCGACGTATCAAGTCCCACCAGGTCGAGCAGCGCGAAGGGTCCCATCGGGAATCCGCATCCGCCCTTCATGGCGGCGTCGATGCCCTCTTTGGTGGCCACGCCGTGCTCCAAGAGCCGCACGGCGTTGTTCAAGTAGGGGAACAACAGCGCGTTGACGATGAAGCCGGCTTGATCCTTCGTTTCAATCGGCTCTTTCTCGCACGCCCGCACGAACTCGTTCACTGCTTCAATGGTTTCGTCGCTCGCGCTAATCGGACGCACGACTTCGACGAGCGTCATGACCGGCACCGGGTTGAAGAAGTGCACTCCGCAGACTCTTTCGGGTCGCGTCACCTGCATCGCGAGATCGATGATCGGCAGCGTCGACGTGCACGTGGCGAGAATTGTCTTGGGCCCCACCACGGCGTCGAGCGCCCGAAACAAGTCCATCTTCACGATTAAGTCCTCGACCACGGTCTCGATCACAAAATCGCACTCGGCGAGGTCGCTCAGTTCCGTCGTCACGCGAAGTCGCCGTCGAATGTCGGCGGCTGCTTCGACGTCGCGCTTTCCTTTGTCGACTTGCTTTGCGAGCGAGGCGTCGATGGACACGAGGACCGCGTCCGCACCTTTGGTGCTGCGCGCCCGCACGATCACCTCAGCACCCGTCGCGGCGCATACTTCAGCGACTCCACTTGCCATGATGCCCGAACCCACGACGCCTATTTTTTCGAAGCTCATGTGGGAACATTAGCGTCCGGCTTCTTCAACCTTGAGTGAGAGACTCAGGTTGTGCAAACGACGATGGCGGTGGGATCACTCGCGGCTCTCGCTGAGATAGTCACGCACGGAGAGCTTCTCGTCGTCAACGCCAGCTCGGATGTGGTTGTGCTGCCGACTGCCGCCGCTTTTATCGGCGCGACGGAGGCCGCCATCGAGCTCTCGGTCATCTTTGAAGCGAGCGGAGCTCACGTTGAAGCACTGATGCACATCGATCGATCATCGAGCGACGAGCCGTACTTCGCCCAGCGCCTGCGCGAGGCAGATGTCGTCGTCTTGAGTGACGGATCGGCGCTACACGCGAAAAGTGTGTGGCACGAGACGCCTATCGGTGACGCCATCCGAGACGCCGAGTTCGTTATCGCCCTCGGTGCCGTGGCCTCGGTTCTCGGCGACACCATGATCGATCCGCGTGGCGGCGCGCCAACCACGGGGCTCGGGTATCGCCACGGGCTCGTGCTCGCGACGTCCGCCAGTGACGAGCAGCTTTCTCGTACGCGGACTCTGCTTGGCGACGACGAGATCCTTGCGGTGCTCGAGCCGAGCGGGGTAGTACACGCAGACGGCGATCACTGGCGCGTCGTCACCGGTGAGGTCACGACGACGCGGGGGCACAACGCTGTCGAGCTTTAGCTCTCGGTGATTGTTACCGTCTCGATGACGACATTCTCTTTCGGCTTGCCCGACGATGTCCCGAGATCGTTGATCGTTGCCACGACGTCGAGGCCCTTCACAACTTTGCCGAATAGTGCGTAGAGCGGAGGCAGACGTACGCCGTCGGGCCCAGAGATGACAAAGAACTGCGAGCCGTTGGTGTTGGGACCGGCGTTGGCCATGGCGAGCGAACCGACCTCGTAACGTCCGGGTTTTGGTAGTTCGTCGTTGAAGCGATAGCCCGGTCCTCCGGCGCCACTGCCCGTGGGGTCGCCACCTTGCAGCACGAAACCAGGGATGATGCGGTGAAAGACGATGCCGTCGAAGTAGTGCCAGCGAGCGAGGAAGACGAAGCTGTTGACAGTCGCGGGCGCGGCGAGAGGATCGAGGATAATTTCCATCGTGCCCTTGGACGTCACCATCGTCGCGGTGTAGGTCTTCGCGGGATCGATGATCATTTCGGGCTCCGCGTCGAACTTCTGACGCTGCGGGCTCGAACCGTCGGGATTGGGTAGATCTGTCGCCATGGTTACGGTGTCACTTTCAGTAGGTCGATGACAAAAACAAGTGTGTCGTCTTTCGCGATGCCGGTGCCCGGGGACGTGTCTTGGTAGCCCAGCGACGGTGGGATCACGAGTTCGCGCCGACCGCCTACGCGCATGCCGACGACGCCATCAAAGAATCCGGGAATGACTGACGAGTCGGTCAATGTGGTCGTGAATGGTGACGACGTCCACGAGGACTGAACGACCTTGCGCGTGGAGTATGTCGCAAGCACGTACTGCATTTCGACCGTGTCGTTCTGGCGGGCGACGGCGCCGGTACCGGTGATCAGGTTGCTGAGCTCCATCACCGTTGGCGCGGCGCCGGTCGGCACGGTCACCGTTGGTGCCTTGCCAAAGACTCCCGCGGCAGATGGGTCTTTCACGGCGGCAAAGGACGTCGGCACGACGGCCGTTGTCGTCGTCGTTGGCGCGGTCGTCGTCGTGGCGCTTGCCGCGGCGGTTGTTGTCGTGGTGGTCGTGGGCGTCTTGCCCCCCGAGAAGAGGAAAGCGCCAATTCCAATGACGAGGGCAGCCACTATGGCCACGATCACGCCGCGACGGACGTTCCTGCGACGCTGTTGTTGGCGCTGTTGACGCTCAAGTTTTTCGCGGCGGGCCGCCTTCTGCCGTTCACGTTTGGAAGTTGCCATGTGGCGACATTACTAGAGCCCTCAGAGCGCTCCAGAAGCGCAACTATCCTTGATACGCATGGCGCTCATCGTGCAAAAGTATGGAGGTACGTCGGTCGGCGATGCCGAGCGTATCCGCTCGGTCGCCCAGCACGTTGCCCAAACTCGCCGCGACGGTCACGAAGTCGTCGTCGTTGTCTCGGCGATGGGTAAGTTCACCGACGACCTCATTGTGCTGGCGGAACAGATATCGCCGAATAATCCGGCCCGTGAGATGGATATGCTCCTCACGGCCGGTGAGCGGATTTCCATGGCCCTCGTCTCAATGGCGCTCAGCACCGTGGGTGTCGAGTCGGCCTCCTTTACCGGGAGTCAGGCGGGCATCATCACTGACACCAGCCATCGGCGAGCGAAGATTCTCGAAATGCGGCCCGATCGGATTCGCGAAGCACTCGACGATGGACTGGTACCCGTGGTTGCTGGCTTTCAAGGCGTGTCCACCGAGCGCGATATCACGACACTCGGTCGCGGTGGCTCGGACGTTACGGCTGTCGCCCTCGCGGCGGCACTGAAGGCCGACGTCTGCGAGATCTATACCGACGTGACGGGCGTGTTCTCGGCCGACCCGCGCGTTGTGCCCAAGGCGCGCCAACTGAAGACGGTCTCTTTTGACGAGATGATGGAGATCGCCGCGACCGGCGGACGAGTGTTGATGCTGCGATCAGTGGAGTTCGCGCGTCGCCACAACGTTCCGATTCACGTGCGTTCGAGCTTTACCTGGGAGCCAGGAACCTGGATCGTGGAGGAGGACCCCACAATGGAAGAGGCCATCGTTTCGGCGATCACCGACGACACGTCGGAAGCGAAAATCACGGTGGCCGGGGTGCCGGACCGCCCGGGGGTCGCGGCCACTCTCTTTCGAGAGTTGGCCGACAACGGAATCAACGTGGACATGATTGTGCAGAACACGTCACTGCACAACGTCACCGACATCTCGTTCACGGTGGCCAAGACCGAACTCGACGCGGCCATGGTCGCGTGTCAAAAGGTTCAACAAGAGATCGGCGCCGCCACGGTGACGAGCGACGACCAGATTGGACGAGTGACGATCGTGGGCGCCGGCATGAAGTCGAGCCCGGGTGTTACGGCGCTGATGTTCGAAACGCTCTACAACAACGGAATCAACATTGAAATGATCTCGACGAGTTCGATTCGCATCTCGTGCGTTCTGCACGCCGACAGAGTGGGTGACGCCGTTCGCCACCTGCACAGTGCGTTCGGCCTCGACGCCGAGTGATCTAAACTTCCGTCATGCGTATCGCAATCGTCGGAGCTACCGGTCAAGTTGGCACCGTCATGCGTTCGATACTGATCGAACGAGACTTTCCCGTCGATGACATTCGCTTCTTCGCGTCGTCACGCTCGGCGGGCTCAACCATCGAGTGGCGCGGTCGCGCGATCGTCGTCGAAGACGCGGAGACCGCCGACTTTTCCGGCATTGACATCGCGCTCATGTCATCGGGAGCTACGTCCTCCAACGTGTTGAGTCCACGCATCGCGGCCGCCGGGGCCACAGTCATTGACAACTCCTCGGCCTTTCGGATGGATCCGGACGTGCCGCTCGTGGTGCCCGAAGTGAACGCGCACGCGCTCATCACGATCCCCAAGGGCATCGTGGCGAATCCGAACTGCACGACCATGGCCGCCATGGCGGTGCTCAAGCCTCTGCATTTGGCGGCGGGGCTCCAGTCGATCACCGTCTCGACATACCAAGCGGTGAGCGGATCGGGTCGCGATGGCGTCGACGAACTCGCCGACGAACTCGAGAAGCACCGCGACCACGATCCTCGCGTGCTCGCCTTCAACGGTGCGGCCTTTCCCCTTGACGAGGGCGTGAAATTTCCCGCGACCATTGCGCACAACGTCATTCCCATTGCGGGCTCGATCGTCGACGACGGTTCGTTTGAGACCAGCGAAGAACAGAAGCTTCGCGACGAGAGTCGAAAGATTCTCGAGATCCCTAACCTGCAAGTCAGCGCAACCTGCGTACGAGTCCCGGTCTTCACCGGTCACTCGCTGGCACTGACCCTCAGTTTCGAAAACCCGCTCTCGCCCGAACATGCGACCGAGATCCTCCAGAAAGCCCGCGGCGTTGTAGTTCACGACATGCCCACGCCGCGCCTCGTCGCTGGACAAGACCCGAGTTACGTCGGGAGAATTCGTCGGGCGGAAACCGTCAAGAACGGTCTGTCGATGTTCGTCAGTGGCGACAACCTTCGTAAAGGCGCCGCGTTGAATGCGGTGCAGATCGCCGAGGCGCTCCTCGAACTTCGCTAATCGGCGCCGTCGCGTCCCACTTGGCGGCGCGCCAGGTTGACGCAGTGATCGCCAAAGCGTTCGTAGAAGCGCGCCATTAGAGCAACCTCCACGGCGACCGGCACGCTCATCGAGCCCGAGGTCAGTTCTGCCGTCAGCGACACGTGGAGGTCGTCGAGTTCGTCGTCGATGTCCTCAATGGCGCCGACTGCCTCTTTTTTCCCGTCGATGATGATGTCCGTCGCTTCGCGCCAGATCGTTGTGGCCACTTCTCCCATGCGCTCGATGAGGCCGCGCGCTCGAGGACTCATCTCACTGCCGAGGCCTCGCGCCGCGCGTCGAGCGACGTGCTCGGCGAGGTCTCCATTGCGTTCGATCTCGGGCAGGATTCGCAACAAGATGAGCATGTCGCGGCGTCCTTCGACGTCGAGGGGTGCCGTTGCGAGGAGACGCCGTTCGGCGGTCGAGACCAGTTGATCGACGAGGTCGTCGATGATGATGTCTTGCTCAACGATGCGCTTGCCCAGTTCACGGTCGTTGGCGAGCAGGGCGTGCGTGGCGCCGGCGATTGCCTCTCCGACCAGGGCGAAAATTCGTACCGTCTGGGGACGTAAGTCCTCACTGAGGCGTACAACGGGCAGGTCGTCGCCGTCATCAGGTCGCGAAGAGCGAAAGAGTCGATTCACCTTCCAAAGGTTACTGGCAGGTGACAGCCCTTCTCTAGGGTGGAAGTAGTCGAGAAAAGGGTGAGCATGGTTGCAGTTCTCAGTGCCGTGATTGGTCTCGTGGTGGGTGGGGCCCTCGCGTGGCCGCTCGCCCAGCGCCGCTCGCACACGAACCGCGAAGCCGCCGCTGAGTTCAAGTCGCTGCTCGCGGTCAGAGAGTCAGAGCTCGCCAGCGCCCGCGACAACGTCGAGCGACTCCGCCAAGAGCACGATGAGCAGTTGAAGAACCTGGGGCCAGTCTTCGAAAGCTTGTCGCACCGGGTACTCCAAGAGACGGTGCAACAGTTCAACCAGTCCCAAGAACAAGTGATGAAGGAGCGAGAGACAACCCTTGACCGCACCTTGAAGCCACTCGCGGATCTTCTCGACGAGTACAAACGCAATCTGGCGGACTTCGGCAAAGAACACGTCGGCGCGCTGGGCGAAGTGAAGAGTCGCGCCGAGGAGCTGTTGCTCGAACAGCGCAAGAGTCAGAACGAGACCCGTCGCTTGAATCAATTGCTCGGACGCAGCGACCACCGCGGTCGCTGGGGTGAAGTACAACTCGCCAACGTGCTTGAAGCATCGGGGCTGCACCAACATCTGGACTATTCGCTTCAGGTCTCATCGACGGGGGAGTCGGGACGAACGCAACGTCCCGACTGCGTGGTCAACATGCCCAACGGCGCTCACGTCGCGATTGACGCGAAGTTTCCATTTGACGCTTTTGAGAAGGCGCTCTCTTGTGAGGACGCAATCGAACGTAAGGCTCTCGAAGAAAAACACGCGAAGGATCTCCGCGCTCACGTGAAGACTCTGCGTGATAAGGCCTACTGGGAGTCAGTGACCCCGGCACCAGAGTTCGTCGTCTGTTTCGTGCCGAGCGACGAAGCGGTCAGCGTCGCTCTCGACGCGGACCCGGAATTGCTGCGCTTCGCGGCGACCGAGCGCGTTTTGATCGTGGGACCCACGAACCTCTATTCGCTGCTCTGGTCGGTCGCGATGGTGATGCGCCAGCAGAAGCTCGCGCTTAACGCCGAAGAGATCTACAAGGTCGCCGAGACGATTTTCGACCGTATTCGCTACGTCGCCGAACCGGTGGCCGCCATGGGCAAGGCCCTTGACTCCCAGGTGAAGGAGTACAACCGGATGGTGGCGTCATTCGAGACGCGCCTCATCGTCAGCGCGAGAGGACTGCAGAAGCTTGGCGGCGCGGCGCACGCCAAGGAACTACCCGAACTCAGCATTGTTGACCGTTTGACATCGCGAATCGACCAAGCGAAGTGGGGCGTTGATGCGGCTCACCCGCTGCCCGAGGGGATCGCTGATGTCTTGGATCTCGAAGAGTTTCGAGGAAACGAACGCAAAATCGTTGACGAGTAAGTTCTTGCAGCGTGGCTCGTACTCGCGCGCAACGTCGTCGACATACGTTGTTTATTACTCTGGCGCTAGCCATCACGCTCGTTGTGCTCGTGTTCGCTCGCGACGTCTCGCGATCGGCGCACGGCTCGGGAGGCCCTCGGGCCAGCGAGGACACGAGTTTCGCTGCGTTAGCGAACTCACTCGTGACCCAAGAAAATCAGTTTGACGGACGTCTCGCGGCCCTGCTGAATGAGGGAACGACGCTGCGGCGGATCGTCTTTGCGGCGCGCCTCTACCAGTTGAACGATCAGCTGTCGAACTGGAGCGTGGCGGGCAATCTTCTTCGCCACCCGACGTTGGCGCACAACGTGAACGAAACCTTGGGCACGCTTACCGAGGAGCGCGTGGCCGCTTATCAGTCCCTTCTTGGAGACGTCGCGCGATCTCTGGCCCTTCCCTGGACGACGACACCACTCGTGCGTGTCGCCAATCCCGCGGCGACTCTGATAGCGACGAGCGAGAGCTGGAACGTCGATCGATTCGCACTGCGCAAGGAGCCGGGCCACGTTCGACTCGACGCGACGAGTGCCAAAAGCGCGCAGTACTTCTCGGCGCACGGAGTGAGCCTGTTGACCCGGTCGTCATCTCTCGCGCTCGTGCGAGCCGTATCGATAGACGCTGTTCGCGTCTCTCCCGCCGCCCTTCCCTCGCGCAAGGGAGTGATGCTGTTGCCTCCGGTGACGAGCGTCCAACTCGGCGTCTCGGTACTCAACGCGAGTTATGACACCCAACCCGTCACGATCACCATCCACGTCACGCCGCTCAACCACCTGGGCGTGGCGTACTCCAGTCGGATGTCAACCACACTCGGTCCGCTGGGGGCGTTCGCCTTTGTGCCGAAGGTTTTGACAACCGCGGCGAGCGAAAACGCCAGCGTCGTAATTCGTGTCTCTGGCGCTCGGGCGGCCGTGGGAAAGGTGACCGTGGAGCACTATCGACTCGAGATGTCGCCCTCGGGAAACACAAAGGCGGATTGAGTTACTGGCCAGTTCGCCTACGATAGTCACGCCCCTAAATTTGAATCGAGGACCTGTGACGCAGTCCATTACCGTGACCGACAATCGCACCGGTGAGACGCGAGAAATTCCTATTACCGATGGTGGCGTCGCCGCCAGCGAATGGTCGAAGTTACTTCCCGGAATCTGGTTTTACGATCCCGGATTCATGACGACGGCGATGACCGAGTCCGCGATCACCTACATCGACGGTGACGCGGGCATCCTTCGCTACCGTGGCTATCCGATCGAACAGCTGGCCGAACAGTCGACATACGTCGAAGTCGCCTACCTCTTGCTGCACGGTGAACTGCCCAACGCGGAACAGGCTGCGGCGTGGAAGAAAGAGATCACGTATCACACGTTCATTCATGAGAATGTTCGCAAGCGCTTCCTCGAAGGTTTCAACTACGACGCGCACCCCATGGGCATGTTGGTCTCGGCCGTGGCCGCCTTGTCGACCTATTACAAAGAAGCCAAGATTCTCGACGACCCCGAGACGTTGCATAAGCAGATCGTGCGCTTGATCGCGAAGATGCCCACCCTCGCCGCCGCGGCGCACCGATTCAGCGTGGGAATGCCCTTCGTCTACCCCGACAACACCATGGACTATGCGCAGAACTTTCTCTCCATGATGTGGAAGGTCGCCGAACCGCGCTACGAGCCCGACCCCGTACTGGCTCACGCGCTTGACGTCCTCTTCATCCTGCACGCGGACCACGAACAAAACTGCGGCACCACGGCGATGCGCGTCGCCGGCTCGTCACACACCGACCCGTATTCCGCCACCGCAGCCGCAACGGCCGCGTTGTACGGACCGCGTCACGGTGGCGCCAACGAAGCGGTCTTGAAGATGCTCACCAAGATTGGCAGCATCGAGAACGTACCGGCCTTCGTCGAAACGGTGAAGCAAGGTAAGACCATGCTCGAAGGTTTTGGTCACCGCGTCTACAAGAATTTCGACCCACGAGCGACCATCATCAAAAAGACCGCCGACGACGTCTTCGCCGTCACCGGGAAGAACCCGTTGCTCGATATCGCTCTCAAGCTCGAAGAAGTCGCCCTCGCCGATGACTACTTCATCTCGCGCAAGCTGTACCCGAATGTCGACTTCTATTCAGGACTGATCTATCAGGCGATGGGCTTTCCGGTCGAGATGTTTACCGTCCTGTTCGCCATCCCTCGCACGTCAGGATGGCTGGCGCACTATCAAGAGCTGCTCGGCCAAGACACCAAGATTGCCCGACCGCGCCAGCTCTACATCGGCGCCGGCGAGCGCAAATTCGTGCCGATGGCCGATCGGACCTAAGCGCTGGCAGGTTTGATCACCCGGGTGAGGCCTTCCTGGACCACCGACACTTTCAGTTCGCCGTCTCTGGAGAACAGAAACCCTCGCGCCAGACCGCGTCCGCCAAAGGCGATGGGGGATTCGGCGTCATAGAGTAGCCACTCGTCCGCGCGCAGGTCGTGGTGGAACCACATGCAGTGGTCAAGACTCGCGCCCATGAACGTGCCGTCATCCCAACTGATCGCGTGGGGCTTCAAGATGGCGTCCATCAAACTCATGTCACTCGCATAGGTCACGACGCAGGCGTGGAGCAACGGGTCGTCGGGCAGCGTACCGTCGGCTCGGATCCACAACTGTTGGCGTGGTTCCTTCGAGCGTTCCGGATGCCACGGTATTTCTCCGATGTAGCGCTGATCGATGGGCCGCGGCTGCATGAACCATTCGTTCGCGCCGTCATTCTCGAGCACGATGTCGCGTAACGGCCGGATCGTCTCGGGTGCGGGCACGTCGGGCATGTCGATCTGGTGTTCGATGCTCACTTCGTCGTTGTGAAAGCTGGCCTGCATGTTGTAGATCGCGCGGCCGTGCTGAATGGCGACGACACGACGAGTGGAGAAGCTTTTCCCGTCACGAATGCGGTCCACTTCGTAGAGAATTGGCGTGGTCGGGTCGCCGGGGCGCAGAAAATATGAATGCAGCGAATGCACGCGGCTGTGCTCGATGGTGCGGCCCGCCGCCATCAGGGCTTGTGCCGCAACTTGTCCGCCGAAGGTACGTTGGCGCTCTTCCTTGGGGTTGGTACCTCGAAAGACGTTGACGTCGATCGTCTCGATGTCCAGTAGACGGACGAGAAACTCCAGCGCTTCAGACATGGCCCATTGTTGCACTTTCATCGCAAAGAAGAATCGCGATGAGCAACTAGACTCGTTCTAATGAGCGCACGAATCCGCACGGTTATCGCGTGGACCAATTCGCACAAGGGTAAGAAGTTGACGCGCTACCTGCTCGGTTCGGTTGTCACCACGGGCTTATCTTTTGCTTGGATCACCGTCATGTACGGGCTGCACATTATCCCGGGCGTTATATGGGCGACGCTCAGTGGAAACCTCGTTGCGGTCATTCCTTCGTACTACTGGAACCGCGCATGGGCCTGGGGCAAGCGCGGCAAGAGTCACTTCCGGCGCGAGATCGTTCCGTATTGGTCGATGGCGTTCCTCGGCATTGCTTTCTCGCAGCTCGGCGCACTCTGGGCGCGCCACGAAGTCCACTCTCATAACTGGAGTCGCCTCGACGACACGGCGATCGTTGCATTGACGAACGTTCTGTGCTTCGCGATCTTCTTCCTCTTGAAGCTCATGGTCTTCAACCGGATCTTTCACGTGGCCCGCCCCGACGACGTCGAGACGGACTTCACTTTGCAAGAAGAAACAGCGATCTGATCTCAAAATCGATCGGCCAAGTAGTTTGGCCTCGATGAAGTATTCGCCTCGGGAACTGCGCGCGTGGAGTCACACCCACAACGGCAAGCGCCTCATTCGCTACACCGCAGCCTCGGCCATCACGACCATCGTGTCACTCAGCGCGGTCAGTGCCTTCTACGGATTTCGACTTATTCCCGACGCCGTGTGGGCCACGCTTGCGGGCAATGTCGTCGGCATGATTCCGGCCTACCAACTCAATCGTCGCTGGACGTGGGGCAAGCGAGGACGGAGTCAGTTCCGTAGCGAGGTCGCTCCGTTCTTGTCGATGTCGGTTCTCGGTATTGGGTTCTCGCAACTCGGAGCGTGGTGGGCCCGCAACGAGACGAAGTCCCATCACTGGTCGCATCTCACCAATACGGCCCTAGTTTCGGGGGCCAATCTCTTTTGCTTCGCGGTATTTTGGGTGTTGAAACTGATTGTCTTCAACCGTATCTTTCAAGTGCAACCGATGAAAGAAATCGACGAGGAACTGCGCTTGGAAGAGGAGAGAACCCCCTAGTCGCGGAAGTTCGTGAACTGCAAGGGGACCGCCAGGTCGGCCTCTTTGAAGACCGTCATCGCCCGCTGTAAGTCGTCGCGCTGCTTACCAGTGACGCGAACTTGGTCACCCTGGATGGATGAGCTGAGGCTCTTCACGCCCATGTCCTTCACGAGTTTGTTGATCTGCTTTCCAACCTCTTGGCTGATCCCCGCTTTTAGGGACACCTTTTGACGGGCGCTGTTATGGCTGGCTTCTTCGATCTTTCCGGCGTCGAGCGTCTTCAAGGAGACCGAGCGCTTGACGAGCTTCTCTTCCAAAAGTTGGTAGAGGGCGCGCAGTCGATCTTCGGTGGTGGCGCTGAGCGACAGTTCTTTCTCGGAGAACTCGATCACGGCGTTGGTGCCCTTGAAGTCAAAGCGCGTTCCCGCTTCGCGGTTGGCCTGATCTACGGCGTTTCGCACTTCTTGTAAGTCGATCTCGGAGACGACGTCGAAACTTGGCATGCATCAAATCTAGGTCGTCGCGCAAAAAATCGCATCGTGAGTGCGGGATATTCAGAGTCGTCGTGTGCCGGGACTTCTCCATTGGTCGTGGGAGGAGCCACGCAGTAGAATTTCCGACGGGTCAGTGCCCGAGTGGCCAATGGGATCTGGCTGTAAACCAGACGGCTTAGCCTACGGGGGTTCAAATCCCTCCTGGCCCACCATGGTCAATCCCGTCGGGATTGGCCACGTCCGACCTTGAGTCGGAGCAGTACGGTGTCACTTGCGTGGCGAGAGGAGTTTCGTGGTTCGAGTGAACTCGTGGGCGAACGGGGTTCGAAGGACCTACGAACGCGGCGCCACTCGCTTCGAGTCGGGCGTCGAATTCCTCGAACAGCGCTACACGCCGCTCGGTAGATTCACTCCGGGACCCTTCGAAGGCTGGAGCTTTCTCTGGCAACCAGCGCTGCTCGGCTTTGCGGCACTCACTGCCATTCTGGCGGGTTCATCCTTCACGAACTCCCCGTTCAAGTTCAACCTGACGAGCACGTGGTTTTTTGGCGAACCTGCGGCCAACGCCACTGGCACACCGAGCGTGACCAAGTACATCGTGTCGGTCGTGCTCGTGTACGGCGGATTGCTGTTGTTGATGCGCGTCTGGCTGCGACTTGCCGAAGTGATGAAGCATCACGGGGGAGTGTCCCTGAAGAATCTCTGGTGGATGTTCGGACTGTGGTCAGTTCCAATGATCGTCGCTCCGCCGCTTTTTTCGCGCGACGTCTTCAGCTACGCGGCACAGGGCGAGATGACCGCGCACAACATCAGCCCGTATTTATATGGGCCTTTCACGTTGGGTCAGGGCTCCAACCCTTGGACCTTGCCCGTCGATCCACTCTGGGGTAACACGCCCGCTCCCTACGGTCCGTTCTTTCTCTTTATCGATAGCACCATCGACAAGATCAGCATGCATCACCAACTCTGGACCGTGGTCGGCCTGCGATTTCTCGAAGTGATCGCCGTCGCGATGATTGGATACGGCATCATTATGTTGGCGCGCGGTCTCGGTCGCGACCCGGGTGAAGCGTTCGTGCTGTCCGCGATGAACCCGCTCGTGTTGCTCACCCTCATTGGCGGCGCGCACAACGACGCTCTCATGACGGGGTTCTTAGTCATCGGACTCGGTCTGGCCGTGCAACGACATCCGGTCTGGGCGCTGTTCTTCGTGTCGCTCGCGACGGCCATAAAGGCGCCAGCGGCAATTGGACTCGCCTTCGTGGCATGGAACTGGGCGCCACCGACAACGAATCTGAAAGAGAAACTGAAGGTGCGAATTCGACCGTTCGCCATTGGTGGACTGGTCGCGGCCGCAGTGCTGGGCGTTACGACACTGATGGCTGGATTCGGTTTTGGCTGGGTCGACAACCTCTTGAGTAACGGCACGGTGAGGAGTTGGGCGGCCCCCGCGACGGGCGCGGGCATGGCGATCACGAATATTTTGCACGCCGTCGGCGTACACTCCATCGCCCTCGGGTCGGTTCTCTCGGTGACTCGATTCCTCGGCGTGGTGATTGCGGTCGCCTTCACCCTCTGGCTGCTCTGGCACTCGTCCGAACGCGGTTGGGTTCGCTCCCTAGGGTTGGCCCTGTTGTTGTTCGTCATCCTCGGCCCCGTGGTGCAGCCGTGGTATCTGGCGTGGGGACTTGTCATCTTTGCCGCGAGTTACCAAGGTCGAGAACACTTCTGGCTTTTATTGCTGACGATCACCGGTCCCTTCATTGGTCTGCCGGGCGGTCGACAATTGCTCGCCGGTCTCGTGCACTCGAATCCGCTGCTAATTGCCGTGGCCGTGGCGATTCTGGGCGGAGTATTGATTGCGCCAATGGGTCGTTGGACCCAGTGGTCCTGGCCCGAAAGTGAGCAAGCCCTTCGTGAAGCCGGCGAAGAGATCGCCGACGAGCAAGACCTCGCGCCTCGCACGCCAGAGATTTCTTCGGCTCCCGCACCGAGCGCGCTGTCAACGGAGCTCTCTCCCGGAGCCGCGACAACCTAGCGGAACTTGTCGGGCATCACGTACTGATACTCGACGACGTCGAGCCAGCGTCCGTGCTTGCGTCCGACCTCAACTTCGGTTCCCACCAAAGTGAATCCGCACTTCTCGTGCAAACGGATGGAACTGGCATTTTCACCAACGATGCGCGCGATGACCGAGTGAAATCCCGAGTTCTTCGCGGTGGCGAGCAGGTCGTTGAGTAGCCGCTCGCCGACCCCGCGACCGCGCGCACCGCGGTGGACGTAGACAGAATTCTCAACGGTCGTGGCGTACGCCGGACGCTCGCGAAAGGGCGACACCGAGGCGAAACCGAGAATTCGCTCGTCGCGAGCGCCTATTTCTCCGAGGTCGTCGTCGGTGTTGACCGCCACGAGACAGAGGTGGGTCGCCTGATGCTCGCGGATCCACTCGCGCTGCTCTTCGAGCGACTTGGGGACGAGCTCAAAGGAGATCGAGAGCTCTACGACCTCGGGGTTCAAGATGTTCATGAGGGCCGTGGCGTCATCTATCTCCACCAGGCGCGTTCTCATAGGCGTCCAGGGTAGTCGTGGACTAGTTGGAATAATTGGGGATTCAGGCACTACAATTTTCCCTCGCGACTTTTTTTATTTGCGAACGCCCTCTTAGCTCAGTGGTAGAGCACTTCCATGGTAAGGAAGGGGTCGTCGGTTCAATCCCGACAGAGGGCTCGCCAGGCGGCGTAGCTCAGGTGGTCAGAGCACACGGCTCATAATCGTGTTGTCGCGGGTTCGAGTCCCGCCGCCGCTACCAGGCACAATGTTGGGCCTCATGAAGTACCAAGGAGAGAAGAATGGCGAAGAACGAAAAGCGAGTGCAGGTGACC
>JBAQZL010000119.1:0-1891 GCA_049790955.1 Acidimicrobiales bacterium
ACCATGTTGACGAGGAGCGGCAGTGAGACGTGCCGGGGAACCTCGGCCATCTCTTCGATGGTGGTCAGTGCTTCCACGAAAATGACATCGGCACCCGCCTGCGCGTATGCGTCGGTTCTCGCGAATACTTCGTCGATGCTCACCACTGCGAGCGCGTCCGTGCGAGCGATCACCAAAAACTCCGTGCTTCTTCGTGTGTCGACCGCCGCCTTGATCTTCGAGACCATCTCCTCCGCGCTGGCGACCTGTTTCCCCGCAAAATGGCCGCAGCGCTTGGGGAAGACCTGGTCTTCGAGCTGAATGGCGTTGGCGCCGCTGCGCTCGAGGACGCGCACGCAGTGGATGACGTTCAGCGCGTTGCCGAACCCCGTATCGGCGTCGACCACAATTGGCACGTTCACCGCGTCACGAACGCGACCGACCTGGGCGGCGAGATCGGTGAGGGAGATGAACCCTTGGTCGGGAAGCGCAAGTTCGCTGTTCGTGATGCCGGCTCCGGTGAGATAGAGGGCTTCAAAGCCGACATCGACCGCGATCGCAGCACCGACGGCGTTGGTGATCCCCGGCAGCACCAGGGCTCGATCCGCGTCAATGAGCTCTCGAAGGCTTCGTGTCATGGAAGGCCCTTCCTGTTCACGCGCGAGGATTGAAGGGGTCTTTGATCGGGCCGCCGAGATTCACCAGGACGCTCTTCACTTCGGTGTACTCGTCCAGCGCCGATGACCCGTTCTCGCGACCAAGGCCGCTCTCTTTGAACCCCCCGAACGGTGCCGCGTAGTTGGTGCGCCGATAGGTGTTCACCCACACGGTGCCAGCGCGAAGGCGACTCGCCACCCGATGGGCTCGCCCGATGTTCTCGGTCCATATGCCCGCGGCAAGTCCGAACGGCGTATCGTTGCCGATCCGTATCGCGTCCTCATCGTCTTTGAATCGGATGAGGCAGACGACCGGCCCGAAGATCTCTTCCTGGGCGATGCGCATGGAGTTGTCAACGTCACCGAAGACGGTGGGGGTGATGAAGAGGCCCTCGTCCAAGTCGGGGCGGTTCTCCGGGCGTTGGCCACCATAGAGGAGCGTGGCACCTTCGCCAATGCCGATGTCGATGTACTCGAGCACCTTCTTGTACTGGCCTTCGAAGGCCACGGTTCCCATTTCCGAATCGGGATGGAAGGGATCGCCGATCTTGATGGCTCGCACGCCCTCGAGAATCGACTCGGCAATGGCGTCATAGATCTCATCTTGAATCAGCACGCGAGAGCCGGCCATGCACGACTGACCGGTGGCGCCAAAGATTCCCGCGAGGACGCCCTTGACGGCGTTCTCCGGTATCGCGTCAGAGAAGATGATGTTGGGTGATTTGCCGCCCAGCTCGAGGGAGACCCGAGCGAGGCGCGACCCCGCAGCACTGGCGATGTTCTTTCCGGTGGCCGTTGAACCGGTGAAGGCGATCTTGTCCACGCCCGGATGACGCACGAGTTCGCCGCCAACGTCACCAAATCCAGTCAGCACGTTGACCACCCCCTTGGGAAAGCCGGCCCGGTCGACGAGCTCGCAGAAGAGCAGCGTTGAGACCGGGGTGACTTCAGACGGCTTGATGACGATGGTGTTCCCTGCGGCCAGGGCCGGACCGAGCTTCCAGAGCATGAGCAGCAGGGGTGAGTTCCACGGCGTGATGGCGGCGACCACGCCGAGGGGCTCTCGCACGGTGTAGTTCAGCACGTCGGGAATGGAGATCGCGGTGGTCTTGCCTTCCAGGACTTCGGCTAAGCCTGCGTAGTAGTAGCAGTGGTTGGCCATCAGCTTCGCTTGACCCAACACTTCTCGAAGGAGCTTTCCGTTCTCGCGCACCTGCACGTGAGCGAGCTCCTCTGAGTTGTTCTCGATGAGTTCG
>JBAQZL010000120.1:0-5530 GCA_049790955.1 Acidimicrobiales bacterium
CTGGTTGGCGAGATCCGACGATCGGATCTCGCCCGCCTCAACGATGGCGCGCAGGAGCTCGACCTCGAGAGGGCTGTGACCCGACTTGCTCGACGCGCGCACCTGCTGCATGAGGTGGCCTCGACGCATGCGGCCCCACTCGCGTTCGAGGGTCGTGCCACTGGCGGAGGTGCTGATCTTCTTGGCCATGCGCTAACATTAGCAATATAGTTACTTAAAGTAACTAATTCCCCAACACTCGTTTGCGCGTCGAGGTCGTCCTTGACCGACAAGCCGAAAGGAACAACGTGACGCACAATCTACGCGCCGACACGATCACCATTCTGGGCCACGGCGGCGACGAAATCGAGGCGTACCTGGCGATTCCGACGGACGCGCAGGCCGTTGGATCGATGGTCGTCATCCACCACATGCCCGGCTACGACGAGGGAACCAAAGAGATTGCGCGAAAATTCGCCGCCAACGGATACGCCGCATTGGTACCGAACCTCTACTACCGAGAAGCCCCGGGCGCGAGTCCCGACGACGCCGCGGCGACGGTCAGGAATGCCGGCGGCGTGCCCGACGAGCGACTGGTCGGTGACGTCGAAGGCGCCATGAACCATCTGAAGGCGCTCGACTTCACGAACGGCCAAGTCGGGGTCATTGGCTACTGCTCCGGTGGACGCCAATCCTTTCTCTCTGGATGCCGCCTTCCTCTGAATGCCGTCATCGACTGCTACGGCGCCTTCGTCGCGGTCGGTCGCGACGAGCCGCCCATGATCGTGAAGCCGGTCATCGACGAGGCAGGAAACCTGTCGGCCCCGTTGCTCGGCCTCTTCGGTGCCGACGACACGTTCCCGTCGCCCGAACAGAATGAGGCGCTCGCCGAAGCCCTGAAGGCGGCTGGCAAGGACTTCACGTTCCGCACCTTCGACGGAGCGGGCCACGCCTTCTTCGCCTCCGACCGCCCGAGTTACCGCCCCGAAGCCGCGGTCGAAGGTTGGGAGGACATCTTCACGTTCCTCGCTCGCACCATCGCCTAAGGAGACTCCGTGTGCACCTACCAAACTGAACGACTCGACGTTCGCGCTAGCGCGAAGACGTCCGAGGGTTGGGCATCGATGACCAACGCCATTGTCTACTTCGACCACCCCGTGCACTTCGCTGCCGGACATGCGCTCATGATTGACCTGTTGAATCCGACGGCCGGACCGTCGGCG
This sequence comes from Acidimicrobiales bacterium, assembly GCA_049790955.1. GTDB lineage: Bacteria > Actinomycetota > Acidimicrobiia > Acidimicrobiales > RAAP-2 > RAAP-2. The sequence goes on from JBAQZL010000120.1 coordinate 1,203, forward strand.
CGCGCCGCCATTGAGATGGACCCCGAGAGCGCCCGCGCCCTGGCGAACGCCATACTGCAGAGCCTTGACACGATCCCGGACGGGTTGTTGGGCGAACTCGCCTCGTGAGCGTCGATACGGCGCGACCACTTCGCAACTCACCTCCCCCCCGGCCCGATCGCTACAAGTGGGTAGTACTCTCCAACACCACGCTGGGCATGTTGATGGCCATGATCGACACGTCGATCGTGCTGATTGCGCTGCCCGACATCTTCAAGGGCATTCACATCAACCCTCTGGAACCGGGCAACACGTTCTATCTGCTGTGGATGATTCTCGGCTTCATGATCGTGACCGCCGTTCTGGTGGTGAGCCTCGGTCGACTCGGCGACATGCTCGGACGCGTGCGCATGTACAACATGGGCTTCGTCATCTACACGTTCTTCTCCTTGTTGCTCTCGATCACGTGGATGAGCGGCACCGCGGCGGGCATCTGGCTCGTGGTGATGCGACTCTTCCAAGGGGTCGGTGCCGCGTTCTTGATCGCCAACTCCACGGCCATTTTGACTGACGCTTTCCCGGAAAACCAACGGGGTATGGCCGTTGGCATCAACCAGATCGCGGCCATCGCGGGTTCGTTCATTGGCCTCATTTTGGGCGGGCTACTCGGCCCGATCGAGTGGCGACTGGTCTTTATCATCTCGGTGCCGATCGGCGTCTTCGGGAGCATCTGGTCCTACATGAAGCTGAAGGAAGTTCCGACCAAGCGCGACACGCACGTCGACTGGAGCGGAAACTTGACCTTCGCGCTCGGCCTCGTGGCGCTGATGGTCGGCATCACCTACGGCATCCAGCCCTACGGCGGACACGTCATGGGTTGGTCGAGCCCCTTCGTGCTCCTCTGTCTCGCGATTGGCGTCATCACGCTCTTCTTTTTTGCACGCATCGAGACGCGTTCACCGGATCCGATGTTTCGCCTCAGCCTTTTTCGCATCCGCGCGTTTAGCTCGGGCAGCATCGCAACGTTGTTCTCGGCCATTGGCCGCGGCGGACTCATGTTCACCATGGTCATCTGGCTCCAGGGGATCTGGCTGCCTCTTCACGGCTACAACTTTTCTGACACGCCGCTCTGGGCCGGCATTGCGCTCCTCCCCTTGACCGGTGGATTCCTCGTGTCGGGACCAATCTGCGGATATCTCTCGGACAAGTACGGTGCCCGGCTCTTCACCGTCGGCGGCATGACCGGAGCGACGATTTCGTTCTTGTTGCTGCAGTTCCTTCCGGCCGACTTCTCGTACCCAATCTTTGGTGCGCTGCTCTTCTTGAACGGCCTCTCCATGGGCATGTTCGCTGCTCCCAACCGTGCGAGCATCATGAACTCTCTGCCCAAAGAGCACCGCGGCGTCGGCTCGGGCATGGCCTCGACGTTTCAGAACTCCGGCCAGGTCCTGTCGATCGGCATCTTCTTCACCCTCATGATCATCGGACTCTCACGCACTCTTCCTCACGCGCTTTACGTCGGTCTGACCGCGCAGGGCGTATCGAGTGCCGTGGCCCATCAGGTCTCGTCGCTACCACCGGTGTCCACGCTCTTCGCGTCGTTCCTCGGCTACAACCCAATGCAGCACCTGCTCGGCGCGCACGTCTTGAGCACGTTGTCACCGAGCGCGCGCACCACCATTCTCGGACGAAAGTTCTTTCCCAAAATGATCGAAAAAGCGTTCGTGTCGGGTCTGCACCCGGCGCTCGACTTCGCGGCGATCCTCTGTGCCGCGGCCGCGGTCACGTCGTGGTTCCGTGGATCGCACGCGAAGCGTACAGATGAGCTCAGCGTTTTAGAAGTCGAGGCTATCGGAGCGCCGGCGAACGCCGACTAACAGCGCCACCCGTAGCCCCATCTTCGAGAGCTCGTTGCGACTGAGCTGCACCCAGGTTGTGGTGTGGTCATCGAGTTCGACGGTGACCTGCGCCTCAAAACCCAGTGAGACAATCGAGGTGATGCGGCCCTTCACCGTGCCGTCGTAGACCGAGACCAGTTCGAGGTCGTGTGGTCGCGTCACGACGCCGCCGAACACGGTGGACGGACCGAGGAACTCGTGCACGAAGTCCGTCGCCGGGCTTTCGTAGAGCGCGAGCGGATTGCCCGACTGCACCACGCGGCCCGCACTCATGACAATGAGCTGGTCCGCCACTTCCATGGCCTCTTGCTGGTCGTGCGTGACCAGGACCGTCGTCACCTGGATCTGTTCGTGCAAGACCTTCACCCACTGGCGCAGTTCCTGGCGCACGACGGCGTCGAGCGCGCCAAAGGGCTCGTCGAGCAACAAGACGCGCGGCTCGATCGCGAGCGCGCGGGCGAGAGCCATGCGCTGGCGCTCGCCGCCGGAGAGCTGCGAGGGGTAGCGCGACGCTTTGTCCTCCAGCTTCACCAGGGCCAGCAGCTCCTTCACGCGCGCGTCGATGACCGCAGCCGGACGCTTACGAACCTTGAGACCGAATCCCACGTTCCTCGCCACGTTCATGTGACGAAACGGCGCGTAGCTCTGAAAGCAGAATCCGATGTCGCGATGTCGCGGGTCGACGTCGGTGACGTCCTCGCCGTCGATGATGACCCGGCCCTCGTCGGGTGCCTCCAGACCGCTGATCAGCTTCAGCAGCGTCGACTTGCCCGAGCCCGACGGCCCGAGGATCGCCGTCAGCGAACCGTGGGTGATCTCGGCGTTGACGTTCTCGACCGCGTGGGTTGAGCCGTAGCGCTTCGAGAGATTGTTAAGCGAGATCGACACGAAGTTTCCTCTCTCTCTTTCGTAGCATTGCGAGGACCAACAACACGGCCATCGAGATCAGCGCGAGCACCAACGCCCCCGAGTACGAGCCCAGCGTGTCGAATCGCTGGTCCCAGTCGTCGTAGATGTAGATAGGCAGTGTCTGAGTCTGACCGGAGATGTTGCCCGAGACCACAAGAACGGCCCCGAACTCACCGAGAGTGCGTGCGATCGTCAGTGTCACGCCATAGGCGACGGCCCATCGGATGGCCGGCAACGTCACGCTGAAGAACGTACGAAAGCGGCCCGCGCCGAGGGTGCGCGCGGCGTCTTCTTGGTCGGTACCGACTTCGAGCAACACGGGCACGATGGAGCGCAGCACGTAGGGCAGTGACACGGCCATGGTGGCGAGCACCAACCCGAGCGGAGAGAAAAGGACCATGATGCCGTGGGCCAAGAGAGGAGAGCCGAACCAACCAATGCGCGAGTAGGCGAGGATGAGGGCTACCCCCAAGATCACCGGTGAGACGGCGACGGGGATGTCGAAGACCGTGTCGAAGGCCCGCTTACCGAAGAACTTGTGTCGCGCGATCAACATGGCGGCGCCCACTCCGACGATCGTGTTCACCGGTACCGCAATGGCCGCGATCTCCACCGACAGCTTCAGAGCAGTCACGGCGCCGGGTTGGGTGATCTGTGACCAGAACGGGCCAAAGCCGTGCGCGAGGGCTTTATAGACCATGAAGACCACGGGCAGCCCAATGAGAATGCCGAGATACAGCATCACCCCTCCGCGCAGCGCCCAACGTCCCTTGCCCATTACAGGGTCCGTCGCTGGTAGCGGTGGGCCAGCACGTTGGTGGTGACCAAGATGACGAGACTGAGAACCAACAGCGCAGTCGACACCGCGGCGGCGTCAGTCCAGAGGAACCCTTGGGTCAAGTTGTAGACGTAGTACGAGGCGGTCGTCGTGCGCCCGAGCCCTCCGGCGATGAGCGAGATGGAACCGAACTCTCCGATCGCTCGCGCGAAGGCCAGTCCGAATCCACCGAGCACGGCCGGCCAGATCGACGGCAACACCACGGTGAAGAACGTGCGCACGCTCCCGGCGCCCAACGTGCGCGCGGCCGCCTCGCTCTCGAGATCGAGCGAGGCGAGGACCGGCTGCACGGCGCGCACCGAAAAGGGCAGCGTCACAAAGAGCAACGCCAGCATGAGTCCCATCCACGTCTCGAACAGGTCGACGTGTATGGGACTATCGACGCCGTAGATGGCGAGCAGGACCACGCCCGCCACAATGGTGGGCAGCGCGAAGGGTAAGTCAATGGAGGCTTCGAGCAGTCCTTTCCCGAAGAACTTGTCGCGCACCAGCACCCAGGCAATCGCCACGCCCATCACCGCATTGATGGCCGCGACGGCGAGTGAGAGCCACAGTGATAAGAAGATCGCTTCCTTCGCGCCGGGAGCGGTGACGGCGAGCCAGAACGTGCGCACACCAATCGAGACGTGCCAACGCCAGAACTCGACACCCGCTCCGTGGGTGGTGACGGAGATCGTCAATCCGTGACTGATCAGGGCGGCGAT
>JBAQZL010000121.1:0-29590 GCA_049790955.1 Acidimicrobiales bacterium
CTTTCGATTCGTCACGCCGCCGGGTTGACGAACGAACCGCCGCCGCGCTGTGACGATCCCGAAGAAGCGTACGGAGACGTTCATGGCGTGGCGCGACTCGTCCATCGCGAGCTTCCCTCCATGATGATCGGTGGCGTTGGCTCACTGTTCTTTCAGATGCTGCACCCGTACGCGATGGCTGGCGTCGCCGAGCACTCGAGCTATCAGGAAGATCCGCTCGGGAGAGTCCTGCAAACCGCGAACTTCATTGGGGCCACCACTTTCGGCACGAAAGCATCAGCACAAGTGGCCATTGACCGGGTCCTGATGGTCCACCAATACGTGCACGGCCTCGCCGACGACGGCCAGCCCTACGACGCCAACGATCCCCATCTCCTGCTGTGGGTTCACTGCGCGGAGATCTATATGTTTCTCAGTGCGTATCAACGGTTTGGTTCAACCAAGCTCAGCAACGCCGAGGCCGATCACTATGTGGCCGAAATGGCGCCGCTGGCGCGCACGCTCGGCGTGCTCACTCCGCCCGAGAGCGTCAGCGAACTTCGCGCCGCGCTTCTCTCGTTTCGCGGCGAACTGCGACTGAGCGCCGACGGCGCGACGGCGCGTGACTTCATTGCCTACGGCGTGATGAAGAGTCGCCTTCAACGAACGGTCTATCGACTCTTGGTCTTGAGCGCGTGGTCGCTGCTGCCCACCTATGCCCAGGACCTGCTCGGCGTACGCCAGCGCGGGTTGCGCGATCGGTTGTTCATACGACCCGCGACGAAAGTGATCTGTTACGCAATGCGTGTCGCCGTTCCCCCACCACGTCACGTGGCGAGGGTGAGTCCTCCGTCGACCGCGACCACCTGACCCGTCACGTACAACGAACTCGCGAGCGCGACGATCACGTCGGCTACATCGTCGGGCGTGCCACTTCGACGTAGCGGCGCCACGCTTTGCACGTAACCTCGCACGGCGTCCCAATCTTGCGTCCACGGTGTGTCGATGAGACCAGGAGCGACCGCATTTACTCGAACTTCCGGGCCAACGACCTTCGCGAGAAGTGTCGTCATATGGTTGAGCGCGGCCTTGGACGCGGCGTACGGAATCGACGAGCCCGTGGGCCGCAGTCCGGCAATGGACGAGACATTGACAATGGAGCCCTTGTTCGACTGGAGAGCGGGCATCGCCGCCACGCTCAGTTGCCACGTGCCAAAGACGTTGACCTCAAAGATCTCGCGCCAGACTTCGACGCTCGCGGCGTCCAGGTCCCGGTGTGCGATGACCTTCGTGGTGCCGGCGTTGTTGACCAGTACATCGAGTCGACCGCAGCGCGCAAGGACGTCGGATATGAGTCGTGCGCAGTCCTCCGACCGGGCGATGTCCGCTTGGACGTAATGCGCGTTGGCGGTGATTTCGGCCAGGTGCTCCCCCGCTTCGACGCTGTGGGCGGAGTTGAATACCACCGTGTCGCCGCGTTCGGCGAAGCGACGCGCGGTCGCGAGCCCGATACCGCTCGTCGAGCCCGTGACCAGGACGACGCTCATAGTTGAGACCGACGCAGTCGCCACGAGCCCGCCCAGTGTTGACCGGGTTCGAGAACGACGACATCCTTGCCACTACGCAGTGCGTCGGGCGGGCAGGTCATCGGCTCAATGGCCACCGACGTTCGCCGACGCCCCTTTTCGTTCTTGTCACCCGTATAGACCTGCAGATACGGAAAGTTTCGATCAACGCTCAACTCGATCAGTCCGCCCAAAGAGTCCTCGAGCGTCGCGACGGCTAGTCCTGAGTCGTCGCGGATGAGCTCGGTATAGGTCACGTCGAGATCGTGGCCGCTCAGCGACTTACGCGTCGAAAAGTCGAGAGAATGTCCGGCCACTGGCAGGATTTCACCGGTGGGCAACTGGCGATCGTCCACCGCGACGTAGGTCTTCGCCGGGATCTCAAGCAGCGCTCCCTCGATGGTCGGCGTGGTGACCGCGAGGTAGGGGTGAAACCCGACGCCAAAGGGCAGCGGCACACCGTCACGGTTGGTCACCGTCGTCGTGACGGTGAGACCGAGTGATCCGAGGTGGTAGGCGACCTGAATCTCACTGGCGAAGGGGTAATCGGGAGTGGGATGCAGGAGAAGCGACAACACGCAGCGGTTCTGATTTACCGCTTCGATGCGAAACGGAAGCCAGCGTACGAGACCGTGCGAGGCGGTGGCGTGGGCCACGTCGTCGATACGCGGCTGCGCGACGCGGCCAGAGAACTCCCACTCTCCGCTACCGATGCGGTTGGGCCACGGATAGAGAAGTTGGCCGCGGGCCATGGAGGGCACCTCTTCGCCGGCGAAGCCTTCAATGACGCTCACGCCTCCTTTGACGTACGTGCGCAGCGTCGCGCCTACCTCGGTGACCACGGCACGTTGATCACCGTGCGCAATGGCAATCTGTTCTCCTGAAGGCAACATCAGTGCTAAACCGTCCTTTTCACTGTTAGGTAACTTACGACAGTTAACGTCAAGGCATGCGATTACTCCTCACGAACGACGATGGCGTCTTGGCTCCCGGTATGGCGGTCTTGGCTCGAAGCGTCGCCCAGTGGATAGACGCGACCCCCGAGGACGAGGTGCGTGAAGCCATCATCGTGGCCCCGAACCGCAACTACTCGGGTATGTCATCGGCCGTGGGCGACGTCTTCGAACGACCGACCGTGAAGTACCGCCGTCATCGCATTGCCGGGGCTGAGTCGATTGTCACTTACGGCCTCGAAGCGCCGCCCGCACTGTGCGCCATCCTCGGCGCACTGGGAAGTTTTGACTTCACGCCCGACGTCATTGTTTCGGGCATCAACGCCGGCGCCAACGTGGGGCGCAGCATCTTGCACTCGGGCACAGTCGGCGCGGTTCTCACTGGGGCGCAGCTCGGTCTCTCGGGTCTCGCGGTGTCGGTGCAGTGGGGCGAAGATGTCCACTACGACACGGCGGCTCTGGTGGCGATTGAAGTCCTCGACGAACTTTTTCACGCTCCGTCGCGTACCTTGTTGAACCTCAACGTTCCGAATTTGGCGATCCACCAACTGAAAGGCGTGCGGCGCGGTCACATCTCCACGGCCGGTCTGATCAAGGCCGCCGGTCCCAGAGCCGGTGGCGAAGCGCTGAGTGAAGAGGGCGAGCTGCCGCTGCGCCTCGGTGCCGCGAGTCCGGAGTTAGGTGACGTCAGCGACGAAAACGCTGACGATGACGGCGCTCTTCTCGCCGCAGGCTACGCGTCCTTGACGCCGATCCAAGGTCCTCGCGAAGTGCAAGACCTCGTGCTTGACGAAGTAATCGAAAAAGCCCTCGACGCGATGTCGCGGCAACTCAGTATCTGACTCACTCCTCGTCGGGACGTCGTCGCTGCACCTTCAAGCGTCCGCGAGCTTTCTTCTCGTCGACGCGGCGAACTTTTGCGCCCTTCGTGGGCTTGGTCGCTCGCCGCGGCGTGCGCGGCGTGACAGCCACCGCGAGCTTCTCCGCGAGTTGAGTGAGCGCGGCAGTGCGGTTTTGACCCTGCGAGCGATAGCGACTGGCGCTCGAACGCACGACTGAGCCGAGCGTGTCCAGCACTCGCTGCTTGTCGGCGTCGCTCAAGGTAGCGGACGCTTCGACGCGAAACGACGCCACAACGCGAGTCAGCGACCGATTGGCGTGTTGGCCGCCGGGACCTCCCGAGGTCGTCACTCGAAGCTCGATCTCGTCAGCCGGAATTGTCAGTCGCGAACGTAGGGTAATCGAACCGTCGTCGTTGGCCCGCGGACCGTCTGGCACGGTCTTAGTTACCACCGGGCAATCGAACCATGGCAATCTGAGACGACGCCGCCACGAGTTGGTCTTCCGCGTCAAAGAGTTCGCAACGTTCGTCGACAAAACCGTCCGCGATCGCGATCACCCACTGGCGTGCGCGTAACCACTCACTCCTCGGAACACGGCGAATGTACGACGTGAGTTGTAACGTCGGTACCCAGCCCGACGAGCCAAGCGGCATGGTCGCCGGGGGCAACGCGTCCGCCGCGAACAAAAGACTCCAGGGGTCCCAGGACGCTTCTCCGTCGTCGAGTCGCAACCATCCGCGTACTTCGCCGAGCGAAGAAAGTTGACCTTCCCACCAGCCCGTGGTCGCGGGATCGAGTCGCAACTCCAGAACGCGCATGATGTTGATGTCATCACTGCCGGTCGACTGGCGTGAAGCCTCGAGCGGAGCCAGATTCACGACGGGCGCCGACTGATAGCGAACCGACGACTCGTCGCGTAGGGTACCGAGCGTGACCAGGGATTCCAGTCTCAGCTCGTCCCCTTGGTACATGGAGACGTAGACGAACGACACGCTGCGGCCGATCTTGCGGAGTTCGACGCGTAACTCGGCCGCGCCCAGTGCGGGAGCGTTGATGAAGTTCGTGGTGAGTGCCGTGACGTGGATGTGCGTCGAGCCCTGCGCGCTCGCTTCGGCCAGCGCGGCGCTCGCGACGACGCACTGCAGATATCCCCCGTGGGGATGCCCCATGACGGAATAGAACGTGGAGAGTGTCGCGCTGTATCGCCCGTCACCCAAGGGCTCAACGGACGCTGCACCGCGAAGCGCGCGCCCTTCGTCGGCTGAGGTCATGGGTGCAACTCTAACGGTGAAAGTGACCTCAACCAGTAGGGTGGCGTCGCGAAGGAGGCCGCCTATGAGACCCGCTGTAAACCTTCGCGGCGCCACCCCGTCGCACTCGGGTCCTTCGAGAATGCGTCCGCACGGCCGGTCAATCTCGTGATCGCCACGAACACCGTGCTCCACTGGGTCGGCACCGGATTCAAAGAGTCGCTCGCCATGGTGTGGATGACGTGGTGGCCACTCGTCCTCGGCTTCACGCTGGCGGGCGTGGTGCAGGGAATGCTTCCTCGCGCCGCGCTTCGCCGTGAGTTGGGAACGAACTCGGCGGTATCGCACGCCAAGGCGTCACTGCTCGGAATGTTGTCGTCGTCGTGCAGCTACGCGGCGAGCGCCATGTCGCGCGCGCTCTTCGCCCGCGGTGCCTCGTGGACGAACGCCGTGATCTTCATGGTGGCGTCGACGAACCTCGTCATCGAGCTCGGCGTCGTGCTGTTCGTGTTGCTCGGCTGGCCCTTTGTGCTCGCCCAACTGATCGGTGGGATCGTGATGGTGGTCTTTCTCATCATCTTCACGCCTCTCTTCTTTCGTCGCGCCCGAGTCGAGCGTCTCGCCCATGCGGTCGCCGAGGACGCCGCAATGAGCGATTCTTCAACGCCCACGTCTCGACGCGAGCGCGTAGGACTCTCGGCGCGCTACACCATGGGCGATCTGACGATGGTGCGAAAAGAGCTCGTCATTGGCTTTGTGGTCGCCGGGTTTCTCAGTGTTCACGTGCCACCTTCATGGTGGAGTCACATATTCATCAACGGGCACGGTGCCTGGACGGTCGTCGAGAACGTGGTCGTCGCTCCTCTCGTCGCGGTGTTGGCGTTCGTCTGCTCCGTAGGCAACGTTCCTCTCGCCGCGGCGCTCTGGGGGCACGGCGTCGCGTTCGGTGGCGTCGTCGCATTCATCTTCGCCGATCTGGTCACGTTGCCCCTTCTGGTCATCTACCGGCGCTACTACGGCACCGGTATCGCGTGGCGACTCTTCGCACTGTTGTGGGCAACTGCGAGCGTCGCCGGTCTTCTCGTGAACGCGCTCTTTCATGTGAGTCACCTGGTCCCAAGTAGCCGCCATGTTCGGGTGCTTTCCGGTCAGTTCCCCCTCGGCGCCACGTTGGTGTTGAACGTCCTCGCACTCGTCGTGCTCGTGAGCGTCTGGCAACTCTCGCGCCGCGCCCGCGTCGACGACTTTGGCGCCACCGACCCAGTCTGTGGAATGACCGTCGATCCGCACTCCGCGCCAGCATCCGTCGTTCGCGACGGCACGACCTACTACTTCTGCTCCGTCGGTTGTCGCGACAAACTCCAGGCTGAAAGCCCGGTCGAACCGGAATCTGGGGCAGTTCATATCGATCCGGTGTGCGCAATGCACGTCAGCGGTGACGACATCACCTCAGGCGGTCCTGACGGGGTGACCTACTATTTCTGCAGCGAAGAATGTCGAGCGACATTTCTACATGGGGCGTCCCCGGCGAACCATACAGCGAGTGAGGACGAACACAGTTGAGCAGACAGCACACCAGCGTGAGGGCCTACGGCATCCTCGTGCACGAAGAGAGCGTCCTGCTCGTTCGTTCGAGTAGCCCTCAGATCGTCCCGCCGCTGTGGTGGCTTCCCGGCGGCGGCATCAATTTCGGCGAGTCGCCCGAAGAGACGCTGCTACGAGAGTTCGAAGAAGAGACCGGCCTCGCGATCAAGGATCCGGTACTGCTGCACGTCGCGAGCGACATTCGTCGTCGACCCAACGGGGACCGTATCCACACGGTGCGGGCCCTCTATACCGTGTCCCTCGACGGCGGAGTGTTGCGCGACGAGGAGATCGGTACGACCGATCAGGTTCACTGGTTCAAATTGGACGAGCTAGACAGCGTCAACGTGGCGGAGTACGCGGCTCGAGCGATTCAACTCGCGCTCGAAAAGTAGATCTCGGGCATCTCGCGCTTCAACAGTTTGCCGGCGGGGTTTCGCGGTAGCGGCACGTGAGTGAAAGCAACCTGCGTGGGAATCATGAAGGCGGCGAGGCGCGTTGAGAGAAAGCTGCGCAGCTCGTCGGTCGTGAGATCCATCCCGTCACGCACCATGACGACTGCCGCGACTTCCTCACCGAGGCGTTCGTGGTTAAGTCCAAAGACCGCCGCCTCATAGACCGCCGGATTCTCGTAAATGGCGGACTCCACCTGGGCGGAATACACATTCTCGCCCGCGCGAATGATCATGTCTTTTGCGCGGTCCTCGACGAAGAGAAAGCCCTCGGCGCTGACGTGTCCGAGGTCTCCCGTGCGCAGCCAACCATCCACGATCGTGGCGGCCGTCGCCTCGGGTTGGCGCCAGTAGCCGCGAATGAGCGTCGGCGACTTCATCCAAATCTCTCCACTCTCGCCCACGGGGAGCGGCCGCGCCGACTCATCGCGCACGTCGACGTCCATGACGATCGTCGGTACACGCCCGGTGGACGTCGGATGAGTGACGTAGTCCTCACCGAAGTTCTGGGGCCCGTAGGCGTTTGTCTCAGTCATGCCGTAGCCGAGGCTCGGACGACCGCGTGAGAACGTGTGCTCGACGCGCGCCACGAGAGTGGAGGGTGCGGGGGCACCTCCCCCGCCGACAGCGCTGAGCGAGGACGTGTCGTACTTCGCGAAACTCGGCGACTCCATGAGGTCCCAGGCCTGCGTCGGCACGCCCACGAAGTTGGTCACTCGGTGTCGCTCGATCAGTTCCAACGCCCGCTCGGGATCCCAGCGGTACATCATGACGAGTTTGAAGTGCCACGAGAAGCACGACATCATCACGGGAATACAGCCAGTGACGTGAAAGAGCGGAACGATCAAGATGAAACACGGAGCCATTCCGCTGCCTTCTTCTTGTTCGTCGCGCCGCGCCGCTTGAACCTGAGCGCCCGAAGAGAAGGCCATGATGGTCTGGCAGATGGTCCCGTGCGTCGAGACCGCACCCTTCGGGAATCCGGTGGTGCCCGAGGTGTACAAAATTGTCGCGTCGGTGTCCGCGTCCAATTCGACGCCGGGCATCTCTACGCCCTTCACCACCACGTCGGACCAGCGTTCGACCATCTCAGGAAAGGTCTCGGTGTCGCTGAGGCGCACGCCGAGAAGTCGAGCTCCGACACGCTCACACGGTCGAAGCGCTCGGCGCACTCGTTCCGCGTCCGCGATGAGAACCGTGAGTTCCGAGTCATTGATGGCGAAGTCGAGTTCGTCCTCGGTCCACCAGGCGTTCAGAGATACCGATACCGCTCCGATGGAAAGGATCGCCGCGAACGAGATGACCCACTCGGGGTAGTTGCGCATGGCGATACCGACTCGGTCGCCCTTTTTCACGCCGTAGTGGTGCGCGAGCGCGTAACCCAAGGCGTCCACTTCGTCCATGACCTGGCGAAAGGTCCACTCCTCGTCCTCGTAGACGAGAAAGGTCGACTCCACTCCTCGCGCTAAATCGAAGAACTGGCGAACCGTCTGTGGAGAGTTCTTGAAGACACGTTGAGTCACGCCGTTGCGTTCTGCGCTCACGACTTCGAACGGTTGACCAGGGGCCGAGACTTCCGCCATCGCTTCTTGATAACTGCGCACTAGCTACCCCCGTGTAGTCGGATATCTGCTGGCCTGGTCACCACTCAACACTGCCAGATCGCCGGCGTCGTGCGGGCTCTTTACGCCACGCACTCAATTCGTAAAAACCTACACTGCACGTAGCCCACGGAAAGGACTCACCATGCTGGCGTCAAGTTATCCCCTATTAGACGTATTCGTCTCCACGCTCTATTTTGTGATTTTCCTCTTTTGGATCATCTTGGTCTTTCACATCATGTTCGACATTTTTCGCAGCCACGATCTCAGTGGACCCGGCAAGGCTCTCTGGATTGTCTTCATGCTGGTATTCCCGCTTCTCGGGTGCTTGATCTACGTCCTGGTGCGTGGCGGATCAATGCACGAGAGAGGAGTACAAGCGGCGCAATTAGACCAAAAGACCTTCGAGGACTACATCCGCAAAGTAGCCAACACCAAGGAGTAGTGACGCTATCAGCGTACGCTGATCGGCGTCTTTTTTATCATCGACGCCTTGTGGGCCATACGGTCAACTGACTCGGCGATCTTGGCCTTCACGTTGACGAGATCGATACGCGCCAGTTCGGCCTCTTTGGTGAGACCCTTCAGGTGCTCGATATCCCAGAGACTCAGGACCGGCGTCAAGACATCGCCCAGATACTGACCGAGTCCGTAGATCCCCTCTTTGGCGATTCGCACCGCGTGTCGCGTGAAGGAAGGAATGCCGGTGCCCGGCATCGCGAAGGTGCTCACTTGCTTCGAGACCGCGATCATCATCGCCGACGGGTCAATCGCGAACGCTGCGAGCGTGAGGTCACGATAGAAGAGGTAGTGCTTGGTCTCGTCGCCAGCGATCAACGCGAGGACGTTGCGACCGATCTTGTCGTCCTTGGGCAACTTCGCCCCGGTGTTGCGGTGCGCAATCTGCGTGGCGCGCTCTTGGAACGACACGTAGGCAATAAGTTCGGCGAAGGTGGCTGGGTGCGGCACTTCGCCCTTTTGCATCTGCACGCGCCGTCCGTCTTCGAGCAGAGTCGGGTTGATGCAGCGACTGATGTGGACCCAGTCGCGCATGACCATGGCGTGGCGGTTTTCTTCCATGGTCCACTGGCACGTCCACTCGCGAATGGGATGTCCTCGCGGCGAGTGTTCCAGGATGCTGTCGGTGTAATAGGGCAGGTTGTCTTCGGTCAACAAGTTGACGTAGATTGAACTGCGCACGCCATCGCCCAGCGGGTAATCGTTCGGCGACCACGGGTGTTCGCCAAAGTTCTCGCCCTCACCCCAGTTGATCTGTTCGTGCGGATACCAGAGGCGAGGCGCCTCCATATGCCGGTTGAAGAGGCGCTCCACATCGGGAGTAATCTCCTCCAACAAATCAACTCGGCTCTTGGCCACTCGAGTGCTCACGTCGTGGCGCCTCTCCATTCACGCGTTGTGTAACACCTCCACCCTAACGTTCAACGTCATGGCTCTTTGTTACTCATGTGATCGGTCGCACAAGAGCACTCATGTAGCCTGGTAGCCCTGTGAAACTCCTCGAAGCTCTCGTTCCAATCGATTTTCGGTCGTCGATACGGGGCCCCTTACGCCGTTTTTACACGTGCACGTTCATCGCGTGCATCGGCAACGGACTCACGTTGTCGTTGTTCGTCATCTACCTGCACAACGTGCGCGGATTCTCGACGAGCTTCGCGACGTTGCTGCTCGCGCTCTCGGCGGTAGTCGGACTCGCCAGCGCGCCACTGTGGGGCACTATGACCGACCGGCTCGGCCCACTCCCGGTCATCTTGTTCGCCTACGGGGCCGACGCCATCGCCCTAGTCTTTTGGGCCTTCGCACATACGCACGAACAGGCTGTACTCGCCGCGCTGTTGATCGCCGTCTTTGGGGGCGCGGGCTGGGGGCCGACCTCGACCATGCTCAGCCGCCTGGTATCGCCCGAACATCGCCAGCGCGCCTTCGGCGTCAACTTCATGTTGGTCAACCTGGGCATCGGTTTCGGTGCGCTCATTTCGGCGAGCGTGGTGGACTTGCGCAGGCCCGACACGTTCGTCGCGCTCTATATCTTCAACGCCGGTGTGACCTTGCTCGCGGGTCTGTCTTACTTGACTCTTCGCCGACACGGCGGTCCCGTCACGGAGCACCACGACGACCCCGAGAAGAGCGCCCAGGGGTGGCGCGACGTCGTGCGCGACACGCGCATGATTCGCTACGTCGTCGCCTCGGTGTTCTTGATGGTCGGCGGGTACGGTTCGCTGGACGCGGGCCTCAGTCTGTTCGTCGTGAACAATTTGAAGCTGTCGGTGCACACGATCGGTGTCATTTTCTTCTTCAACACCACGACCATTGTGCTGGCGCAACTCTGGGTTCTCAATCGCATCGAGGGCAAGAGTCGTACGCGGGTGATGGGAATTGTCGCGGGCTTCTGGTTCCTGTTCTGGATCATTCTGGAATCGACATTGCAGTTGCCCGCCGCAGCGTCAGTCCCGATGATCTGTCTCGCGATGGTCGTCTTCGCCATTGGCGAGACCATGCTGCAACCCGTCGGTTCCGCGATCGTGAACGACATCGCACCCGAGCATCTGCGCGGGCGTTACAACGCGGCCGCCGGTCTGTCCTGGGGCATCTCGAGCTCATTGGCGCCAGCCATCACGGCCCTCTACTTCTCCATCCATCTGGGCAACTGGTGGCCCCTCGGCACGGGAATCACGGCACTCGTCGGTGGTCTCATGATGATGAACCTTCGCCGTCACATCAGCGCAAGCGCCGACGGCCGCAGAGTCGCGACCTAACGAGATCGTTCTCCGCGCGACGCGTCGCTCGACGAGCGGTCCTAACCGTCGGGCAAACAATCGCCGAGTGATGACAGAGCGTCGTTCGGCACGTGGATCCATCCTTCTCGTAACGCGGCCTCGCGCGACTCTTCGGGCATCGGGTGCGTGACCTTCGCTCGCGCGGCGAGAGCGACCAGAGCGCAGATGAACGCGTCAAGGGTGTGATCGGAAGCCTCGGCCTCAATACGCAGCGCCTCAGGTACGCGCAGCCAGGAGTGGGTCTGCTCTTCGATTTCGCGCATAATTCGGGCGCGTTCCGAGCGCTGACCTTCGCGCAGCTCACCAACTCCCCCGCCCTTGTAGCGAACGCCGCGGCGCGCGAGCAGTCCCCACGCGCGTAGCGCGGCCGCGGGATAGGTCTCGACGAGTCGACCGCTACCGTCGCGTGGTTCGAGTCGTCCCCACTTTTGCGCCCAGGCCGACTGCAACCACGCGCCGCGCATGGCCACGACGCCGATCAAGTCCGACGAAACCGACAGTGGCGTCGATCCGAGGTCCAGCGATCGCACGAAGAGGTCGGTCTTGCGATGGCGCAAACTCTCACGAATCTTGTCGGTGCTGCGATGTTCGAACGTCGGCCAGCGCGCACTCTGACGATGGGCCGTCACCGCGGAGACGAAGTCGTCGGGCCAGCCCAGCGGCGAGTCGAGGCCCACCGCGGTCGATCGATCAATAACCTCGACCAGCCCGCGGTCGTCGGCCACAAAACCTTCGCCGGGTAGCGCAGCGACCGCCGTCGATCCCTCTATCTCAACGATGACAACACCGGTGCGCTTGGCCTCGGTGGCGAGATCTATCCCGACGTAGCGATGAACGGGGACCGGTTGAGAGTCCCCACTCGCGTCACGCCGTTCCGACACACGTCGGTCGGCCGTGGTGCCGTCAGCTGGAGGACTTATTGGCCCAGGGTACGGCCTCGCCGGTACTGCGGAAAAGCCGCAGCGCGAAGAAGGTCTGTACCACGCCGGCGATGAGCACGATGTACATGCCAATGCGAGGTCCGTAGGTAAAAGAGCTCAGTCCGGAGTAGCTGCCTTTGGGCACCGTGAGCCAGCGAATGATCACTATCAGCGCTCCGAGCGCCGACGCTCCCAACACGAGAACGCCGGGACCGTACGAGGTCTTGGGCATGTTCGAACCCGAACGTAGCAACACGAGATACACGCCCGCGGCGACAATAAGGAGAGCTCCCAGCCAGCCGTAGCTGGTGCTGAATCCACTCACCGACGCGCTGTACAGCGGCGAGCTAAAGCCGTACCACGGCAAGAACAAACCAATGAGAGCAATTAATGCCGTCACCGAAATTACCTTGTCCGTTGTCGTCAACTTATTCCATTCAAATGCTGCCATGGACCCCTCCGTCCCTCGTTGGCTCCAAGACGCCCACCGCCGGACTCAGATACGTCCACGTCCCATCGCTCTCGCGATAAGCCCCGCAGTAAGACGACCTCTTTTTCGTGAAAATAGACGTCGAATATATATCACACCTATAGTCGCCGCGCTCGTGACGGTTCGTCGTCGTCACGGCCACGAATTCTCGAGTTGATAACGAGGTGACGAAAGTGAAGAATCGGGGACTGAACGGAGGCGCCGTGCGGCACAACCAATGACTCGGAATCAACTGTGGGCGAGTCTCGTCCGCGACAAACGACACGGGCCGCTCGCGGGCATTTTGATCCTGCTCACGCTGGTCGCGGGGGATGTTGACGCGACGAGCATTCTTCGCATTGACCATGTCTTCGTGGCCAACGTCACGGGGAACGTCATCTTCATTGGGCTGGCTCTCGTGGGGGCGCGCGGGTTTTCATTCACTGCTCCATTTCTCGTTCTCGTCAGTTTCCTGCTGGGTGCGGCGACGAGCGCGCGGGTCTTGCTGAATCGCACCACACATCGAGGACGTATTGCCCACGCCGCCTGCGTGGTGCAACTGAGCGATCTCGT
Source organism: Acidimicrobiales bacterium (assembly GCA_049790955.1). Taxonomy (GTDB): domain Bacteria; phylum Actinomycetota; class Acidimicrobiia; order Acidimicrobiales; family RAAP-2; genus RAAP-2. The sequence continues at coordinate 12,984 of JBAQZL010000121.1, forward strand.
CATCGTGACGGTGATCTACGCGATCCGGGACCATCCGGACGCCGATCTGCGTTTTGCTCTCTTGGTCGCCCTGGCCCTCGGGATGGGCGCCAAGTCCGCTCTCGCGCGGGCCGCCAATGTCCCCGGGCTCACGTCCGCGGTCGTAACAACGACCCTCACGGGACTCGCCTCCGACGCCGCCCTCGGCTCGTCGCGCAGCGCTGACTTCTCGGTGCGAGTCATCGCCGTCGTTGCCCTCCTGGTGGGCGCCGTTGGGGGTGGCGCCCTTGCCGTGACGACCTACACCTGGTGTCCGCTCGCTCTGGCGACGGCCATCACACTTGGCGCAACGTGGTGGTCTCGCCACGCCTCGAACTCGAGTGAGGGGTGGACGTCGGGGTCGAGTTAGCGACCTTAGGGTTGCAGCACCGCTTTTATGACGCCGTCAGCGCGTTCGTCAAATGCGCGAAAGAAACCGGGCGCGTCGTCGAGCCCACCGTGATGGGTCACGATCACACCGGGACGGGCTCGCCCAGACAGTACGAGATCGCGCAAGAGCACCGTGTACCGCCGATCGTGGGTACGCCCGAAGTTCACCGACACGCCTTTGGCGAACAACGTGGCCCACGGTACGGTGAGGTGCCCGTCCTCAGAACCTTCGGGCGCGGGGTGCTGATCTTTTTCGGGATAGACGCCGACGATTCCGAGATGCCCGGTGGGGTTCACCAGTCGCGCCAAATCGGAGATGACCTGGCGCGGGTTTTCCGTGCCCGGCGACGAACGGTCGTAGGCCTGAAAGCCCACGGCGTCAATGCCGATCTCCACACCGTCCATCGGCGATTCTCCCGGAGGGAGTCCGCGAGCGCGGCGATGCTCTTTGATCTGTTCAACCGGATCTCCCACCCGGTCGTCAATAGGAATGGCGCCGATCTCTCCGGCCTTGTCGAGTCGGGCCGGCACTCGGTCGACGACGTAGACCTCTTCGGCGCCCTTGAGACGTGAGCTGTAGGCCGCGAGAAGCCCTATTGTTCCTGCACCAAAGACGGCAACGCTCGCCCCCGCGCTCACCTGGGCCAGGACCGTGGCGTGCCACCCGGTCACGAAGGCGTCAGCCAGGAGGACAAAATCGTCTTCGCGCTCGTCGCCCGCTTCGCCAGGCACCACAATGCAGTTGGCGTCGGCAAAGGGGACGCGCAACAGTTCCGCCTGAGCCCCGCGATAGGGACCCATGCCGGCATATCCGTAGGCCGCGCCAAACGAGCCGGGCCGCACGCGAAGGCACGCCGCGGAGAGGCCCCGAGCACAGTTCACGCAGACCCCGCAGTAGAGGTGAGTGGGAATGACCACCCTGTCTCCCATCTTTACCATCGTGACCGCGGAACCCACGCTCTCGATAACGCCGAGAGGTTCGTGTCCTAAGACGAGGCCGGGCGTCGCCCCGGTGCGACCGTCGTACATGTGAAGGTCCGTGCCACAGATCGCGCTCGAAGTGACGCGCACGACGACGTCGGAAGGCTCTTCGATCTCGGCATCAGGCACGTCCTGCACGCGAACGTCTCGAGTATCGACGAAGACTATGGCCTTCACGTCAGCCTCACTTTCGCACTTCTGTGGCGAATATCCGCGCCAGCCTACTGATCAGTACGAGACCCGTCTAGGGGCACTTTTGGGCTAAAAACTGGCCCAAAATCGGCGTTTCCGTAATTAAATTATTCTCGGCCCCATAGCCATTTATCAGGACTTATAGTTTCAGCCTGTGGATAACTCGGCCGTCGAGGGCACAAAAAAAGGGCCTCCACGGTTAGGCTTTCATCCGGCAGCATCGACTGCTCCATATGTCGCCCCACAGAGCTGTGGAACCGGTGACCGACGACTGTGCCCCTTGGTGGGGGGTCTACATATAACCCACCGAGCTCGGGCGTTACGCCAGCGAATTGTTTTGTTGGAGTGCGGCCGTGGTGCAGAACAAGGAGAAGAAAGCTGTGCGAAGAGTTATGTTCGCCTTGCTCGTGGCGTTAGCCACCCCTCTGGCCCTCCTCACCAGCCCGGCGTTCAACGCTCCGGCGGGTGCGGTCACGAGGGCGAAGCCGAAGCCCACGCCGCCGCCCGCCCCGGTGAGTCGCCACGTAATGAGCCAGATCGCCCTCAGCGAGATCCACGCACTGGTCTCCGACGCCCGTTCGCGCGGCGTCGGTGTGGTGACTCTGCGCGCCGAGTGGCAGCGGGTGGCGATCTGTGAAGTGGACGGCAACTGGTCGATGGTGGGCCCGAGCTATTCGGGCATCGGATTTCAAAATGGCACCTGGGATGAGTACGGAGGCACCCGCTACGCCCCCGTTGCCGGGCGCGCGGGCGAAGACGCGCAAATTGTCATCGGAATGCGCGTAACAGGAGGTTGGGTTCCTGATCAGACCGGTTGCGACCCCGGCGGCTGGTAGAAAACCCGAGTCTCACGAGTTTGTAAGACGCCTGCCAGAAACCGACCGCGGGCCCGGTCCTAGCATTGAAACTGCGTGCGAAGGGTCCCCCCAACCAAGTGTTTCGCCGCCCTAGCTCTCTCAGTTCTGGTGCTAGCGGCGAACGTCGGCGTGTCGGCGGCCGCGGCGCATACCGTGCCCGCCACCTCCACCGGCTTCGATATCAGCTTCCCTCAGTGCGCGAGCCCACTGCCGGTCTCTCCGGGATTCGGCATCGTGGGGGTCAACAACGGCTCCCCCCTCACGATCAACAACTGCCTCGCGCGCGAGCTCGCGTGGGCGACGGGCGCCACCAACACTGTCGCTGGCTTCTACGCCAATACCGGGAATGGCGGGACGAGCTCGGTGGGCTGGCCCAAGGGTCAGCAAAGCCCCGACGTCTGCGGGGACGCGAACTCGGTGCCCTGCTCGTACGACTACGGCTGGAACGCCGCTCGTACTGCTTTTGAGAACGCGGTCAACTCCGAAAGCGTCGACGGCTCCACGTCGCCCTCTACCGACGCCATGACGGCGCCGTGGTGGCTGGACGTGGAAACCGGAAACGCCTGGGAGACCATCGAACTTGGTCGCCGGGCCGCGACCGAGGCCAACGACCTCGCCATGCTCGAGGGAATGGTCGCCTCGTTCACCAACATCGGCGTGAAAACGCTGGGCATCTATTCCACCCCCAATATGTGGTCAGAGATCACCGGCGGATCGGGCACGACCTTTGCGTCAATACCCGTCTGGATCCCCGGATTCGCCTCCTTGACCGCCGCCGAGGCGGCCTGTTCGTCGACGTCATTCACGGGAGGGCGGGTCGGCATGATCCAGTACCCCTCCCAGGGATACGACGGTGACTATCTCTGCGGTCTCTTGAGTACGCCGGTGACCACGTCGGTCGCCGTCGGGGCCTCGGCTACCTTCAGCGACCAGCTCGTCACCACCAACAACGCCGGCACCGTGACCTATACCCAAACGGCGGGCACGCCCGATCTCGTCGTCTCTCCGACGGGCCTCGTGACAACGAGTGGCGCGCTCGCGACCGGAACGTACAGCGCCACTGGCACCACGGTGGACGCCGCGGGGAACGCCGGGACCTTCACGCTGACCCTCGACGTCGGCGTCTTGATCCAGAGCTCTCCGGCAACGGCAACCGTGAAAGTGAGCGGGTCGAAGGCCTTCACCCAGCAGCTCGCAGTCACGGGTAGCGAGGGGGCGGTCACCTACGTCCAAACGACGGGAACCCCCAACCTCGTGGTGTCCCCAGCCGGCGTCGTCACGACGAGTGGCCAATTGGCAGCGGGCACGTACAGCGCGACGGGAACCGAGTCTGACCCGGCCGGCAACACCGGCGTGTTCAAGTTGACCGTCACTGTCGGCGCGCTCGTCCAACGAACGCCGACCGCGGGGACGGTCACCACCAGCGACTCGGCCACCTTCAGCCAGCAGCTCGACGTCGGCGCCAACCTTGGGGCCATCACCTACGTGCAGACGAGCGGCACTCCGAATGTTCTCGTCAGCTCGTCGGGCCTCGTGACGACGAGCGCGAAACTCGCCGTCGGCACGTACACGGCCTCGGGAACGGTGAGCGACACGACCGGTGACATGGGCAAGTTCACGTTCACCTTGAGCGTCGACGCCACGCCTCCCCCGCCACCGGCGGCTCCCACCGCAACTCGCGTTGTTGGGTACGTCGTCGCCGGACGAACGGTCGACGTCACCATCGACGGTTCACACTTCTACGGTCAGCCCCACGTCGCGAGCCACCTCGGCACCGTGGCGACGGTCGTACGTGACCGCGGCACGTCGTTGACCGTGCGCGTGACGGCGCACGCTCATTCACGTAACGGTGTGTTCACCTTCACCATCACCAATCCCGACGGCGCCACGTGCCAGGTTCGCTACAACCAACGGAAATAATCTCCTTACCAGTTTGACGCACCAAAATCCCTGATAAACGCCCATTCTCGCGATATGGTGGGCGGAGTCAAGGGAGACGGCATGTTTGGCTCAGCGGTGGCGGCAGGTTCGGCAGTAGCGTTTTTGATCCTCTTTCTAGTGGTGATCGCCCTGATCATTTTCTACGTGGCCGCCTTCTGGCGAATCTTGGAGAAGGCTGGAGTTCCGGGATGGGGTGCCATCATTCCGATCTACAACATCTATCTGTGGTGCAAGGTCGTGGGCCGTCCCGGGTGGTGGGTGGTGCTGTTGTTTATCCCCGTCGTGAGCGTCGTCGTGATGCTGATCCTGTCGTTGGATCTGGCGAAAGCGTTCGCGAAGACGACCGGATTCGGTATCGGACTCTGGATACTCAGCGTGATTTTCGTCCCGATCTTGGGCTATGGCTCGTCGACGTACATCGGGCCGAACCCCACCGCTCTCGTCTAGACGAACGACCGCCCGCGTCGAAACCGGCGCTGAGTATCCCACCAGACAAGGTTGAGCGGAAACTCACGTGCGACGCGAGGAAGGATTCGGTGCGTCGCCACCGAGATGCGACACAGCGCGTGAAAGCGCCTTTGGCGGCGCTCGTCCCACGTGAGACCCAGTTCGCTTCGAAACGGCTCCGGAAGGAAACCCGCGGTGATGAACTCGTGCAGGGGACCAAGTCCAACGCTCAGCGCTCGCGGCAGAAAAGTGAGGCGGACAAAGCCGCGGAGATAGGCGCGCGTGGTCTCGTCCATCGCCACGTGTTCCAGTGCGTTACGCCAGTAATCGTCAAACGCGGCGGGACTTTCCGGCCAGAGTTCGGGCGAAACCTGCAACGTGGTCGCGAATCGCGAGCAGTGTTGATAAACCTCGGCGAGCCGCCCGGGTGAGAGAGAACCATCTATCAGCGTGATCGCGTCGAGTGCGCCGCGATACATGCACGCCGCCACCCAGCGCTGCAGTTCGGGGTCGAAGGCGTCGTAGGCGACCGCGTCACCGTCGAGGGAGTGCACGTCGCGGTGTTGGCGATTGACCTCGCGCCTCACGAAGTCTCGAAGCTCGTCATCGCCAAACAGCGACGCCACGATGTAGCCGAGCGTTGTCCGGGTGCGTTTGATGGGGTGACGCGTCAACGCTCCCCCTTCGACGCGACTCTTGGCGACGCCGTGTCCAACGGGTAGGCGTGAAAGTTGCATCACAACATTGGCGCCGGCGGGTGCGAGACCGAGGCCGTTCATCATCACGGGACGTAGCTCCGCTGAGATACCACCATCGACCTTGCTCACGTGCGTCTCACCCTGTGTCCGATTTCGCCCGATAGTTGTGCATCACTTCCGGTTTAGTCGATGTCAACTGAGCGACCTGCTCGAAGGAGGTTCCGAGTTACAGCAGGGCGTCGATCTGCCCCAAGGCTTGGGCCATGCCTTCTTCCATGCCCATATCGATGAGCTTTTCCATCTGCGCGCTGTCCACGAAACGCGACACCACGGTCATTTGAGTGCCCCCTTCGTGCGCCTCGAATGTGGCGGAGGCGGCCATGGGCTCGATGTCCGCCATCGGTTCTCCGTCATCGCCCGCGAGACCGTTCGCAAAGTCCAGTCGATGTGGCTTGTCGATAGCCTCGATCCGCCACCAGCCACGGGACTTGTCTCCTGCGGGACCGGTCATGAAGTACCGAGATTCTCCACCAACAACAAAGTCGTGGCGAACGAACGTGGCGGGATACGTGGGCGGCCCCCACCACTTTTCGAGCTGGCGTGGGTTCTCCCACAGTTCCCAGACCCGTTCGGGTGCGGCGTCGAACTGCGCCACGAAAACCAAAGTCAGATCGGTTACATCCTTTGTTCCACTGATCACCGTCATGAGGTGACTCCTTTCTTTTCGAGAATCTCGGCCATGTGGGTTGCTCGCTGTACCCACAGCTCTTCGTACGCTTCCAGCAGGCGAAGCGCCGTGCGAACGGTGGGCTCGTGGCCGCGCACGATCTGTTCACGGCCACGGCGCTCTTTGGATATCAGTTCCGCTCTTTCGAGCACCGCGACGTGCTTCTGCACTGCGGCAAAGCTCATGTCATAGTGAGCGGCCAGCGAAGACACCGACTGCTCATGGGAGATTGACCGCAGGAGAATGTCGCGACGCGTTGAGTCCGCGAGTGCCTGAAAGAGGCGATCCACCCGCTCGTCGGATATCAGATCTACAACCATTTGGTTGTATGTTATCTTGGGTCGCAAGTTCCTGCAAGTGGCTTACATGAAAACTTCCAGGAATCGACGACTCATAGGTCTATGGACCCACCTTGCAGGCCGGTGTCCCTCCCGGAAGCCGATAGCGCCAACGAACGACTAACCGATAGACCCCTGCCGCAACCCAGTTCGTCGGGGGCGTGAGGGCGAGCCAGCCGATGACCCCGCGAAGACCGCCGCCCGCCAGCAGCGCCTTACCGACTGCCCGGTGTCCGCGCTCGCGCAGCCCGTGTCCATCGACCCACCATGCGGCCTCATGCACGTCATCAAGACTCAGCCGGTGCTGTTCGAGAAGTGCCGAGCCGAGGAACTGCCACGCTTCGGCCCGCTCTCCATGGCGAAAGCTCCGGGCAGCCCAACTGGCCGCAGTAGTGCAGAACCCGCAGTCCCCGTCGTAGACGAGGACGGTACTTGGGCCCCATACTTCTAGATAGATGTCAAGTCGCCGCGTGGAGATCCTCCGGGCCCGTGCAACGTCGTCGTCACGTGACCAACGTTAACTCTGGCGAACTCTCCTCGCTCCAAGAATGCGCCGATTGAACTCTCAACACGACGTCACCAAAGTGACCGAAAGACTCTTCCGCACATTGTCTTGATCGTCACCTTTACGAAACCAAGACTCGTTACCCTGGCGGCGGTCGCGTCCCGCGATCAAAAACCCTTCGAAAGGTACAAGATGATACGACTGATGAAACGGCGGCGGACGACGCACCGCTTGGCCTTAGGGGCTGTCGCTTCGGCGATCAGCCTGCTTGGACTTACGAGCCTCGCGTCAACCAGCGCAACGGCGTCGCCGAACCGCACGGCGACGGCTCCGCACATCATGACAATCATGATGGAGAACACGGACTACAGCCAGTTCGTCGGTTCACCCCAGATGCCGTATCTCAATGAGCTCTCTCACGAGTACGCGAACTTCACCCAGGCGTACGGCTGGACGTACCCCAGCCTGCCGAACTACTTAGAGCTGCTCTCGGGCTCGGACTGGGGCACCGCGGGCAACGACTGTGACATCACCGATCCAGGGTGCAGCGACTTTGCGGGCCCGACGCTCGTCAACCAGATTGCAAACGCCGGACTCACCTGGAACGCGTACTACCAAGGTGACGCCTCTGGCTGTGACCAGAGTGACGGGGGCGGCAACTACCCGTACTGGCACAACGCCTTTCGGTACTTCACAGACTTCTCATCACTGTGCAAGAACATCTCGAGCTTCAGTGATCTCAACTCCAATCTCAACTCGTCCAACGCGGCGGATTTCCAGTGGGTGGTTCCCGACCTCGTGAACAGCGGCGGCGACAACGGCACGATGCAGTCCGGCGACAGCTGGCTGAACAACGAGCTTCCTCAGATCATGAACTCGACCTGGTATCACCAGGGTGGTCAGATCGTGATCCTCTTTGACTCCGGCTACAACGACCGATCCGCAACGCCCGGCTTCGAGGGCGGTCAGATTCCGATGGTGGTGGTCTCGGCGCATACTGCAGGCATGGGATCGAACAAGACACCCATCAACACGGCCGGCGTGCTTCGCTCGATCGAGCAGGCCTACGGCCTCTCCTACTTGGGTGACGCCGCGAACCCCGCTAACGGCGACCTCGGCAACGCGCTGGTCTCGGGCCGTCCGATCGGGTTGACCGCCCCAGACAGCTCAAACGGTGCGGTCCTCACGACCTCGTTGAATGGGCCCAACAACGTGACGTCGGTCGGTGGATTCGGCGACCAAACCATCGCGGAGAACGGTATTGCTCAGATACCAACGTCGTCCGGGGGTGGCATCTTCTCCAACCCGCCGTTCCAGCTCGGTCAGTCTGGTCAAAGTCAGTCGAACTCGTCGATCACCGTCGGCGAGAACGCGGCCGGCCAGGGCGACTTCACTCTGGGCGGGAGTACTCAAGCAGTGCCCAACACGTCCGCGCTCGAATCGGTGAGCTGTACGACGTCGACGCAGTGCTACTCGGTGGGCCTCGCCCCGTCGAACGACGACGAAGGTGTCCTCGTCTCGATTCGCAACGGTCGAGTGAACTCCGTCACTCCCCAACCGGCCTTCATCGGCCTCTATGGAATTGACTGCACGACCTCAAGTATCTGCTACGCGGTCGGCTACGACAACAACAACGACGCCGACGCCGTGATGACGATCACCAACGGCCAGTCGGGTCCCGTGAACGAAGTAGAACCGGGTCAAGGCGTCGGTGAGTGGCTGAACGCCATCTCGTGTCCGACCACGACCGAGTGCTTCGCCGTGGGCTTTGTCAACTACTACCCGTCGATCGTTCCGATTACGAACGGTATTCCGGGTACACCCGTCACCATCTCTGACAACGGCAACGCGTGGTACGTGAACGGCATCGACTGCACGAGTGTGAACTACTGCGTCGCGGTCGGTGAGAACGACGTCGAACAGGGCATTGAAAGTACCTTCGTTGACGGCGCGGTCGCCACGACACAGGTGGTGCTCGGTACGGAGAACGTCTACGGCGTCGGCTGCGACAGTGAAGGCAACTGCCTGCTCACCGGTGCCAGCGTTCCGAGCTCAAACGGCTACAGCGTGGGCACCGTCACCGGACTGGTGAACGGTTCGCTGCAAACCACTCGAAACATCGCTGACACCAATGGGTTCGGTCAGACGATCTGCGGTCAGGACCTTGACATCTGCGTTTCGGTCGGAGCTGATTACCGGTTCTGACGTCTCAATAAAATCGCACTTTCGTTCCCCCCCTTGCGAAGGTGCGCGTGTGGCGGGGCCGCTTCGGCGGTCCCGCCACACCTCACAACATCAAAGGCTCTGAATAGCGTCGCAGCTCGGTCTTACGAGCAGCCGCTCGTGGCACCACAGCTCGAGCACACGTAGCACGAGCCGGCGCGCTGCATGGAGTTGCCGCACTGGTAACACATGGGCGCGTCGCGCTGCACGGCCCGACTGAGCAACTGCGGTTCGTTGACAACTGGCTTGTCGTTGAGTTCGATCAAAGACTGCTGGACCGGCAAGTTATATGTCGGGGTCGCCTGCTCGGCGATCTCGGGCAACGTGGGCTGGAGCCGCTCACTGGTGGAGAGAACTCCGAGCTCCTCGCGCTGGGTGGGGCTTAAGTAGTCGAGCGCCAGACGACGGAAGATGTAGTCAACGAGCGACGTCGCAATACGAAGATCGGGGTCGTCGGTCATGCCCGACGGTTCAAACTTCATGTTGGCGTACTTCTTCACGTACGTCTCGAGCGGCACACCGTGCTGCAGGCCGAGGCTGATCGAGATGGAGAAGGCGTCCATGATGCCAGCCAACGTCGAACCCTGCTTGGCGACCTTGATGAAGACCTCACCGGGACGACCGTCTTCGTACTCACCGACCGTGACGTAACCTTCGCAGTCCGCAACACGGAACGCGAAAGTCGAGGAACGACGACGACGTGGAAGACGCTCGCGCAGAGCCCCCACCAAGACGTGCGCTCCCTCATCGCGGGCGTGCTCGAGGGCAGCTTCCAAGCGACTGATGCGGGCGTAGAGATCGAGGACCTCGGTGGCGTCGACGTCCACGACAACCTCGTCGGGCGCGCTCTGACCCACGCCACCCTTCGTTGCCGTGGAGAGGGGCTGACCCACCTTGCAGTTGTCGCGGTAGATGGCGACGGCCTTGATGCCGAGGCGCCACGCATCGAGGTGCAGGTTCTCAACGTCCTCGATGGTCGCGTCTTCGGGCATGTTCACCGTCTTCGAGATCGCACCCGAGATGAACGGCTGCACCGCACCCATCATGCGCACGTGTCCGGAATAGTGGATCGTGTTGTCGCCCATCGAGCAGGCGAAGACCGGCAGGTGCTCGGCCTTCAGCGCCGGAGCGCCGACGATGGTCTTGTGCTCGTCGATGTAGCCAACGATCGCCTCCACTTCGTCAACGGAGTAGCCAAGCACCCGAAGCGCACGCGGCACGGTCTGGTTCACGATGGCCATGTTGCCGCCGCCGACGAGCTTCTTGAACTTCACGAGTCCGAGGTCGGGCTCGATGCCTGTGGTGTCACAGTCCATCAACAGCCCAATGGTGCCAGTCGGAGCGAGCACCGTGGCCTGGGCGTTGCGTACGCCGTGTCGCGTGCCGAGATCGACGGCCTCTTCCCACGCGCCCTGGGCGGCTTGGAGGATGTTGGCGGGCGCGAGCTTCTCGTCGATCTGATACGACGCGTCGCGGTGCATCCGCAACACATTGATCATCGGCTCCGCGTTCTCGGCGAATCCTTCGTGGGGCCCCATGCGTCCGGCCGTGCGCGCGCTCGTGGCGTACGCGTGACCCGTCATGAGTGCGGTGATCGCCGCGGCCCAGGCGCGACCAGCGTCGGAGTCGTAGGCGAGACCCGAGGCCATGAGGAGCGCCCCGATGTTGGCGTAGCCGAGGCCGAGCTGGCGAAACTTGAGCGAGTTCTCGCCGATCTTCACGGTCGGGTAGTCCGCCGCACCGACAAGGATCTCCTGCGCGCTGAACATAACTTCCACGGCGGCCTTGAAGGAGTCGACGTTGAAGCCCCCGTCGTCATCGAGGAACTTCATCAAGTTGATACTCGCGAGGTTGCACGCCGAGTTGTCAATGTGCATGTACTCCGAACACGGGTTCGAGCCGTTGATGCGGTCGGTGTTGGAGGACGTGTGCCACTTGTTGATCGTCGAGTCGAACTGCAGACCGGGGTCGGCGCACTCCCAGGCGGCGCGGGCCATCTGACGCCAGAGGTCACGGGCCTTCACGGTACGCACCGTGGCGTTGCCGTGGCGCGCGGTGAGGTTCCAGTCGGCGTCGGAGAGGACGGCCTCCATGAACTCGTCGGAGACTCGCACGGAGTTGTTGGCGTTCTGGTACTGAATCGAGTTGATGTCACGACCATCGAGGTCCATATCGAAGCCCGCGTCGCGTAGCGCGCGCGCCTTCTTCTCCTCGTGCGCCTTGCACCAGATGAACTCTTCGATGTCGGGGTGGTTCGCGTCGAGGATGACCATCTTCGCCGCGCGACGTGTCTTGCCGCCGGACTTGATGGTGCCGGCCGACGCGTCCGCGCCGCGCATGAACGACACAGGACCACTGGCCGTGCCGCCGCCTTCGAGGGCCTCGGCGCTCGAGCGGATCTTGGAGAGGTTCACGCCCGCGCCCGATCCACCCTTGAAGATGATCCCCTCTTCGGTGTACCAGTTGAGAATGGAACGCATGGAGTCTTGGACCGCGAGAATGAAACAGGCGCTGGCCTGTTGGGGAACGTCCTTCACCCCAATGTTGAACCACACGGGTGAGTTGAAGGCGGCCTTTTGTGTAATGAGGAGGTGCTTCAATTCGGCGCGGAAGACTTCGGCCTCTTCTTCGTCGACGAAGTAGTCACCGTCAATGCCCCAGGAGGTGATCGTGTCGGCGATGCGGTCAACGACCTGCTTCAGCGAGGTCTCACGCTCGGGTGTACCGAGGGTGCCGCGGAAGTACTTCTGGGCGAGGATGTTCGTCGCGTTGAACGACCACGTCGAGGGCACTTCGACGTCCAACTGCTCGAAAGCAACGGTGCCATCGCGAAAGTTTGAGATGCGCGCCTCACGACGGTCCCAGACAACTTCGTCATAGGGATGACGGTCCTCGGTGGTGAAGTAACGACGGATTCCAATACCGAGTCGCTGAGGTGCGATGGCCATTTCTCTCTCTTTTCTTTTCCAGTACCGACACAGAAATCGCGTCCGGCGACGTGGAGTCGAGGTATCAAGTTTACCGCCCTTGAGCCCCCTAGGCCACAAGATGTAGTGGTTAGCCCACTTCTCGTCGCAAGATGCTGTGTCATTACAGCACTGTAATTACACGGTGTCAACTACTTCTTTGAAGACTTTTTAACAATTCTTCTATCTTCAGCGCTCGCCCCACTCTGGAGCACCCTTTGCTCACTAGCGTGACCCGGGTGCAGCTCATCCTCGCCCTCGATGCCGGCACCAGCGGAGTGCGCACGGTGGCTTTTGACGCGAATCTCGAGGTCGTTGACGAGTCCTACCGTGAACTTAGCCAGTATTTCCCCTCCCCCGGCGAGGTCGAACATGACCCCCTCGAGATCGCCCAACTCGCCATTTCTACTCTCTCTGAGGTCGGCTCCCGGGCGGCCCACGCGGGTCACCAGGTAGCGGCCCTGGGAGTAACCAACCAACGAGAAACAACGGTCGCCTTTGACCGCGATTCGGGTGCTCCCCTGCAGCGCGCCATCGTCTGGCAAGACCGACGAACCGCCGATCTCTGTCAAGGTCTCGAACGTGACGGTCACGGACCGGCCGTGCGCGCGAGCACCGGCCTCGTCCTCGACTCCTATTTTTCGGCGACCAAGATGAGATGGATGCTCGATCACGGCATCGCGGACGGCGCCACCAGGCCAAGCTTCGCCACCGTCGACACGTGGTTGCTGTGGATCCTCACGGGTGGCACCGAGGGCGGAGTCTTTCTCACCGAGCCGTCCAACGCCTCGCGCACCTCATTGATGGATCTGGTCACGCTGGATTGGTCACCAGAGATGCTCTCACTCTTTGGCGTCGACTCGTCCATGCTCGCCTCCATTCGACCATCCTCGACTCACTTCGGAACGGTCAGCGCCGACGTCGTGGAATCTCTCGCGGGCGTGCCGATTACTGGCGTACTGGGCGATCAGCAAGCGGCCCTCTTCGGGCAAGCCTGCTTCGACCCCGGCATGGTGAAAGCCACCTACGGCACGGGTGCCTTCGTCCTCGCGAACGCCGGAAACACAGTGCCAAGTGTCGTCGACGGACTCGTGACGTCGGTCGCCTGGGACCTCGGAGCCTTCGGCCCCACGTCCTACGTGCTCGAAGGTTCGGCCTTCGTAGCGGGTGCCGCGGTGCAGTGGTTGCGTGACCTCGGGGTCATCGCTGCGTCACAAGAACTCGAAGCGCTCGCCACGTCCGTTCCCGACTCGGCGGGCGCGCAGTTCGTGCCCGCCTTCACCGGTCTCGGCTCGCCGTTCTGGCGCGCGGACGCGCGCGGCGCGATCACGGGACTCAGCTACGGCGTCGGACGTGGACAGATCGCGCGCGCACTCGTGGAAGCTCTCGCGTATCAGGTACGGGCGATGACTGACGCCTTTCGCGACGGCGGCGTCGACGTGCGCGAACTGCGATGCGACGGTGGAGCCGCGGCCATGGATCTGCTCTTGGGCCTTCAGGCGACGAACTCGCGCGTTGAGGTGCTGCGCAGTGCAACACTCGAAGCAACCGCGCGTGGAGCAGCCAGCATTGCCGGTCTCGAGATCGGCGTCTGGCACTCGCTCGACGAACTGAGCGACCTGTGGCGCGCGAGCGCGCACTTCAGTCCCGACGAGCCACTCTTCGTCGACCTCGGCTACTCATCGTGGCGTCGCGCGCTCGAACGTGCTTGATTAGTTCAAGATCAATCGGGGGGGAACATGGAGACATTGACGGCGCGCGTCGTGCGCGAAGGACTCGCGTTTGGCGAGGATCCGCGCTGGCACGACGGACGACTGTGGTACTCGGACTTCTATCGCCGCGGCGTCTATTCCATGGACACCGAGGGCGAAGAGCGCCTCGAGCACGTGGTTGAGGGCCAACCCTCGGGACTGGGGTGGTTACCCGACGGCGATCTGCTCTGCGTGTCCATGCTCGACCACCACGTCCTTCGTTTTCACGACGGTGAGTCCTCGCTGTTTTGTGACATCTCTGCCTACTGCGGATTTTGGGCCAACGACATGATCACGTCGGCCAGCGGCGTCAGCTACGTCGGCAACTTCGGTTTCGACCTCGACGTCATGCTGCGCGATGAGGGAGCCGCGGCCATGCTGGTGAATCGTCCACCCACGACGAACCTCGTCGTGATTTCTCCTGATGGTGACGTTCTCCAAGTGATGCCCGACATGGATTTTCCCAACGGCACCGTGATCACGCCCGACGGCACGACGCTCATCGTCGGCGAGACGCTGTCGTGTCGCTTGACCGCGTTCGATATCGCGCCAGACGGAACGCTGTCGAACCGTCGGGTCTGGGCGCAGATGGAGTTGGTCTACACCGACGGCATGTGCCTCGACGCCGAGGGCCAGATTTGGCTCGCGAATGCCATCGCCCCGAACTGCCTTCGAGTGCGCGAAGGCGGCGAGATCACGGCGATGGTCGAAACCGGCCAGACCTCCTACGCGTGCATGCTCGGCGGAGACGATCGTCGCTCGCTCTACATCATGACGGCCCCCACCAGTGACCGCTTCGAGATCGCCGACAAACGCAGCGGGCGTATCGAGGTTGCTGCGGTCCCCGTTCCCGGGGCGGGACTGCCCTAACCGAGCTTGGTGAGGGCGCGCTTCAAGTTGCGCACCGCTTGGTGCGTTCGTAGTTCGTTTTCGATCAGCGCGAAGCGCACGTGGCCGTCGCCTCCTTCACCGAAGCCCACGCCGGGGCTCGTCGCGACGTCGGCCTCTTCAATCAGAAACTTTGCGAACTCCAGTGAGTTCATCTCTCGATACGGTTCGGGGATCGGCGCCCATATGAACATCGATCCTCGCGGTTTCACCACGTCCCAGCCCACGCGGTGCAGTCCTTCGATGAGTGTGTCGCGCCGCGACTGGTAGATGACGCGCAGCTGTTCGGGGTACTCCTGGGCTTCGTTCATGGCGACGATCGCGGCGATCTGCACCGGTTGGAACGTGCCGTAGTCGAGATAACTCTTCAGTTTCGTGAGAGCCGCCACGATCTCGGGATTCCCGACGACAAAGCCCACTCGCCAGCCGGCCATGGAGAAGGACTTCGTCAGCGTGTAGAGCTCGACGCAGCACTCCTTCGCGCGGGGCACTTGGAGGATCGAGGGCGGACGATACCCGTCGAAGCCGAGATCGGCGTAGGCGAAGTCGTGACAGATGACCACCTCACGCTCGAGCGCGAATGCCACCAAGCGCTCCATGAAGGCGAGGTCCACGCACGCGCTCGTCGGATTGTGCGGGAACGACACGACGATGACGCGCGGCTTGACGACGGCCGACTCCCACGCCGCGAGCAGTCCACTGAAGAAGTCGTCACCGGGGTCGTTGGTACTGACGCCGGGATCGAGGATCGGCACGGTGATCACGTTGGCCCCGGCGAAACCCGGACCGGCCAGGTGAATCGGGTAACTCGGACTCGGCACGATGGCGCTGTCACCAGGGCCTAGAAGCACCCACATCAAATGGGTGAAGCCCTCTTTCGCCCCGATCGTCGTGACGACGTCGGTCTCTGGATCAAGGTCGACGTCAAAGAGCAGTTTGTAGCGATTGGCAATGGCCAGGCGCAGGTTAGGAATTCCGCGACTGGCGCTGTAGCGATGGTTCTTCGGATTGTGCGCGGCTTCGGCGAGTTTCTCGACCGCGACGTCCGGGCTCGGTAGGTCCGGATTACCGAATCCAAAGTCGATGACGTCGCGCCCGTGCGAGCGCGCATCGGCCTTCAGACCGTTGATCTGCGCAAAGACGTAGGGCGGCAGGCCTGTGACGCGGCGGAACTCCATCTATAAACCGTAGTGAGTCAGTGAGAGCGACGCCACTCTTTGAGTTCGTCCAGGGGCGCGGGGACGCTGACTACCGCCCACGTCGCTCCGGCGTCTTCGAGCGCACTCAAGGTCGTTGTCGCCTCGCGACCGAGTGGACCGGCCCAAGTGACGGGTCCGTTCGCTGCTTCGTCGCGCACCATCTTCGCGGGAACCCCCCAGAGATTCAGCGCGACACCGTGCTCGCGCGCCACGGCGTTAGTGGGCGGCGACCCCGCGCCACACCAGACGTCCATCACAGGCGCGAGGGCCATCACCGCGTCGCTCAAGAGGCGTCGACGTTCGTTCGCGCTCGGGTAGTTGAGGCCGTAGGCGTCGTGCTCGTCCTTGGAAAGATCGTCGCCCGTGCCGAGCGCGGCAATCACCCGACCAGGGGCAATCGCTTCAAGAGTCATGAACTGTTCGACGAGCTTGACGCCACTCACGAGCCCAACGCGCGCCACGAGCGTGCCCACAGTGAGCGAGGAC
>JBAQZL010000122.1:0-12780 GCA_049790955.1 Acidimicrobiales bacterium
GCCCAGGGTCCCGGGTCGTTCAGCCAGGGCAACTCTCGACGCATCGACGGCGCAACTCGGCGAAGTGCGCGGCGAAAAGCGACGACGTCGCTAGGCCCAGACGTCGTCACCGTACGGGCGTTGACGCTGAGGAGCGAACTCACTCTTCCAGACCATGACTTTGCGTCGGAAGTAGCACACTTCGAGACCATCTTGCTTGAAGCCTTTGGTCTCCACCGTCACGATTCCGCGGTCCGGCTTGGAACTCGACGGCGAGACGTCCAACACACGAGTTTCTGCGTAAATCGTGTCGCCATGGAACGTGGGATTTCGATGAATGAGCGACTCGACTTCGAGGTTCGCGATCGCCGCCCCCGAGACATCGGGGACACTCATTCCAAGGACCAGCGAGTACACGAGGTTGCCAACGACGACATTCCTATGGTGAACGGTCTCGTGCTCTGCGAACCAGGCGTTCGTGTGCAATGGATGGTGGTTCATGGTGATCATGCAGAACAGATGATCGTCAGCCTCGGTGATCGTCTTACCCGGCCAGTGTTTATAGACGTCGCCTACCGAAAAGTCCTCGAGGTAGCGCCCGAAGGGACGGTCGTACGTGGTCATGAGCCTTCGGGCTGCTCGTCCACTTCGACGCGGGCCTGGCGAGTGGTGAACGACACCAGCGCCCCCGGCAACGTTTCGCCGTCGATCACCACGCGCCAGGTGTAGCGCGAGTTGTCGACGAGCGGAATAGGCCCAAAGTTGACCGCGATAGGAACTTCCACCGGCGTACCGGCGGGAAGATCCGGCGGCGTTGAGGCAGAGAAGTCGCCACGCACTTCAATGAAGTGGGGGCCGTCGGGCGCCTCAAAGCCGACCTGCTGGCCATCGGCGTCCTCAAGAAAGAGCTCCCAGTGGTGCGGGACGTTGAATTCGTGCGAATCAACGCTCACCTTGACCGCTACCGCCATAGGCATGGGGTCGGGTCCGACGACCGACCAACCACCACCCAAGATGTAGAGCTTGCCATCAGCAACTTGGGCAGAATCGGCGAGGAGCATGGTTACGTTCACGAGGGACAGCCTATTCGGACCGGACAAAAAGATCGTTGTGAGCCATTTCACGGTGCATGTAATCACGGGTTTTCTGTATGCCCTATTCAAGCCAGTACATTTTTCCTATGTCCGCACCCGCCCTTGACGTTGACGTCGCCGAACAGCTCATCGTCCAAGGCGAGGCTGTCCTCAACGGAGCACTACGCGAGTTACGCGTGCGCGGCGGGATCGACGCCAATCAAACTCTCGCCTACGACCTCTCGCACGCGGCGAGCGGACTCGCCGCGGCGCGCTCGTGTCTCGACTACGCCCGACACGGTAACGACGAAGCACAGTTGGTCGCGGCCTTTTTGGCGATGACTCTCAGCGACCTCGCCAGCAGAGCGGTCGGGCGTGAGTCTCTGTGGGGAGTGGAGACCGATTGGTTCACGCCGTTCGAGGCCTTCGTGTCGATGTACCGCGACCCTTCGTTCTTGTCGACGCTCGCCGAGACACCTGGAGATCGTCACCTTGACGAGGATTTTGCGATGGTCGCCTCCATCTTTCATCGCTTCGCGGAGGAAAAGGTGCGTCCCCACGCCGAACACGTGCATCGCGCCAACGACGATATTCCCGAGTCCATCATCGAAGGGCTGAACGAACTTGGCGGTTTCGGGCTGTCGATCCCCGAAGCGTTCGGCGGTTTTTCGACCGGTGGAGAGTCCGAGTACGTGGGGATGGTCGTCGCCACGGAAGAACTCTCATGGGGTTCACTCGGCATCGGAGGATCACTGATTACTCGACCGGAGATCATGACGCGAGCGCTCCTTCGTGGAGGCACCGACGAACAACGCCATACCTGGCTTCCGCGACTCGCGAGCGCCGAGACGCTGTGCGCCATTGCGGTCACCGAGCCAGACTTCGGCTCGGACGTCGCCGGCGTGACAACGAGTGCAACGCGAACGGAGGGCGGCTGGCTTCTCAACGGTACGAAGACCTGGTGCACGTTCGCGGCGCGAGCCGAAGTGTTGGTGCTGCTCGCGCGTACGGACCCCGACCGATCCCTCGCCCACCGCGGGCTCTCACTGTTTCTCGTCGAAAAGCCCCGCGGCGACGGCCACGGATTTGTCTTCTCGCAAGAGACACCCGGAGGCGGGCGTCTCGAGGGCCGACCGATCGACACTATTGGCTATCGCGGAATGCACTCGTACGAGCTGAGCTTCGATCAGTGGTTCGTGAGCGACGATCACCTCGTGGGCGGCGACGAGGGTCTGGGCAAAGGCTTCTACTTTCAAATGGCCGGCTTCGAGAACGGGCGCATTCAAACTGCGGCGCGGGCGATCGGCGTCATGCAGGCTGCCTACGACGCGGCCCTCGAATACGCGCGAAACCGCGTGGTCTTTGGCGAAGCGATCATCAACTTCGAACTCACGCGCACGAAGCTCGCCACCATGGCGGCCATCATCCAGTGCGCTCGCCAATTCTCACTCGCCGTCGCACGACAGATGGGTCGCGGCGACGGCTCTCTCGAAGCGTCAATGGCGAAGGCCTACGTCTGTCGCGCCGCCGAGTGGGTAACCCGCGAGGCCATGCAAATACACGGCGGCATGGGATACGCCGAGGAGTACGCGGTCAGTCGTTACTACGTCGACGCGCGGGTGCTCTCCATCTTCGAGGGAGCCGACGAAACGCTGTGCTTGAAGGTGATCGCGCGTCGTCTGCTCGATTCCCTCGGCGAGTCTTAGGACGAACGCTTCATTCCGGCGCGCACTCCGCGGGCCACGAAAGAATTGGCAATCTTCGCCGACGCTTCGTCGATCATCTCGTCACCGAACATCACGGCGCCCGTCAAGTTCTCCTCGGTAGCGACACGGTACGCGTCGAGAATGTCGTAGGACTTGTCGAAGAGTTCCTGGCTCGGCGAATAGACATCGTTCAACACAATGGCCTGATCGGGCGTAAGCGCCCACTTGCCGTCGAAGCCGTAGAACGCACTGATCGACGCCGCCCGACGTAGCGCGTCGAGGTCGCGTACTTTCAGAAATGGTCCGTCAATGACGTGCAATCCATTGGCCCGTCCGGCCATCAGGATCTTCGCGAAGACGTAGCTGAAAGGGTTCGACGGAGCATCGTGGATGGTGTCGTCGATGGTCGTGACCGGCATGCCAATGGACGCGGCAAAGTCCGCGGGCCCAAAGACGATGGACTCGAGGCGCGGCGACGCGGCGCAGATTTCTTCCACGTTGATCAGGCCTTCTGCCGTTTCGATCTGCGCCTCGATGCCGATATGGCCGATCGGCAAGCCCGCGTTCGCCTCGACTTGGCTCAAGAGCAGATCGAGCGCGACCACGTCCGACGCGCGGCGCACCTTTGGCAGCATGACCTCGTCGAGTCGCTCACCGGCCCCGCCGACGACTTCAATGACGTCGCCGTAGGTCCAACGGGTATCCCACGCGTTGACGCGAACGCACAACACGCGCTCGTCCCAATCAAGCGTGCGAATCGCATTGATGACTTTTGCGCGAGCTCCGACTTTTTCCTTCGGCGCTACGGAGTCCTCAAGGTCGAGAAACGAAAAATCCGCCGTCGACGTAGGGGCCTTCGCGAGAAAGCGGTCGGATGAGCCCGGCGTGGAAAGACACGAACGGCGAGGAAGGTTTCTAGATCGCTGAGACATGTCGCGAGCCTACGCGCGCCGTCACTTACGCTTCGAATTCGACAGAACTTCGCAAACGAAAGCGATTCGACATGGACACGTTGATCAGGAACATTACGGTGACCAAATGCGTGTCACTGTGGCTCACTCACGTGATTCAACTAGCCTGGTTCGGTGACTGACGTCGAGCACTTGGTGCTGTCGACACGTCCCGCAGGGGAAGTGAAGCGGATCCGCTGCGCGGTCGCCGCCATCGCGCTCAGCGCACTCTCGATGGGCCTCGTGGTGGCCTCGACTCCCGCGGGCGCGTCCAATCTTTCGAACGAGCGTGCGAAGGCCAATATCCTTCTGCGACAGATCAATCACATGAACGGTGAAGTCGCCTTGCTCGGCCAGAAGTACGACGAGGCTCTCATCAAACTCCACAAGTACAACAATCAGATCGCTGACACCAAGGCCATCGTCGCCAACATCGAAGCGAACGAGAACAAAGGCCAGCGGCAACTCCGCGCGGACGTCGTGTTCGCGTACGTCACCAACGGCGCGAACGAGGGCGACAATCCCCTCTTCACGAAGAACGCCTCCAAGGCGGGCGCCGCCACCGTGTACTCCCAGTTGGCCGCGGGCAACATCAGCAACACGATTTCCAATCTGAAGACTGACCGGATCAAGTTGGCCGAAGATCGCGGCAAACTCGACGCCGAAGACCGCAACGCGCGCTCGTTGACTCGCGCCGCGGCGCACTCCTTGAATAAGGGCAACGTCATTCAGGCTCAGCTCAACAACAGTTTGAAACAAGTCAAAGGACAGATCGCGACCTTCGTGAGCGAAGCCGAAGCGGCGGCGGAGGCCGCGTCGTCGAGCACCTTGAACAGCGCTCCGTCCGGTAACTTCCCCGCGCCGCCGCCCGATTCGGCCGCCAACATTGCCATCCTGACCGCTGAGAAGTATTTGGGCGTTCCGTATGTCTGGGGCGGCGCCAGTTTCTCTGGCGTCGATTGCTCGGGACTCATCATGCTCGCCTACGAGGCAGCGGGCATCGACTTCCCGCACTACTCGGGCGCCATGTACGAAGACACGGAACGTGTGCCGCTCTACGACATCGAGCCTGGCGACCTTCTTTTCTACGGACCCGGCGGCGATGAGCACGTCGCGATGTACGTCGGCCATGGTGAGATGATCGAAGCCCCCGAGACCGGCCAAGTCGTGCACATCACGCCCATCCGGCTCTACGGAGGCTTCGTCGGACTCGGCCGACCGCGTTAGGGTGTCGGGCTTTCCCACATCGTTCCACCTTGGCCCGCTGGTCTTCCATACGTATGGCTTCGGCCTCGCCATCGCGGCCTACGTCGCTTACGTGTACGCCCGCCATCGCCTACGCGGCAAGGGCATTCCCGTCGAGCCCTTTGGACGCTGGACGCTTTGGGTACTGGTCAGTGGGCTAATCGGCGCACGCGCCGCGAACATCGCGACCAACTGGAGCTATTACGACGGCCACCCGGGTCGCTGGATCGCCGTCTGGCAAGGTGGCCTCGCGAGTTTCGGCGGAATCGGTCTCGCCTTGGTGGTCGGCCTTCTCTTGAAACGACGGTTCTGGCCCGAGACGCAGCTCACGTATTTCACGGACGCTCTCGTGCCCGCTCTAATTGCGGGTTGGGCGCTCGGACGTTTTCTCGGTCCTCAGTTCATGGTGGATGGCGGAGGGCACCTCACGCACCAATGGTTCGGTCTGCACTACGCGGGTCAAGTTGGCAAACGCGTCCCGGTTCCCCTCATCCAAGGGTGCGAAGACGGGATCCTCTGGCTCGTCCTTATAGCGCTGGAGCGCACCCGACTGAAGAATGCGACCGGATTCATTACGTCGATCGGCATGATCGTCTGGGGGCTCGTTCGCACTACCGACGAACGACTTCTCCTCGGTCAGGAGTCGCACAGTGGTTCGGTGGGAGTGCAATTGGCCGGTCTCGCTCTGGCTGCGGCGGGCGTCGTCACACTGATCATGCACTGGCCCAGTCGTTCGAAACCTGACACGGATCACCCAACACTCACCACCGGATCAACGGGCGCGGAGAATCGTTAAAACAGGGCGTTCCATTCGGCCGTCGTCAGCTGGCCGAGCGGTCGAACGGGCTCTGCCCCGTGCGCGACCGCAACACGCACGTCGTCGACGTAAGAGACGTGATCGAGTCCGACGCGGCGCCAGGGCGCGAAGATGGCCCGCGTGGGTGACGCGTTGGAATAGAGCGGGCGAACAAGCAACTCTTCGCTCGACGCCGCAACGACCAGTGCCGGACGCTCTTTGGCGGTGACGTCAGGTTGTACCGAGTCGAGAGCGTCAAAGGGAACCTCGACCACGACGATGGAACCGACGAGTGGGTGATCGGCGTTGAACCGTGATTCTTCGAGGGGAGTCAGTAACACGCGACGTCGTGGCTCCGGCGCGCTCGCCACCACCGGCGACGCGTTCGAACTGGGCCGCGGTGGCGCAGAGTTCTTGGGCTTGGCGCTGCGCGGTGCTCGCGGCGGTGTGGCGATCTTCTTTCGACGCTTCTCTTCTTCGCGACGGTGTTTGCGTTGCTCGCGAATTTCGGGACTGACCTCGCGAGGAGCGGCGAGAACCGTGGGCGCTTGCGCCTCGGGCAGTTCCGGAAGGGCGAACTCCTCGCGCTCGGCCAGAAGTCGTCGGCAGTGCGCGGCAGCAGGAAACGCATCGCCAATGGCGTAGGCGAGTACGCTCACGGCGTCGTCGATCGATGCGCCCGACGCAAGATACTGATCGATCGCCGCGCTGAGTTGCTCGTACGTGGGGTGTTCGGCGTGCTCGCCGAGAAGTTCGATGACCTTTTCGAGCGGGGTCATCGCTATGACTTCTAAGAGCCCGCGCACCGCGGCCATTGGCGCATTGGTCGCGAAGGTTTCGACGTCGCGCCGCTGTTGCAATTGGCGCAAGGGTACGCCGACGACGGGGCTGACCTTGGCGTTGGCGCGAAGGTCCAGTGAGTCGACGACGGTGAGAACGTTCTGCGGGTCAAATTTCAACAACGCGGCGCGCACGACGGCGGTGGCGTTGCTCGCGGCGTCAGTCACAAACGCCCTACGAGCGCGACGCAGCGCGCGCCAACTGAGAAACGACCGGGTCGATAATGAGTGTCCGGACGTTCATCAACCCATTATGGCATGTGCGTTTTCCGCTCAAACCTGCCGTGATCCACTGAAAGCCCCGGACGCCAATTAACATCGCTGCTAGTGGGACAGTCAGCGCCGTGCCGGAGTGAACTGGTCACACATCAATTCAGAGAGGGCATCTAGTGTCGCGTCGAATATGGCGACTCGCGATTGTCATGATGATTCTCTTCGCGGCGATCGTCGGTCAGTCGGCGTGGGTGCAGTTCTTTCACGCCTCAGCCCTCGACAAGTCGGTACTGAATCCGAGGAACAACTCGACGAACGACCAGTACCAGCGCGGCGAAATTGTGGCGGCCAACGGTACCGTCCTCGCGGAGTCGGTACCGACGGGGAAATCGAGCCACCCGTGGCGTCGGATCTACCCCGAAGGTCAGCTCTTCTCGAACATCGTCGGCTTCACGTCAACGAATCAAGGCAACTGGGCGCTCGAGGCGCAGTACAACAGTGTTCTCGAAGCGCACTCGCAGCCCCCTCAGAGTTTCGAACAACTGCTCGCGCCAACTCAGGCTGCCGATTCGATCAACCTCACAGTCGAACCCGCACTCCAAAAGGTCGCTCAAGAGCAAATGATGGGGCGCGACGGTTCCGTTGTCGCACTCGATCCGAGCACCGGAGCGATTCTCGCGATGTATTCAAATCCCACGTTTAGCCCCACGCCATTTACGTCGATCTATGCCGCGGTCCAACGTGCGGCATGGGTCAAGGACAACAAGAAGGACGCGGAAGGCTATCCGCCCCTGGGTCTTGTGGCGACTCAACAGACAATTTTCCCGGGTTCCACGTTCAAGGTTATTACGACGGCGGGTCTGGTTAAGTACAAGCCATCGCTGATGACAATGAGCTACCCCTTGATGACGTCCACGAAACTTCCCGACACAACCGCCGTCCTTCACAATGACGGCGACGTGGAGTGTGGCGGAACGGTCGCAGAAATGCTCCCGGAATCGTGTGACCCCGGATACGCGCTCCTTGGTCTTGCGCTGGGTGCCCAAGACCTGACGGCGACGGCCAACGACTTTGGCTACAACGAGATCCCCCCGCTCGATCTTCCCGGCGTCGTAGCGTCATTCTTTCCGAAAGAGTCCACTCTCGCCGCCAATCCACCTTTCCTCGCGTACTCGGCCATAGGCCAAGAAGACGTCAGCACCACTGCATTGGAAGACGCCCTGACCGCCGCCGCTATCGCGGACGGCGGAAAGATTATGACGCCGCATTTGATGTCCACCATCACCGGTCCGGACGGCGCGATCATCCAACGCTACAAAGATTCAGTGTGGAAGGACCCGCTCACCAAGAGTCAGGCGGCGCAGATCGTGCCCTTGATGGTGAAGGTAGTTACGTCCGGTACGGCATACGGCGTCTTTCCGGCGTCCCTTGATGTCGCCGCGAAGACCGGCACCGCGCAGGTGGGCAACGATCTCACCAACGACACTGACGACTGGATGATTGCTTTCGCTCCGGCGACCGACCCCACGATTGCCGTAGCGGTGAGCGTTCCCTTCCAGGGTTACAGCCGTACGGGGGCCATCATCGCCGGACCAATTATGAAGTGCGTTATCGAGGCGGCGCTCGCCGAGCAAGCAGGAAAGCCCGTGACCGGCACGTCGACAACGTGTCCGAGCTGAATCAGCCATAACTAGGCGTGTTTTCCTGGGCTCACTAGAAACTCGGAGCCTCAAACCATAGAATCACCCTCATGCACCCCCGCACTGGTACCGGACGCGTCGCTGGCTGGCTCGCCGTCATCGTGGCCGTCGCGACATGCGCCTGGATTATTCCGACAACCGTCGGAGCCGCGAGTTTGACGTCGGGGCACGAATTCGACGCCCCCTCCGGTCTCGCCTTTGGCGCCGGTCACTTATGGGTGGCCAATGAAGACGGAAATTCAGTATCGGAGATCAACCCCGCAAACGGCGACTGGATGGCGTCACTGACGTCGGGCCCCTATGGCATCGATCATCCGATGGCCATCGCCAGCAACGGATCCGACATTTTCGTGGCGAACTCGATTGGCTCGGTCAGCGAGATCCAAGCCAGCACCCGCAAACTCGTGCGCATCGTCTTTGGCACCGAATATCACTTGAAGAAGCCGATCGCCATAACCGTATCCGGAGCACGAGTCCTCGTCCTCAACGAGGGAAATGGCGTCGGATCGATCAGCGAGTTCGACGCACACAACGGAGCGCTTCTTCGAAACATTTCGGGCTCTCGGTACGTCTTTGACCAGCCCGCCGCCTTCACCGTATCCGGCCAAGACGTCTTCGTCGCCGACAAAGGTGACAACTCAGTCACCGAAGTGAACATCGCGAGCGGTCGCCTCGTTCACGTGATCGCCCAGCAAGGCCTGGACGCGCCCGACGGTATCGCGGTTGAGGACGGGCGGGTCTGGGTCGCCGACAGCGCGAGCGCCGCCGCGACGGAGATCAACGCGGCGAACGGAACGGTCGTGGCAACCGTGAACGACACCGACGGCGACTACGGCTTCTGGGACCCGTCGGTGGTAATTGGCGCGGCCGGCAGTGTCTACATCGCCACGCCCTATGGGACGAGCCCCATGGTGACCAAGGTACCGGCCACTGCTCCGGCGCCAGACTGGTACATGTGCAACACCAACGGCCCGTACTACTTCAGTCTGCTCTCCGCCTTCGCGGTGTCGGGCAACAATCTCTGGGTAGCCAGTCGCTCTGGCGCCAACAGTCAAACTCCCGCTGCGGCGACAGGCTCGCTCACCGAGATGTCGATCGGCGATGGCTCGCTCATTGCCACGTATCCCGCACCGTCGACCTCGACTTCGACAACGACGACGACCACCAGTACAACAACAACCACAACGACATCTCCTTAGTCCTGAGCGACAGCGCGACGTCCGACATAATGGCGGGGTGCCTCGCCTCATTCCACCGGTCCTCGCGCCCGGTTCGATCAACAGCCGCGATCAACCCTTCATCGATATCAACGAAGAACTTTTGCTCCGTCCTTGGACGGTTGATGACGCATCAGTCGTCGTAGCCGGCTATAGCGATCCCGACATTCAGCGATGGATGCCCTACTCGTACGAGCGTGATGAGGCCGTTGGAGTCATCGATAAATGGAATGACGAATGGCGTCGTGAGGCGGGAGCGTGTTGGGCCATAACTCAGTGTTCTGGCGACACGGCGATCGGACGAATCGCCCTGCAGGACTTCGACCTCATCAGTGGATCGGCGGAACTCGCCTACTGGGTACTGCCTCAATTCAGAGGCGCGGGGGTCGCGTCACTGGCCCTGGCGGCGCTGAGCAACTGGACATTTGAAGATCTTGCACTTCATCGGCTGGAGCTCAATCACTCCGTGGAGAATCTTGCGTCCTGCATAGTGGCGGTGAGAGCGCAGTTCGAAACCGAAGGTACCGCAAGGAGTGCAGGCATATACGCCGACGGATGGCACGACGTTCATCTACACGGACGATTCAAATGATGCTCCCCCTTGATCGTTAGTGACCGAGGTGCCATTTGCCGCACGTGTCGCATCGATAAGCACTCAGTGACACGGCGTCACCCTTCGTCGAGTGTTGGGAATGACTCAAGGCCTCCTCACGCGTTGCGTACCCACGCTTAGCCTGGCCGCGTGACGTGGTGTGGGCGTGGGGGCCTCGTCGCAGTGACGTTCCCCCGCGGCGTCGACCCCCGAAATGCCCAGACCAGTAAAGGACGGCAGCGAAGAGTACGGCGGCAACGACAAGAACTCCAGTAGTGGCCATGGGCGCCGAGCGTAGTTGCCGCCCTAACCATTCCACGCAACAACCGGTCGTTGGCACTCGTTCAATAGCGGTGTATTTCAACGAAAATGTTCTCGAATTTAACCGTGCTTCGACCACTTCGACGCAGTATCGTTCACGGCATCTGGCGAGAGCCACCTAGTAGAAGAGGCTCCACCACATGGCTACCTACTTTCACCAACACGGCGCGCGTCACTTTTCGTCACGAGCCCTGCTCATTGGGGTCGCGGGTGCGTTATCCCTCGTCGTCGTGCCGGCAGCCGCCCAGGCCGCCACTCGATCAGGAATCGCCGTTGCGGCACGTCACGCCGATACCGGAATACCGGCGGCGTTGAAATCGTCGTTATGCGACAAGGTCAGCGCAGCGTCAATCTCCGCGATCATTGGCTACACGGTTCCGGCTGGTACCGGCACCACCTTCAAT
Organism: Acidimicrobiales bacterium; assembly: GCA_049790955.1. Taxonomy (GTDB): domain Bacteria; phylum Actinomycetota; class Acidimicrobiia; order Acidimicrobiales; family RAAP-2; genus RAAP-2. The sequence goes on from JBAQZL010000122.1 coordinate 11,036, forward strand.
ATCAAGCCAACAAAGGCAAACTACGAAATCTCTGGAACCAACATCGTATGTACGTACGGAACGGCCTCGAGCATGAGCGCGTTGCTCAAAGACGTGTCCCTGAGCTATGAAGTCATTTCGAAGCCGCTCACTACAGCCGAGATGCAGAACTCGATCAAAGAAGCCGCCAAAGAGGCAAAGTTCACCTTCGTCCCGTACTCCGGCCAAGGCGTTACCGGCTACTACTTCAAATTGACGGAGGCGGGAATTACCGGTCAGGGAATCACTGGCGTGCAAGACAGCACCCATTTCTTCGGGGCGAGTGTTGAGTCCAAGACGGTTTCGAAGTCATCGCTCGGCGCCCTGGCCAAACTGGCCTCAAAACTGTGAGCTAGTAATGAAGGCCTCGCCGCATTAAGCCGAGGCCTTCGCTCCAGTAACGAGTCGTTCTCGATCAAATAGTCGAGAGACAAGAATCAGCGCGAGCACGTCAACGACGGCTAATCCGACGGCAAACCCAACGGCGGAGGCGAACGTCGGATGAATCACGCCACTGATCAAAAGGATGATCACGCCGATAACCGGAAAACTGGCGAGCATGCCGAGTTGTTGGGCGACGCGAACCTCGCTGGCTCTCACCGAAACCGCCATGCCCACAACGACGGCCCAGCCCGCGACGAGCGGGGAGAAGAGAAACAGGGTCAACAATGTCGGGCCGTCGTGAAAGACCGCGTCCGCGATGGCGCTGTGAGCGAAGAGTTCTACACACAAAAGAAAAAGCGCGTACACCAGGTAGGCAATGCCAACCGACGGGATCATCATTGCCGCGGCTTTGCCGAGCACAAACTCCTGCTGGCGAAGGGTGTCGTAAGGAGCGGCTCGAGGGTTCCCTGGTCCCGTTCACCTACTACGGAATAGGCGGCGACCGTGCTCGGCGTGACGACGGAGATCAACAGCATGTAGAGAATTGGCAGCATGACCGTCTTGTCGAGTGACGCGCTCGACCCCGATAGAGGAGCAACGAAGATGGTGACCACCGGCTCCACAAGAAAGACCACCGGAACGACGAGCATCGTGATGACGATGGACCGCTTTCGCCGAAAGTCCAGCAACTCTTTTCGCACCACGGCGAAAACGCGGGTCATGTCAATGTTCTTCACGTCGCCGCCGCACCGCGGTCTTCACCAATGAGCTCGAGGTAGACGTCTTCGAGGGAGTGCTGCGACTCGCCAATGGAGAGCACATCGGCACCGGCGCCCACCAGGGCCCGCGTAACGTCGGGCGCTGCGATCTGCGGATCCTCCACCGTCAAGAGGTACGAGTTAGCATCCCTTACGCCCAAGGCAGTTGAGTAGGCGTTTCGACAGAAACGCGGAGTGATTGACGGTCAGACAAGCTTCTTGAACGTCACGAACGAGAAGTTCGACAACGCCGTTTCGCACCCAATCGCTATGTCGTAGTCCGTCCGATTTGAGCCCATAAGTTTCGAACGCCCTTCGCGGTAAACCTGATTTTTGACATGTTGGAGAGTACTGCTTGACCGTTTGTCGCCGCCCAATACGAAGCGACCAGTGCGGGCGCATCAAGATCGGGATTGAACCAGCCATGTCGTTTCCCATCCTCAATGACGTTGATCCATCGCTCGAACTGTACGTCTGGAAAGATCCCTCTGAACTGAGCCACTAGTTTTGCGAGTCCTGATGCTCCAGAATGGAGCAGGAGGATTCACCGTGAAGAGAAGGCATCACACCCCCGAACAGATCATC
>JBAQZL010000123.1:0-4449 GCA_049790955.1 Acidimicrobiales bacterium
ACCAGCGCAAGTCCTATCGGCGGAGACGAACTACGAGTTGAAATGAGTGTCGGCGATGGAGCTTCCCTTTCCGTACATTCGACGTCCGCCACGCTGGCGCGCGCGGCCGCGCGCCCCATCGATTCTCATATCGACATTTCAGCGATCGTGGGGAAGGGTGGTGGGCTTCGTTGGTCGCCGGAACCGACCGTCGCCGCGGCGGGCAGTTCGCACAGATCGACAGCTCACGTAGTCATGCACCCAGATTCCTGGCTGGTTTGGAGCGAGGCAATTACTTTGGGTCGGTTTAACGAGGACTGGGGTTCTTTGTCAAGCCAGTTGCGGGTCGATATTGGTGGCCGCCCGAGGATTGTCAGTTCCTTAGAGGTGGGCCCGGCTTATCCTGCGTGGTCCTCCTCAGCAGTAATGAACGAAGCCCGCTCCGTATGCAGTGTCGTAATCATTGACGAGAGATTCGACAATATCGACTCGTCGGTACAGTCAGATACCTCGTTGATTCTGCCTCTGCGAGGGGGCGGAATCCAGCTCATGTCATGGGGTGATTCAATATTGGAATGCATGACTGAATTGCTTTCGATTGCGAATCACAGAACTCTCCGGGCATGTCGCGAGCGTTGTTTAGGTTTTATTTTCGAACAAGTCAACTGAGTTGCGAGCGTGTTTTACTTTGCACGACGGCCTGGGTTGAGGTCGGAATCTGATGCTTTCGGTCTCTCCGAGAGCAGAATTGGACTCGTGTCGACGAACATTTTTTTATCGCCGGCGGAGTCAACGGGCATATCTTCCCAATGACCCCTTGCACGATATGCAATTGCAGTCCGTCAGGAACGCAGTCGCCACCCCAAGAAATTCGAGGGATCAATGGTGATTATTGGTCGATCACCTGGAAAACTGAGCCAATACAGCTTTACCATTTCATTAAGTCAATCGTCGTCCGTCGCTGGCGGCGTTGCTGACGAAGTAAAGGGGACGAACGGGATAGCCCCGCTTCGGTTGCGTCGGGCGTCCCTCAAGCAATAGGTGACTTGTCCAGTAGGAGTTATAGGATATCGCCTACCGCTGTTGTGTCGCGAGCGAGCGCCGCGACATTTAAGGAATGAAGGAGACCGCGATGAGTGGTGAGTGGGGTTTTGAAACGCGTCAGATTCACGCAGGAACCGCGCCAGATCCAACGACGAACGCGCGAGCGATTCCGATCTACCAAACGACGAGCTACGTCTTTCGTGACACCGACCACGCAGCCGCACTCTTCGGACTAGCAGAACTCGGCAATATCTATACCCGCATCATGAACCCGACGCAGAATGCGTTCGAAGAACGAATTGCCTCACTCGAAGGCGGTGTCGCGGCGCTGGCGGTCTCTTCAGGTCAGGCGGCCGAGACCATAGCCTTGCTCAATCTCGCGGAGAACGGCGGCCACATCGTTTCCTCCACGTCGCTCTATGGGGGGACGTACAACCTGTTTCACTACACGTTGCCCAAGCTCGGCATCGAGACGACGTTCGTCGCGAACCCCGATGATCTCGAAGAGTGGGCGGCTGCAGTGCGCCCGAACACCAAGGCATTCTTTGCGGAGACGCTTGGCAATCCAAAAGGCGACGTCCTCAACTTCGAGGGTGTCTCGAAGGTCGCCCACGATAACAAGATTCCTCTTGTCATCGACAACACGCTCGCCACACCCTTCCTCTGTCGTCCCCTCGAGCACGGCGCGGACATCGTGGTGCACTCCGCGACGAAGTTCATCGGAGGTCACGGCACGTCGATTGGTGGTCTCATTGTGGACGGCGGCACCTTTGACTATGAGGGCAGCGGTCGCTTTCCGTCGTTCACAGAACCCGACCCGAGCTACCACGGTCTCATCTTCGGGCAGCTGCCCGACTTCCTCTTTCCCGCGCGCTTCGTGCTGAAGGCCCGCTTGCAGTACCTGCGAGACATCGGAGCAGCTATCGCTCCGCTCAACTCGTTCCTCTTCCTCCAGGGCCTTGAGACGCTCAGCCTTCGCATGGAGCGGCACGTCGCGAACGCGACGGCCGTGGCCAACTGGCTAGAAGCACGAGAGGACGTCTTGTGGGTCAACTATCCGGGACTGGCGTCCAGCCCGTGGCACGCCCTCCAACAGCGCTACCTGCCTCGCGGGGCCGGATCGGTGCTCGCCTTCGGTATCACCGGCGGTATTGATGCGGGCCGCCAGTTCATCGAGGGCCTGGAGCTCTTCAGCCATCTCGCGAACGTCGGTGATGCAAAGAGCCTCGCCATTCACCCCGCGTCGACGACACACTCCCAGCTCACCGAAGAGGAGCAGGTCTCGACGGGCGTGAGCCCGGACCTGGTGCGTCTCTCGGTTGGCATCGAGTCGATCGAGGACATCCTCGCCGACCTCGACGCGGGCTTTCGCGCGATCAAGGGAGCATGACCTCACCGAGCAACTACTGGCGACCGGGCGACGAGCCGGGGGCACGACGCTTAGTGACGCTGTCAGGTGACGAGCGCCGAGGCTTTGTGCTCGAAGGCGGCGGTCACCTGGGCGACGTCACCGTGGCGTACGAAACGTGGGGTCAGCTCAACGCGGAGCGATCAAATGGTGTGCTCGTCGAGCACGCGCTAACCGGTGACTCTCACGCCACCGGCGCCGCGGGCGCTGGTCATCCCACGCCAGGATGGTGGAGCGGACTCATCGGTCCCGGTCTCGCCATGGACACCGACAAATTCTTCGTCGTGTGCCCCAATGTGCTCGGTGGGGCTCAGGGCACGACCGGACCTTCCTCACTTGCCGATGATGGTGTGCCGTTCGGTTCGCGTTTTTCGGTCATCACCGTGCGCGACCAAGTGTCGGTCGAGGTCGCCCTCGCCGACTGGCTAGGGGTGGAGACGTGGTACGCCGTCATTGGCGGTTCGATGGGTGGCATGCGCGCGCTGGAGTGGGCGGTCGAATACCCGGAGCGAGTCGCGCGGTTGGTCGTGCTCGCCGTCGGTGCGGCGTCCACCGCTGAGGAGATCGCACAGAGCTGGCTCCAGATCCGCGCTATCAAGGCTGATCCGAACTTTCGAGGTGGCGACTACTACGACGGTCCGAGTCCGAACGAAGGGCTCGCGATCGCCCGAGGTCTCGGTCAGATCACCTACCGCACCGCCGACGAGTTCGAAGCTCGATTTGCTCGTCGAGCGCAAAACGATGACAGCGTGCTCGAGGGCGGACAGTACGCCATCGAGTCCTACCTCGGGTATCACGGTGAAAAGCTGGCTCGCCGATTCGATGCGAATAGCTACATCGTCCTGAGCGAGGCGATGAACCATCACGACGTGGGCCGAGGTCGCGGGGGAGTGCCCGCGGCGCTCGGCGCCATTCGCGCACAGACCACCGTGCTCGGCATCGACTCGGACCGTCTGTACCCACTTCGCCTGCAAGAGGAGCTCGTTGAGCTCATCCCCACAGCAACATCGCTGCACGTCATCTCTTCGTTGGTCGGTCACGATGGGTTCTTGCTCGAGGTGGACCAGATCGGCAAGGTCGTCGAGGAGGCGCTTCGTTAGCGACAGTGGACGGGTGACGCCTCGCCTCGCGTCGTGGTGAGGAAAAGACTCGCAACGTACTATGAGACATGACCGACTGGGTAACCGTATCGGCGTTCGTGACGGGCGGCGGGACGTTGGTTCTCGCGGGCGCCACGTTCGCCTCGGTGCGCTCCGCCAACAGATCTTCACGCGTTGCTGAACAAGCGCTCCTTTCGGGCATCCGTCCTCTACTGATGACCTCGAGACCATCGGACGCCACCCTCAAGGTCGGTTTTGCCGACGACCACTTTGTTGAGGTGCCCGGTGGAAGCGCCACCGCAGAAGCGACCGAGTCCTCCGTCTACCTCACCCTTTCGCTGAGGAACGTCGGCAACGGCATGGCCATCATGCACGGCTGGCGCGCCGAGCTGTCAAGGGATCTCTCGAGCGTGACGCGACCGCCGGTTGAAGAGTTTCGCCGGCTCACCAGAGACCTCTACGTCGCCGTCGGGGACGTGTCGTTTTGGCAAGGCGCCTACCGTGATCCGACAGAACCGGAGTTCTCAGAAGTGACCGCTCGAATCACGGCGCGAGAGAGGTTCTTCTTGGACATCCTCTATGGAGATCACCAAGGTGGTCAGCGTGTGATCAGCCGATTCTCGATCATCGCGCGCGGTGATGGAGCCTGGTACGCGACGGTGGTGCGACATTGGAACGTCGACCAGCCTGATCCTCGATAGCGCGAGTTCCCGGCAATGTATTCTTCCCAACTCACAACGGAGCAATGAATGGCGCGAGTTCTCATCACTGGCTCATCGGAAGGCCTGGGACTGATGGCGGGCCAAATTCTCGTGCAAGAAGGGCACGAGGTCACGCTGCACGCGCGCAACGAACAGCGCGCCGCCGACGTAGAGGCGTCGCTGCCAGAGGCGGCGCACGTGCTCGTTGGCGATGTGT
>JBAQZL010000124.1:0-11000 GCA_049790955.1 Acidimicrobiales bacterium
CGCAAGAGGGGGGCATTTTCCGTAGAAACTATGTACGTCGGCTATGAGAGCTTCATGTACTCCGGCATGAAGTTCTGCAGCGGGTTCTGGACCAGGCCACCAATGCCGTTGACCTTGATGGCACTCAACTTGTTCGAGTACTCAATCGTGGGGTCAGCCTGGGGCTGGAACAGAACGGGCAACTCCTTCGCCGTGTACTCAGCGAACGCCTTCAGACTGGCGGTACCGAAGGTCGTGGCCTTGATGTCCGAAGTCTCAGTTGCGTTGGCGTAGCCACCGACGTTGAAACCGCCACCCGGGGCGAAGAGAGTCTCACCCGACGGGTAGTAGTCAGGCGCGTAGCTCCAGCCACCGCCCCATGAGCAAAGCTCGTACTTGGTGCCGGCTTCGCAGTCTGCGATGACGTCGTTGAACGTCGCCTCAGTGTGCGCGAACTTGAAACCAATCGAGTCCCAGTCAGCGACTTCCGCGTTGAACGTGTCGTCCAGCGCAGGAGTGCCACTGGCCCACAGGATGCTGAGGTTCAAGGTATCGCCCTTGGGGATCCCCGCACCACAATCTGAAGCACCGGTACCGGGTGACTCACAGGCGTCCACGCCACCGACCAGCTTCCAACCGTGGCTCGTCAGCAACTTCTTTGCCGAGCTCAAGTTGAAGGGGTACGGGTTCGGAACTGGCTCCAGCGCCTTTGCGAGACCACTCACCGATTCGGGAGTGTTCGGAGGCAACGGGCTGTCAATCGGCACGCCGTATCCCTTGTCCACCTTCTGGAGGATGGCTGTCTGGTCGACTGCCTCTTGCAGCGCTTGGCGGATGTAGAGCTGCGACACAATCGCGTGCTTGGGGTCCTTGGAGCTGAAGTTGAAGGGCGCGTAGTTGAACGCCCAGGTGGAACCTGTCGCCAGGGTGTAATTCGACGAGATGGCGGACCAGTTCGCCCCGGTCTTCAGGGGTGCTGGCGCATTGGCCGTCAGTTCCGTCGGGTCCACAGTTCCGATCGTGATGGATCCACCACGCAGTGCGGTCTCCTCGGCGTTTTCCGTCGTGAATGCGTCTTCCTTCACGAAGTCAATGCCCTTTTGAGCCTTGACCGGTCCGGAGTACGTGGAGTTAGGAATGAACGTGGCGTTGCCAAGGTCGTCCATCTTGCTCAACTTCCACGGGCCGTCCGCGCCGCTCGTCCACAGGGTGTCCGAGAAGTCGGTCATGGTTGCCGCTTGGCCGTCGAGGTACTTCTCGACTGCCTTGCACGCGGTGTCTGTTGCGGCGGAGCCGTAGACGCCGGTGGCGCAAGTTGACGTCTTGCCAGGAGCCGTGATGTCCCATGAGTTGGGCATCGGGGTCAGTTCTGCCAAGTAGTTGTACAGGATCCAGTTCGGGTTGACCGAACCGGTGAACTTGATGGTGACGGTATTACCCTTACCGGACGCGCTGGCGACCTGGTCGGGAATGCCGTAACCCTTGTTGTAACCGCAGTAACTCGTCGGGTCAGCCTTGTACAAATTCAAGAAGAACATGACCGACTGCGCGTTGACGGTCTGACCGTCAGCGAACTTCCAGCCCTTCATGTCAATGGTGATCGTCTTGTTCCCGTTCGAGAAGACCGGAGCCTTAGCGGGGGACAGGCTGTAGTCCACGGCTGACGAGCCGGGAGTGCCAAACCAATAGACGGGGCGGTAGGTCAACTCCTGGAACTGACTCAACGTCGCGACCGAGAAGTATTGACAACCTAGATAAGGAAATATGTAGTTCGGGGCGGCACCAGCACCTTCCGCAAAAGTAATGGTGTTTGAAGCGGTGCTGACCTTGGCTGAAGCCGCACCACCAACAGTTGGCGCTACCAGCCCGATGGTCATCGCGCCGGCCACTGTGCCGAGCGACACCAAGAGCCGAAGCTTGGTTCTTAATTGCATGTTGTTATTGCCTCCCCGTACCACCGAAGTGGTCACGTCCAGTTTTCACATTCGTCAACGATGACTAGGTAACTGTACCGGGGGGGTGGGGACGATACAAGTTAGCCACAGCGCACAATATCGGACTCGCCGCCGTCGATGTTGTCGCCGAGAACGCGAGCGCCACTGGTCAATTCGCCGTGTTTTACTGAGCTTCGCGGTCACCGTTCGCTTCGTGATCGCTCACGATTAACACTTCGTACCAATTGGCTCGGCGCCTACTCGTGGTTTCCGCAGCGTTAATTCACGTTTCGCCTTGGCGCTCACCACGTCCGACGAAGCAATTGCGCGTGTTAATAGTGCAAGTACTCGGGGAGGAAGTTCGATAGCGCGTTCGGTGCCCAGCCAGTTGAACTCTTGAGCGTCCTCGCCGTTTCACTCAACGTCTCTTGGGTTGGCAGATAGAGCACCGGGAGTTGGTTGGCGGCGTATTGCTCGTAGGAACTGAGAGTCGCCTTGCCCGTGGTGTCTGCCGTAATGAGGGCGTTCATCTCCGGGTCGTCGTACCCGCCCCAGTTGGAGTTGGCGCCGGAGAGGAAGGTCTGATCTCCCGAGGGATAAAAGTTCGGCTCGTAGTTCCAACTCTGTCCCGACCAGCACATCGACCATTGGGTACCGCTGCCGACGGTGCACGCGGCGGCGAGGAGATTGAACGTATTGGCCGTAGCCGTCACCGTTACGCCAATGCTCTGCCAATCGGAGACCATTGTCGTGACCGTCGCGTCGACGACGGGGTTGCCAGACACGTACATCAAGGAAAAGCTGAGCTGCATTCCCTGGGCAATGTTCGCGCCACAGTGGCCGGCGGTCGTACCCGGACTCGTACAGGTCATGATCGTTCCGACCAACGTCCAGCCGTGACTGGCGAGCAGGGCCTTCGCCGCTGTCGGATTGTAGGTATACGAGCTTGTCGGAGTCTTGCTGAGGGCGGGCGCCGCGGTAGGTGGCAGGGGGCTGTAGTTGGCCACGGCGTAGTTGGAGTCCACATCGTGGACGATGCCCGGCTCGTCAATGGATTCTTGGAGGGCTTGACGTATATATAGCTGTTCGAACTCGGCCTGGAGGGGGTTCGACGAGGAGTAGTTCATCTCGGCGTAGTTAAAGGCGTAGGGAGTACTGACCGACAGTCGATACTTTGCGCTGAGGGCCGCCAAGTTTGCTCCGGGCTCTCCGGACTTTGGGGCGGAACTAGCGAGATCGGAGGGTTCTATGTATCCGAGGTCGACTTTGCCCGACTGCAGATCACTCACTTCCGCTGCCTCTGAGGTGTAGGCGATCTCCTTCACGAAACGTACCTGTGCCTTTTGGGGTCCCGAGTAGGACACGTTCGGTTGAAACGTGGCGTCGCCCGCACTGGTGAAAGTAGTGAGTTTCCAGGGACCGTCGTCGCCCCCCTGCCAGAAGGCCGACGCGAACGTGGCGGTGGACGCCGAGAGCTTGTCGAGATACGACTCGACGGACTTACACGACGCGTCAGTGGAGGCGGCGCCGTAGGTTCCGAGCGCGCAACGACCGGCGACGTGAGCCGAGACCATGTCCCAGCGATTGGGCATCGGCGTGATCTCCGACAGGTAGTTGTACAGAATCCAGTTCGGATTGACCGCGGACTTCATGTGCAGCACGACCGTAAGTCCCGATCCGCTGGCACTGGCCAGGTCGTCGGGGATGCCCTTGCCGGGGGTGTAGTCGCCGTATCCCGTGGGGTCAGCGTGGTAGAGGTTCAAAAAGAACATCACCGAGGACGCGTCAACGATCTGGCCGTCGGCGAACTTCCAACCTTTGAGTCTGATCGTGATCGTGCGATCACCGTCACTGAGAACGGGCGCACTGGCGAGCGACAGCGAAGGAGAGAACGTCGCGGAGGAGCCTTCACCGAAGAAATACAGGGGGCGGAACATGAGCTGTTGAAACTGATTGATGTTCGACGCCGAAAAATTCAGGTAGCCGGTGTAGGGAAAGATCCAGTTCGGCGCTGCGCCCGGCGCTTCGGCGTACGTGACGGTCCCACTGGCCGGGCCGCCGCCTTTGGTTGCGCCGCTCCCGGGGGCGGCTAGCAGACCGAGCCCCAGGGCCCCGGTGGCAGCGACGACGGCTACGGCAAATCTCAATTTAAGGTGAAACTTCATACTTAATTGCCTGCCAGTGCCTATCAGAATGGATAGAGAGGGATGCGTTGAGCCACATCAATGTGTCATGGCAACTGTACCGGAGTGCACCCAACGAGACCTGTCACACTGAACATCGCTGGTGGCTCAGTGCGCTCTATCAGCGGCGAGATGCGAGCGTTTCGTGCAGCGCACTCAGTGCGTCAGGATGCTCAAAGACAAATTCCGACGCAAGAAGTTGTTGCGGCGTGACACGTTGGCTCGCGAGAATAAGTTCATTGGCCATCTCTCGTCCGAGTGCCGCACGCACGGCCACCGTGGGAATGGCGAGAAACGCGCGACGAGAGAGTTCACCCGCCAACGTGTGCGTGAAGTCGCGATTGGTGATTGGCGTTGGCGCAACAAGATTGATGGGTCCCGTCAACTGGCGATCGAGTATCCAGAGAATGGCGCGGACCTCGTCGTCGAGCGAGATGGGACTCATCCATTGCTGACCTGGCCCAAACGTCGCGCCGAGTCCGACGCGAAACAGCGGAAGCTGTTTCTTCAACGCACCACCGCGAACCGACAGCACGATCCCACTGCGAAAGTGCGCCACGGGCACGCCGCGAGATTCGAGAGATGAGGTCGCACCTTCCCACTCGTGGCAGACGTCCGCGAGGAAACCGTCGCCCCGAGTGGACGACTCATCGAGTTGCTCGTCTCCACGGTCCCCGTACCATCCGATCGCCGACGCGCTCGCTACGAAGCCAACCCCTTCGGGCAGCGATCGTTCGACGTGTTCGAGCAGCGACGTCGACTCGACGCGCGAAGCCACGATGAGCGACTTGCGATTCGACGACCATCGTCGGTCACCGATTCCCGCGCCGGCGAGATGGACAATGGCGTCAAGTCGGCTCACCTCACGCAAGTCCGTCTCGTCGACGTAGGCGCTCGACGGGTCCCAGCGCACGCACAGTTCCGATGGATGCTCAGTTGTCGGGCGGACAAATGCGACGACGGTGTCGCCGCGCTCGAGTAAGGAGGCGCTGAGCGCGCGTCCGATGAAGCCCGACGAGCCCGTGACCCCTACTCGCACGTCTCGTCCCAGCGCTGTTGAATCAGTGTCGCCAACTGTGCGGGATTTTGTAAGTGCGCCGCGTGCGAGGCGTGTTCTAGTTCGACCGTCGTGATGAGCGGATTCAGTTCTTGGAGAATCACGCTCAATTCGCGGTAGTACTCCGAGCCGAGCCCGTCGCCGTGAACGTAGGTCGCTGGCACCTTCAGTTGCGCGAGATCGAAGGGCGCAGTCTCGTTTCGTACCGTTGACAGGTCGCTCAGTAACGTCGGGCCGTCGAGCCTCCGCGACTCACGTTGCGCCTCGCCCAGTCGCTCCCACGCTCGGTCCGAGACAATCCGTCGAAAAAAGCGCTCCGCTTCGTCCGCCGGGTCGCGGCTCAGTATTGAGTGCGCGTTCGAGCGGCGCAGCACCCAGGGCAGAGGCGACTCGTAGTTCACGACTAGTTGCACCAACTCGGGTGTCTCGATAGCGGTCGCGAACGTGACGACGCCGCCGAAGCTGTGACCGAAGAGTATGACGGGTTGGTGACTCGCTTCGCGTTCGACTAGGGCCTGAAGATCAGACACGTGATGGGCCAAATCGACCGGCCCCAGGTCGCGCGATCCCTGGTAGCCCCGCCGGTCGTAGGCAATGACGTCAAAACGCGTGATGCGCCGCGAGAGCCGAGCCATGGAGCCGGCTCGATCGAGTGCGCCGTGCACGCAGATGAGGGCCGCCTCGGGGTTCGCGACGCGGTGCTCGGCCACGGCGAGTCCCGGCACTGGTGAGTCGGCGATGAAATGCAACAGACGCGACGCGCTCGTGGGAGTTGGCACGTTGAAAACCTACCGGCGAACGTGGCTCACCACCCATCAAACGGCGCTGTGCGGCCTCTAGGCTGATTGGGTGACTACACCCCCCGAATCATCGTCTGCCCGCCCGGCGCAGGGCTCGTTTGGTCCCAACGCCTGGCTTGTCGACGACATGTACGACCGTTTCCTTGCCGACCCTTCCTCCGTCGCGGAAAGTTGGCGGGAGTTCTTCGCCGACTATCAACGCTCGACTCTGCCAACCGTGGCGACCACCGCGAGTGCGCCCGTGGCGCCAGCGGCACCCGCGAAGTCCGTGGCCATCGACGCCGAGGCGACGCCGCTGCGTGGAGCGGCCGCGCGCATCGTGAGCAACATGAACGCCAGTCTCTCGGTGCCGACCGCGACCAGCGTGCGCACCGTGGCCGCCCGACTCCTCGAAATCAACCGGGTCGCGCTGAACGAGTCGCTGGGCCGTTCGAGCGGGGCCAAAGTCTCATTTACTCACCTCATCGCCTTCGCCATCGTGAGAGGACTGCGCGAGATTCCTACGATGAACTCGACGTTCGTTGACGCCGTCGACGCCAAGGGGACGCCCGGCGTACGCCACCACGAGCACGTGGGGCTTGGTCTGGCCGTCGACGTACAGAAGAAAGATGGGACTCGCAATCTGCTCGTTCCCGTGATTCAAAACGCCGACATCATGGACTTCCGGACGTTCCTCCTGGCTTATGAGGACCTGGTGCGCAAAGTGCACGGCGGCGCGTATGGCGCCGACGATCTTGTGGGCGCCACGGTCTCGATCACCAACCCTGGAACTCTGGGCACGGTGCAGTCGGTTCCACGTTTGATGCCCGGTCAAGGGGCGATCTTTGGCGTGGGCGCTCTCACCTGGCCCGCAGGATTCGAAGCGGCGGATCCTCGCGCGCTGGCGGAACTGGGCGTCGGAAAAGTCATGACGTTGACGTCGACCTACGACCACCGCATCATTCAAGGTGCCGAGTCCGGACTCTTCTTAAAGTACGTGGCCGAGTGCCTCACCGGTAGCCACGACTTCTACGACGACGTGTTTTCGTCGCTCGGCGTGCCCTATGAGCCCGCGCGCTGGGCCAAGGACTCGAACCCCTCAGCGACGGAGGGGGAGTCCGAACGGATCTTGAAGCAGATTCGCGTGCAAGCCCTCATAAACATGTATCGCGTTCGCGGTCACTTGAACGCGCACCTCGATCCCTTGAGCAGTGAGCCGCCGCCCCTGCACGCGGAACTGGATCTCGCCTCGTACGGTCTGACCATTTGGGACCTTCAGCGCTCGTTCGTGGTGGATGGACTCGCGGGGCTGCACGAAGCGACTCTCGAGAGGATTCTCTCCATTTTGCGCGACGCCTACTGCCGCACGACCGGCATTGAGTACGGCCACATCATGGACCCGGTGCAGAAGCGTTGGATCCAAGAGCGGGTGGAAGGCGTCGACGTCTCGGTCTCGTCGGAAGAACAGCGTCGAATTTTGAACGCGCTGAGTGAAGCTGAAGTCTTCGAAAAGTTCTTGCACACGCGTTACGTGGGCCAAAAGCGCTTCGGCCTCGAAGGTGCCGAGTCGACCATCGTGGCGCTGCAGACGGTGCTCGACGAGGCGGCCGACCACGGCGTGAAAGAGGCCGTTATTGGCATGGCGCACCGAGGTCGCCTGAACGTGCTCGCGAACATCGTGGGCAAGTCCTACAGCGACATCTTCTCCGAGTTCGAAGGCAACCTTGATCCCGACAGCGTCCAAGGAAGCGGCGACGTCAAGTATCACAAAGGTGCGCGCGGCGTCTTCAAGAGCCCCGGCGGAGTCACCATCGACGTCTCGATGGCGTCCAACCCTTCGCACCTCGAAGCGGTGTCACCGGTCGTGGAAGGCATCGTTCGCGCGAAACAGGATTTGGTGATCCGCCCGAGTGACGGCACCGATCAGGATCTGCCCTTCGTGGAGCACCCGTATCTCGCTGTATTGATTCACGGCGACGCGGCCTTTTCCGGCCAGGGCGTCGTCGGCGAGACCCTGAATCTCTCTCAGCTCTCGGGTTTTCGTATTGGCGGAGCGATTCATATCGTCGTCAACAACCAGGTGGGATTCACCACGGCGCCAGAGTCGGCTCGTTCGAGCTTCTATCCGACCGATGTCGCCAAGATGATCCAGGCGCCTGTCTTTCACGTGAACGGCGATGATCCTGAAGCGTGCGCTCGCGCGGCGCGACTGGCCTTCGAGTATCGCGAAGCCTTCCAGCGTGACGTCGTCTTAGACATCGTGTGCTATCGCCGCTACGGTCACAACGAGGGCGACGACCCGAGTTACACCCAACCGCAGATGTACAAGATCATCGATCAGCTGCGCTCGGTGCGCAAGATCTACACCGAGACACTCGTTCGTCGTGGCGACATCTCTATTGACGAAGCGGAAGCCGCGTTGAACGAGTTCAATACGCGTTTGCAGAGCGTGCTCGATGAAGTGCGAACCGTTCCGGTGCCGAAACTCGATCGCGTGCACGTGGCCGAGGCGAGGGTCGATCTCGCCGCCCCCGAGACGGGCGTTGATCGTGCGACGTTGCTCGACATCGCGAAGGCGACCGTCACCGCGCCCGAGGGCTTCACCATTCACCCGAAGCTCGAGCGACAGTTCACCCAACGCATGACGCTGCTCGAATCGGGCGAGGTGGACTGGGCATTCGGTGAAGCCTTGGCCATCGGCTCGCTGGTGAAAGCCGGTTCGAACGTTCGCCTCACGGGTCAAGACACCCGTCGCGGTACGTTCTCGCACCGCCACGCGGCCCTAATCGATTACGAGAACGGCCACCAGTACATTCCGCTCGCGAGCATGGGCGCTCCGGGCTTTTTCACCGTACGCGACTCCTTCTTGAGCGAGTACGCGGCCCTCGGCTTTGAATACGGATACTCCGTCGAGGCGAGGAACACGTTGGTGGCCTGGGAGGCGCAGTTTGGCGACTTCGCCAATGGCGCCGAGATCATTGTCGACAACTTCCTGGTGGCGGCGGAAGACAAGTGGGGCCAACTCGCCTCGCTGGTCATGCTCCTGCCGCACGGGTACGAGGGTCAAGGACCCGAGCACTCGAGCGGACGAATAGAGCGCTATCTCTCGCTGAGCGCGCGAAACAACATTCGCGTGGCCCAACCCACGACCTCCGCTCAGTACTTCCACCTTCTTCGTAGCCAGGTGCTTCGCGAACACCCCACACCGCTCATTGTCTTCACGCCCAAATCGATGCTGCGCGCGGTGCAAACGCGCTCGCCACTCGGCGAGTTTGAGCACGGATCGTTTCAGACGGTGCTGGACGACCAGGTGAGCGACGCGAGTCTCGTCACTCGTGTCGTCATGGCGTCGGGCAAAGTGGCTCACGAAGCGTTGGCTCGTCGCGATGCGTTGTCAGCGTCCAGTGTGGCGGTCGTTCGCGTGGAACAGCTCTACCCGTGGCCCGCCGCGGAAATCGATCGCGTGCTTGGGAACTATCCGAACGTCACCGACGTTGTCTGGTTGCAAGAAGAGCCCGAAAACATGGGCGCGTGGCCCTTTGTGCACTTGCAGATGCACCACCAACTGCGCGGCATGAAAGTGTCGCACGTGGCGCGCGCGGAGTCGGCCAGCCCGGCCACCGGAAGCAGCCTCGTGCACGCCGCAGAGCAGGCTGACCTTCTCGAGCGGGCGGTCGGGTGAGTCCCTCCAAAGGACCACGGCTTCGCGTCGTGGTGGACGGTTCAAATCTGGCGACCGAGGGTCGCGTCTTACCGAGTTTGACCCAGCTGGACGAAGCGGTGACGGCCTTTGCCGAAGAGAACCCGACGGCGGAGATCATTGTCGTCGCGGACGCTACCTTCGAGCATCGCGTCGCGACGGGCGAGCGCAGCCGCTTCACTGACGCGTCCTTAGCCGGAGAGATCGTGACGCCTCCGGCGGGCGCCGTGGGGCGCGGTGACGCGTTCATCTTGAAGATTGCCGACCGCATCGACGGCGTCGTCTTGAGTAATGACTCCTTTCAAGAGTTTCAAGACGAGTACCCGTGGCTCTTTGACGTCGGCCGTTTAATCGGTGGCAAGCCGGTGCGCGGAGTTGGCTGGGTTTTTACTGCGCGCGTGCCTGTGCGCAACGCCAAGGTCGCCCGTAGCGCCAAGAAGTTGGCGGTGACTCTCCCGAGCGGTGCGAAACCGACTATTGGCACGACGTTGACCCCGGTGAAGGCGAAAAAAGCGGCCAGCGTCAAGAAGCCAGCGGCCAAGCCCGAGAAGGTAACGGAGAAAGTATCGAAGGCGCCCGCGAAGGCCGCGAAGAAAGCGCTGAAGGCGGCGGAACCAGCCAAGAAAGGTTCCGCGAAGAAGATCGCGAAGGCGACGGCGAAACCGATCAAAAAGGTCGCCAAGCGCGAAGCGCCGCTCGCGCCCGCGCCGGCGGTAGCGCTCAAGCGTGGTCGTCAGCCCGTTAACCCCGAAGCCGACTTCACGCTCTTCAAGAGCACCTATCGGATTGGGTCGCGCGTGCAGGGCGAGGTGACGGCGTTTACTTCGCACGGCGCCGTCATCAAGGTTGAGCTGAAGGGCGGAAAGCAAGTGGAGTGTTACGCGCCGACGACTTCGCTCGGTACGCCCGCACCAGCGCGAGCCCGCGACGTCTTAAAGCGGGGAGACCAGCGCACCTTTCGACTCGTGACGGTGGACAGCGAACGACGAATTGCTGAACTGGCGTTGCTGTGAGCGAACTTTCCCTCAATCCCATGGACTGGTTGCCACACCGTGCGCCGTTCCTCTTTCTCGACACGCTCCTCACGCTCGAGCCCGGGGTTCGCGCGAGCGCAGAGTGGACGCTGCGCGGTGATGAGTGGTTTTTTCCCGGTCACTTCCCGGGGCGCCCGACGACGCCCGGCGTCTTGCTGTTGGAGTCGATCGCGCAGTGCGGCGCGGTCGTCGTGCTGTCTGACGAACGCTACGTGGGTCGCCTGCCGCTCTTTGGGGGAGTGGAGCGTGCGCGTTTTCGTCGCCAAGTCGTTCCCGGCGACACAGTGACGGTGGAGTGCGAGATGACCAAGCTGTCGTCGCGTGGTGGAAAGGG
>JBAQZL010000125.1:0-1746 GCA_049790955.1 Acidimicrobiales bacterium
CGCGTCGTTTTACGGATTCGGGGATTGAGGTCCGGTCGTTGTATGGCGGGGCGGATGTGGTGGATGGTCTTGAGGGGCGTTTGGGCGTGCCTGGGGAGTATCCGTATACGCGTGGTGTGCATGCGGAGATGTATCGGACGCAGCTTTGGACCATCCGTCAGTACGCGGGTTATGCGTCGGCTAGGGAGTCGAATGAGCGTTATCACTATCTGCTCGCGCACGGTTCTACGGGGTTGAGCATGGCGTTTGATCTGCCGACGCAGCTTGGCCTGGATTCGGATGATTCGCGGTGTTTGGGTGAGGTTGGGCGTACGGGGGTCGCGATCGATTCGATCGATGACATGCGGACGGCGTTCGCGGGGATTCCGTTGGACAGGGTTTCGACCTCTATGACGATCAACGCCCCAGCGGCGGTGTTGTTGTTGTTGTATGAGCTGGTGGGTGAGGAACAGGGCGTGAGCGCGAGTGAGTTGCGTGGTACGACGCAGAACGACATTTTGAAGGAGTACATCGCGCGTGGGAATTTCATTTACCCGCCGCTGGGTGCGATCCGGTTGACGACTGACCTGTTCTCGTATTGCAACAGCAACGTGCCGAAGTGGAACACGATCTCGATCAGTGGCTATCACTTCCGGGAGAAGGGCGCTTCCGCTGTTCAGGAGGTCGCGTTTACGTTGGCGAATGGTGTCGCGTATGTGCAGGCCGCCCTGGACGCTGGCCTCCAGGTTGACGACTTCGCGCCCAGGTTGGCGTTCTTTTTCAAAGTGCATAACAACGTTTTTCAGGAGGTCGCGAAGTTCCGCGCGGCCCGCCGGATGTGGGCGAGGATCATGCGCGAACGTTTCCAAGCGAAGGATGAGCGCTCATGGAAGCTTCGTTTCCACACACAGACCGGCGGTGTGACGTTGACCGCGCAGCAGCCGCAGAACAACATCGTGCGGGTTGCGTTGCAGGGCTTCGCGGCAGCGTGTGGTGGCACCCAGTCGCTGCATACGAACGGTTTTGATGAGGCTTTGGCGTTGCCGACTGAGCACGCCGCGAAGATCGCGATGCGTACCCAGCAGATCATCGCCTACGAGTCTGGTGCAGCTGACACGGTTGATCCGTTCGCGGGGTCCTATTACGTCGAGGCGTTGACGGATGAGATCGAAACTCGTGCTCAGGGGCTGATTGACAAGGTCGATGAGCTCGGCGGGTCGGTGAACGCGATCGATTTCATCAAGAACGAGATTGAGGAGTCCGCGTTCGGTTACTTCGAGCGTTACCGCCTGGGGCAGGACATCGTCGTCGGCGTCAACAAGTTCGTTGAAGAGGAACTCTCAATCCCCGATCTGCTCAGGGTCGACCCAGCCTCCGAACGCGACCAGGTCGAGCGCCTCAAAACGTTCAAAGCCAACCGTGACCAGCAGCTCACCAACCAACGCCTCGAAGAGATCCGCACAGCAGCGAACGGAACCGACAACATGCTCCCCGTGCTACGCCAGGCACTCAAAGACCGCTGCTCGATCGGCGAAGTCTGCGGCGCCATGCGCGACGTATTCGGCAGCTACCAACCCACCAACTGATAGAGTCATGAGCACGCTGACTGAGCGCAAGATTCGTGTTGTTGTGGCCAAGCCGGGTCTGGACGGTCACGATCGCGGCGCCAAAATTATCGCCCGGGCGCTCCGAGATGCTGGGATGGAAGTCATCTACACGGGCCTGCACCAGACGCCCGAGCAGATAGTCGAGACAGTCATTCAGGAA
>JBAQZL010000126.1:0-1898 GCA_049790955.1 Acidimicrobiales bacterium
AGCCACGGACTCTCGCCCAGTTCACTGAAGTCGAACCGAACGCACCTCAGACCCAGTCCAGCCCATCGCCGGGAGAAGTCGACCCACAGTCGTGCAGGCCCCACATGGTCCTCGTTGATGCCATTGACCATCACGACGAGCGGTCCATGCACGTCGCCGACCGGTTCGGCCACAATGCCAAACATGTTTCGATGACCGAGCTCCACCACCCGTTCACGCACCGCGGCTGCGTTCGATCCATTCACGACCGCGTCGAGCGAAGGTGACGGATGCGAAAACGGCGATGGAAGTGACTCGTCGGCGGTCAACCACGCTCGAATCTTCGCAATGGTCGATGCGGGCTGTACCGAGTCGGGAAGCTCGGTCTCCAGAAGGGGTCCTTGCTCCGAAGTGGTCGCCCACTCAACGTGATTGCCATCCCACCGAGATCGAAACTCGCTAGAGATCGTTCGGTCGTCTCGAGCGACCACCATGATTCGCTCCGCCATGGGACGCGCCGCAGGCTCAATCAACGTGAACCCACCAATGTGTCTCGCGACCTCGTCACTCAATGGGTATTCGAGCATCTTCATTGACTCACCCAGCCCGACGGCCTGCGCGTCACGCCGCAGCGCGCCAAGCGCCCCAAGTTCACGTGCATAGGCTCGGCCCGACTCGCACGGATCCCACAGTGCAAAGGACGAAAGACCTAGGTCGCCTGACGAGGCTGCGGTCGCGACGATCGTGGCGCCCATGCGCATGCCGACCGCCGAGACAGAGGCAATCCCAAGCGAGCGAAGCAGTGCAACGCCTTGGGTCACTCCCTCGAGCCATGCACGATCGAATCCCTCGTCGTCAATCGATCCGCTCGAGTCACCCGTGCCGAAGTGGTCGAAACGGAGCGACACGTATCCATCGACGGCCAGCTCGATCGCAAGTGTGCGAAGCGCACGTCGAGCGAGTCGCGACTCTCGACCGATGGGCGGAGATAAGAGGATGCCCCCATTGGTCAGCTCGCCGAGCGGGGTTGTCAGTCGCCCAAAGAGCGGCCGATCGGCGGAGCCAAACCAGAGGCTCTCCTCGTGAAACTGATCCTCGCGTGCCGACATCGTCAACGAAATCCTACGAATCG
The DNA here is from genome assembly GCA_049790955.1 of Acidimicrobiales bacterium. Taxonomy (GTDB): domain Bacteria; phylum Actinomycetota; class Acidimicrobiia; order Acidimicrobiales; family RAAP-2; genus RAAP-2. The sequence continues at coordinate 1,112 of JBAQZL010000126.1, forward strand.
ATGCTTGCGGGGGGGTTCCGCCGGGTCATGTGGCGCTGCCATTGTCGCGTGCAGCAACACCTTCGCGAACGAGAGGTATGAGACGCTTGCCGAAGTCGATCGAGTCAGCCAACGGATCGAACCCCTTGAGCAGCAACGTGGTGATACCGATGTCGTAGTACCGCAACATGGCCTCGGCCACTTGCTCCGGCGTCCCCACAAGGGCGGTGGAGTTGCCCGCCGCGCCGGTGAGGTTCGCCACCTTCATCCAGAGTCGCTCGTCGTAGACGTCTTTATCGGCGGACATCTCAATGAGCCGCTTTCGACCGACCGATGTGGTGCCGCTCGTGTCGCGATCGACGGAGTAAGTGGCGTTGCGTTGACCGCCGAGTCCTTCGTACGTGTCCTTGTTGCCCGCCATGCGCGCCTTGGCCAGTTCGATTCGTGCAGCGGTCTCTTCTGCGATCCACTCGGCTCTTTCCCACGCTTCTTCTTCGGTGTCGGCGATGATGGGTCGCAGTGAGAGGCTGTAGCGCAACGTTCTGCCAACCTTTGCTGCTGCCTCGTTGATGTCACGCATCCGTGCAGCTACTTGGTCTCGTGGCTCGCCCCAAAATGCGTAGACGTCGGCTTCGGCCGCGCCGACCTCGATGGCGGGTGCTGAGGCGCCAGCGAAGTAGAAGGGGATGCCCCCAGGGGAGACGGGTTTCACGGAACTGAACGCAGCCTCATATCGATAGAACTCTCCGTCGAAATCAAAGGGCGTGTCTTCTTGCCACAGTCGGCGTGCGACCGCCATCATTTCACG
>JBAQZL010000127.1:0-2622 GCA_049790955.1 Acidimicrobiales bacterium
TCACTACACGGTGCGCGATGCCCATTGCGAACCTCGCCCGACAACGCCGCCCAAGGTCATCGTCGGTGGTGGGAGCAAACGAATACTCACCGTGGCGGCCGAGCGGGCCGACATCGTCGGCGTCAACACGAGCTTGGCGTCTGGCGAGAAGGGCGGCGACATCGCCAGCACGGCCACCGTCAATCATTACGACCGCTGCTTGAGTTGGATACGCGCAGCGGCAGGCGATCGGTTCGCCACGCTCGAGCTCCAGATCGCTGCCTTCGCCGTCATGGTGGTGGGAAGTCGACGAGCCGCGTCACGTAGCGCAACGATGCTCGGCTTTCCTGGAGAGGAGGCGCTCGATCTGCCCATTCTTCTCATCGGCACCGAGGACGAACTGTGTGAGCGTCTGCTCGAGCGTCGCGAGAGATGGGGCTTTAGCAACGTCGTGGTGCCGGGCGAGTCAATGGAGACCTTCGCGCCTATTGTGGCTCGCCTTGCTGGTTCATAGTGCCGATGCGACGAGGCGGTTGAACTAATCGCGAAGAAAGTGGAACACCTTCACCCCATAGAAAGTCTTGCTGCTCACTTGATCGAATCCGTGACTAATCAAGCTAGAAATGAATCCCTTCACACCACTTACACTTCCGTCATTTACGAGCCATACGTTGTTGGGGGCCGCTGCAAACGCACCCTGATCCTCACGCAAGATCAGACCTGCATCGAACCTGTGACCTGAACGTTGCGGCCAAAGGCTCAGCGGCGAGTCACTGCGATCCAAGTAGTACTCGACACCCCCCGTAAGGAAGTGGCTGGGAATCGCGACCTCGCTCGAGTGGCTGGCGTTGCGCATGATGTACTGCGCCGCGCCTCTTAGATTTTCATTCGGAGACCTCGAATCGGTGACGGAGTTCGCGATGAGAATCACAAAGCACGCGATTACCATCGCGCCGACGAGTGCTCGCTTTGGAAGCGACGGCGACGTTCCGAGCCCACGAACCGCGTAGGTGACGAGGAGCGCCAGCGCAATCGCCATGGCGGGGACCGACGCCGTAACGTAGCGGTCGACGTAGACCGGTTTCACCGCGGTGACGAGTACGAGGATGATCGTCGGTAGGGCTGCCCAGCACGCGAACACGACGAGTCGGTCAACTTCAGGTCGAGACGGGCGCGAGGAGCGCCGGCGCCAGACGAGAATGCATGCGACAAGTGCGACGAGCCCAATGGCCGCAATGATGACTGGGTAGATTAAGTGTCCACCTTCCGACGACGCTGGTCCCTCCAGGTCTTCGAGAAGTCGTTTCGGCTTCAGGCCGGAGATCCAGGCGATCTGGCTCTGCTGGTGCGCCACAAGCGCGAAGAAGGCCGCTACTGCTGCGACGAGGACTGCGATCGGTGGTAGAGATCTGTGCCACTGTCGACGCCACATTTGGGGCCTCAACACGATGCACGCTCCCAGCGCGCTCAGCGGCGCCAGGACGATGAACAGCTGCAGCATGGCCGTGACGATGGCAAGAACGCTAAATATCCAAAGGAATCGAAGTTCTCCCCCGTCAAACCACTTCAACAGGGCCGCAACGGACAAGACAGCGACCATGGTGGCAAGCGCGTACGGACGACCATCCAGCGCCGCGTTGATCATGAGGGGATTTGTGCACGTGAGCACGACGGCGAGCAAACCACACCAGAAGCCGGCCACGCGAGCGGCGAGAAGCCCGACAAAATACGCAGTAAGGCCGTAGGCGAGCAGCGAGAGCGCTCGCGCAAAGTCGATGTTGTATGACAGATCGAACCAGAGGTGAATGAGCACGTAGTACGGCAACAGCACACGATCAGTGACGAGAGACTCCCGCCACAAGGCAGCCCAACTCAAGCGCGCCGAATAGACGGTTGCCCCTTCATCGCGATATATCGACTTATTGAGAAGAGGAACAAGCAGTGCCATGGAACACGCCGCGACGATCGCGAATATGGCATTTGCAACGCCTCTCCGTGGAACAGCATTCTTCGCAGGAAACATGACTCTCGCTTCACGGTCAGGAAAGAGGCGATCTCTAGAGGATTGCGACCTCCAGATTCGCAAAATCTTAGTCAAGTGCCCGCGTGACTACGTGCTGACGCGGCGGCGCACCGTACGTTCAGTGGTAGACGCGCGTCGCGCCAGTTGAGTACACGACGTAGAAATTGCGATTGAAGAATTGGATGTTCGATCGGTACGCGCTCTGGAACACGCCGTCGGGTGTCGCAGCTTGAGAAAGATCGCCGGCGAGATTGATTGGTGACAAGTAGATGAAAGCCCCGTCGTCCACCTCGGGCGGCACAATCTCCGGCAGCAAGTCGTAGCTGCCCGGCGCGGAATGCAAGACCACTTGCCCGATGTAATCGCTCTGGACTACTCGCGGAGAATGGACATTGTCGCGCAGCCAAACCGCCGTCGCTGCCTCAGGCGTGGAAACAACGAACTCCTCAGCATTGAGGTCGTTAGCCGACATTGACCCCGGAGCATCGCCACCAAAGAACAGCGCGCCCAATCCGGTAGCCCCGATAACGAGCACGGCGACCACGGCGGAACCCACGCCCAACAAGAACTGACGCACGCGCTTCATATAGAAGACGCGAGCGTCAAAAAGGAGTGATATC
>JBAQZL010000128.1:0-19910 GCA_049790955.1 Acidimicrobiales bacterium
CTGTCGCACCGTGCAAAGACAGTTGGCGATAGAGCTCCGCAAAGCGCAGATCAAAGCAGATCGAGAGTCCGAGGCGAAAGCCGGGCACGTCGACGACGACGAGTTGATCACCCGCTACGAAATTTCTCGACTCTCGCGATTCGATCTCTCCCGGCACGTTGACGTCAAAGAGATGTCCCTTTCGATAGATGGCGAGGATGGTGCCATCGGGACCCAGAACAACACTCGTGTTGTAGGACTTGTCCGGGTTGGGCGAACCCTCGAAGGTGCTTCCTACGTGGATGACGACGCCGAGATCCTTGGCAATGGTGGCGAGACGCGTCGTCGTCGGTCCGGGAATCGACTCGGCAACGTCGCGATACTTTGACGCTGGCCCACGGTAGTTGAAGTACTCGGGGAGTTGAACATACGTCGCCCCTTCACGCGCCGCGCGCCGCACCATCTCGACAGCCCGCTCCACATTCGCCGCCGGGTTAGCGCCGGCGGTCAGTTGTATTGCGGCAACGCGGATTTCGTGAGTGCTCACTGTTCACCTCCAGGTCCATGTTCGCAGAACTGGCGTTCGAACCGGCCCGAATCATTGATATACAACGAAGATAGGATCGGAGTTTCGTGAGAAGGATGACGCCCACCACATCGACCGCCATTTTTGGGGCGTCGGACGGACTCGTGGCAACGATGGCCCTCATTCTCGCCACCATGTCGCACGGTCGCAAGGTGGTGCTCGCCGCGGCCATCGGGTTACTCATCGCTGAGGGCTTCGGCATGGCCGCGAGTCAGTACCTCTCCGACGTGAAACGCGACCTGCGACTGGCCCTCATTATGGGGGTTGCGACCTCACTGGCCATCATTCTGCCGGCGATTCCATGGACCTTCACCGGCGGCGCGACTGCGGTGGTCTCCTCGTGCGTCATCGGACTTGTGCTGGCGAGCGTGATTGCGTATCTCCGACCCGGGGGCTGGACGGAGTGGGTCCAAACGTACGGAGTTCTCATTTCCGTTGGAGCAATCGCCACGCTCGCTGGCCGCCTCACGTGAGCGAGCGCCGCTCGCCCAAAACCGCAAGCCGAGGGAACCGCCAATGATGACTCCGAGTCAAGAATGGACAACCGCCAATATGCCCGACCTGGCGGGGCGCACGATTGTCGTTACGGGAGCGTCGAGCGGCATTGGCTCTGACGCCAGCCGTGAGTTCGCGAAGGCAGGCGCTCGCGTGGTGCTGGCTGTACGCAACGTCGCCAAGGGAGAAGCCGCGGCCAAGGCGATGAACGGCAACGCTGACGTCCGCGAGTTGGACCTGACGAGTCTCGCTTCGATTCGCACGTTTGCCGACAACGTTGGTGACGTGGACATCCTCGTCAACAACGCTGGCGTCATGTACGCCCCGAAGGGGCTCACCGCCGACGGCTTCGAACTACACATCGGCACGAATCACTTGGGTCACTTCGCGCTGACCAATCTCCTGCTAGATCGACTCACCGATCGTGTGGTCACGGTAACTTCGGGCCTCGCCTCACGCGGAAAGATCGACCTCAACGACCTCAACTGGCAACGTCGAACCTACAAAGACTCTCAGGCGTACGCCGACTCCAAGCAGGCCAACGTTCTGTTCACGCTCGAATTGCAGCGCCGCCTCGCGCTGGCGGGACGCAGCGTCATCGCCGTCGCGGCACATCCGGGGGTAGCCAAGACGAACCTCCTTTCACACACAGGAGGCTTCCGAGGATCGGCCAGCAAGTTCGTGGTCAACCTTTTTGGCCAAGACAGCGAGCACGGCGCGTTGCCCACTCTTTTCGCTGCAACAGAGGATATTCCTGGTGCCAGTCTCGTCGGACCTCACGGATTTGGTCACATGCGTGGTTATCCCGCCTTGCAACACCCACCTCGCTCGACTCTCAACGCCGGCGTCGCTACGCGCCTGTGGGAGATCTCCGAGCAAATGACAACGCTGCGCTAGCGATTTCGAGCGATCGTCTCGACGGCGTCGATGAGTCGATCAACATCGTGCTGATTGGTGTACGGCGCGAGTCCCGCACGCACTGCGCCGTCGTCGCCGAGACCAAGCCGTCTCGCCACTTCCAGCGCGTAAAAGTTGCCCGCAGGCGCGTTGACGCCAAACGCAGCGAGCTGTTCAGAGACTTGAGAGGAACTAATCCCCTCGATCGAGAACAACAGTGTGGGAGTGCGTAGTTTCGCGTGGCCGAACAGAGTCAAGCCATCCAACTCTGTCAGTCGGCTCTCAAGTTGGTTGAAGAGTCTTTGCTCGTGATCCTCAACGTCACTCATCGACGCAAGCAGTCGTTCCCTTCGTGTTCCCGGCCGCCCAGAGAGGTCCGCGATGAAGTCCACGGCGGCGTTGGTGCCCGCGAGTAGTTCGAACGGCAAGGTGCCGAGTTCGAATCTCTCGGGCACCGTGTTGCTCGAGGGAAGAAGCTTGTCGGGCGCCAATGTCCGGAGTAGATCGGGCCGCGCGGCCAGGACACCGCAGTGGGGACCCAAGAACTTGTACGGCGAGCAGACGAAGAAGTCGACGCCGAGTGCGGCGACATTCACCGGCGCGTGGGGAGCAAGATGCACGCCGTCGACGAACGACAGCGCTCCAACCTCGCGCACGAGTTGGGCGACCTCGGCGACGTCGGGCCGGGTCCCGATGAGATTCGATGCCGCCGTGACCGCGACCAACTTGGTACGTCCGTTCAACAGCTCTCGCAGGCTCGCGATGTCCAACTCCCCGGTCGTCGGATCGAAATCAATCCAGCGCGCAGTTACGCCCGCGCTTTCCGCCGCCTGCAGCCACGGACGGATATTGGCGTCGTGGTCGAGCCGACTCACCAGTATTTCGTCTCCCGCAACCCAACTCTTCGCGATCGTTCGCGAGAAGTCGTAGGTCAACTGCGTCATTGAACGGCCAAAGACGACGCCCGTCGGCTCCGCGCCGAGGACATCAGACATTGCCGCACGCGCGTCCAGGACAATTTTGTCGGCGCGCCGGGCCGACGCCGTGGACGTTCCCCGATTGGAGATCGCTCCGATCAACGTCGCGCGTACGACGTCACCAACGACATCGGGGACTTGAGATCCACCGGGCCCATCGAAGTGCGCGGCTCCTTCGTTCAGTGAGGGAAAATGCCGCCGCACCGCTTCAACGTCGTACGACACGGCAATTTATCCTTTGCGTCAGTTCTACGGAATCAGAATGATCTTGCCGTGAGCGTGACCGGCGGCCAGTTCGCGGTGCGCCGCCGCCACGTCAGCCAGCGGATAGGTCGCCTCGACAATCACTCGAAGGGAACCGGCTTCCACGCGCTTCACCAGTTCGAGTCGAGCGGCGGCACGAATTTCCGTTCCGGGATCAGCACCGGGTCCCCCACCGATGGCTTGGATGCCGAGCGATCCAGCCCGTCCAGCACCCACGATGGTGACAATTCGCTTTCGGTCACTCACGAGCTCGATCGATACGTCTGCCGCCTCATCACTACCAACGAGATCCAGCGCGGCGTCGACTCCATTCGGCGCGAGGGCTCTCACCCGTTCGATCAGACCGTCTCCGTAGGTCACCGGCTCAGCGCCGAGCTCACGCAATAGGTCGTGAGACGATTCACTCGCGGTCGCGATCACGCGAGCGCCGTCGGCGACGGCGAGTTGAACGGCCATCAATCCAACCCCGCCCGCACCGCCGTGTATCAACACCGTGTCGCCACTCTTTAGCGAGACGGTGTGAAGCGCGTGCACTGCCGTCGCACCCGTCAGCATGAGACCGCTCGCCTCTTCGAACGACTGTGAGGGGGGCTTCGCGATCACCGTACTGGCCGGCGTCACGATGGCGCCCGCGTACGCGCCCGACGCGCGATACACAATGACTTCGTCGCCCACGTGAACAGGACCGCTCGGACCATCTACATCGCCATTTACGGTTCGCACCACGCCTGCTGCTTCGGAGCCAAGACGCATTGGCAGGCTTGAGGGATCTTTTCCATACGTGCCGCTGTAAAGCTTGTAGTCAACCGGATTCGTGCCGGCGGCGCGGACGTCGACGATGACCTCCCCTGGTTGAAGTTCCTTGAGCTCAGCGGTGGTGACGACGAGGACCTCGGGCCCTCCGAAAGCGGTGGCGACAACGACGGTGGTTTCCATGAGTCGGACCTTATCGGCGGATGCAACCGGTGAGCAACGTCGATCGCGGTCTAGTTGACGACCCACACGATCGCGACCACGCCATGTGGGTTCTCGCAAAGGTATTCTTCGCCCGTGGACCCTCCCGGAAAATTGATCGCATCGGGCCGCGACTCGGACATATTCCATTACGGAAATGGAAGAGTGCTCAGACGCTCGCGCAATGGTCGCTCTCAGACGAAAGAAGCTCGGACAATGGAGCACGTCCGTTCGCAGGGCTATCCCGTCCCCGAAGTCTTCTCCGTCAGCGACGACGGAATCGACATGGTCATGGCTCGGATAGACGGTCCGACCATGATCGAGGCGGCCACCTCTCAACCTTCGAGACTTGAGGAATTTGCCCGTGAGCTCGCGGCATTGCATCAGTCGCTCCATCGGCTCCAAGTTCCTGAGTGGTTATCCGCTGCGCCCTGCGGATCTGGCGAGAGCCTGCTCCACATGGATCTCCATCCCTTGAACGTCATTCTCTCGAACGAGGGACCGGTTGTTGTGGACTGGACAAACGCCGCACGTGGAAATCCATTGGTTGACGTCGCAGTCACTTGGGTGCTTCTGGCGTCCGGAGAAGTCACGGGTGATCCAGTCGAAGCAATGATGGTGAACGTCGGACGCGAGACCTTCCTGCGAGCCTTCCTCAAGCCGTTTCCGAAAACTGAGCTCGATTCGCTGTTGGGCGAAGTCGTCGAGTGGAAAAGTCGAGATCCTCACATGAGCGCGTCAGAGGTTCAGCGGATGCACGCCCTTCTCTAATAGCGTCACCGGGCCTTCACGTGCCGCCGCGACCATGTCTTGTCACGCTCGTAGAGGCTCTTGATGTCTTCGACGCGCTCGCGCATCGATGGTCCCCCATCGGGCGACGGGTGAAATGTCGTTGCAGAAGGAGCGGGAACTTCCGACAAGGAATGGCGGCCGAGCGCCACCGACGCGAGCAGCGCTGCACCGCGAAGTTGGGCGAGCAGGGGCTGGTCGATTTGTCGCACTTCACGATCGAGCGTGTCTGCGTAGATCTGACACCAGAGCGACGACTGCGCCCCGCCACCAAGTAGACGGATCGGCGTGAGGGCGCGGCCCGCGAACTTCTCGATATAACCGAACAACCAGGCGCTATTGGCGGCCACGCCTTCCAATACCGATCGCACGAGGTCAGCGCTGGCGGTGGTGATGGAAAGGTTCGTAAATCCCGCGCGGATGTTTTTGTTGTCAATGGGCGATCTCTCGCCCGCAAGCCACGGTGTGAACCGGACCCCGTGTGAACCGGGCGGCGACGTGGCCGCAAGGGCGGTCATCTCATCGAAACTCATTCTTTCGCCCGAGCCGGCCATTACGTTTCGAAGCCATTCGAGCGACTTCGCACCTGTCTCTTGATTGTCGATCACGACATACGAGTCGTTGGAGAGTCCGGGAACGGCCGCGATGTTGTGATTGATGTCCGTCTTCTTCTTTGGCACCGGGCAACTGATCCACGACGTCGTCGAGAGCGCCAAGTGCGTCTCGTAGTTCGCGGTCGCGCCCGCGCCGATGGCGGCCGCGTGCAAGTCCGGAATCGCACTTACAACGACCACATCTTTCGCGAGTCCCAGCTCGGAGGCGACGGCGTCACTGAGGGTACCGACGACCGAACCAAAGGCTTGCAGCGGCGGCAAGAACTTCTCGTCGAGCCCGACGAGCGCGAGGAGTTGAGCGTCGTAGGAGTAGTTGTCGAGTTTTCGATTGTCGGTCATCCACATCACGAGGCGCGACGCGTGCGTCGCGGTGGCAACGCCGGTGAAGCGCATCGTCAAGAAGTCAATGGGCTCCATGTACCAGCACGTCGCCGCAGCGACTTCAGGCATGTCGCGCATAATGGAAAGTATCTGTCCGATCGGATCGGCACCAGCGGTCGAAGGCGCGCCGCCGGTCTTTCGCACGAAGGGCAGAATCTTTCGCGGGTTGTATCCCTGGAACCAACCTCCAATCGCCTCTCGCGTGTAGCGACCGCCACGAACGTCCAGCCACGTGACACAAGGACCCGTGGGGTTGCCGTTGGCGTCGACGGGCACGGTGGACGCGTACATGCCCGTGACTGCAATGGCCCTCACGTTCGTCGACGAATTCTCCACTGTGGCGAGGAGTCTCTTGGTCGCTTCAACGATGATCCTCCACCACTCATTCGCGTCCTGGGTCGCTCCACCGTCCTCGGTGAAATGCGTCGTGACAGAGTGAACTTCGTTGGCGATGATCTCGCCTTCGAGGGTGACGAGACCGATCTTCGGTCCCCCACTCCCGAGGTCGATGCTGAGACAGAGCTCGGACGTCACTGAGAGAGAATTGCGGACTGCTTGTCCATCATGTCGGCCATGAAGAACTTGATGATGGCGTCAGACTCCTCGCTCGGGCCGCCGGCCACTCCGCCGTAGATCGCGCCCGACTGGGGTGCCTCATCTTTGTGCTCAATCGCGTAGCTAACGGCGTCGGCGAGGTCGTCGCGCCAGCGCTCGACCACACCGGGCTGAGTCTGGGGACGCGTCACGGCCATGTGAATCGCGTTCGGATACTGCTGGCCGTTCAGACGCCATCCGCGCGTGCGCAAAAAGTCATTCACCAAATAGATGTCGAACTCATCGGACGTGAAAGAGAAGAGGAAACTGGGCTTACCCATTATGCGAAGTGACCGGTGCTCTTTGACGGCGTCTTGCATCGCCGCCGATGTGGCAAATATCTGTTCGGCGTAGCGTCGATAGCCTTCGCGTCCGAGGTGCACCATGGCCGCCCAGGTCGCGGCGAGCAGTCCGCCCGAACGTGAGCCGTCCATGCCCGGCGAGCAGTACTTACCTCCGGACCAGTCCGTGAGATAGAAGTACTGGTCGTTGCGCAGCGCCTTGTCGGCGAAGCACAAGACGCTCGTTCCCTTGAGCGCGTAGCCGTACTTATGGGTGTCGGCCGAGATCGTTGTCACACCCGGCACGGAAAAGTCGAAGGGCTCAATGTCGTAGCCCAGTTCGCGACCTAAGGGCAGAATCCATCCACCGAGGCACCCATCCACGTGCAGACCGATATTTCTCTCGAGCGCCAACTCTCCGAGCTCGCCAATCGGGTCGATCGTGCCGTAGCCGTAGTTGCACGCGGAGCCAATCAGGGCCACCGTGTTCTCGTCAATGTGATCCTTCACCCACTCGAGATCGACCTGTGTCGTCGTCGGGTCGACGGGAGCGATTTTCATGTCAACGCCAAAGAGATGTCCCGCCTTCGAAAACGCAGGGTGGGCCGTCTCAGGTTTGATGATGTTAGGCCGACCCGATGTCGGGTGGTGTTCGCGATACGCGAGTACGGCGTGGGCGATCGACCCAGATCCGCCCGAGGTGACGAGTCCGACCGGGGTCGAGTCCGTCAGACTCGACGCTCCGAGCAGATCGAGCGTCATCGCAATGATCTCCGCCTCGAACTTGGTGTTGGACGGGCACATGTCGCGTTGAAGCGAGTTCACGTAGGAGAAGTAGGAGAACGCCTCGTTCAAGAAGTCGTAGTGGTCGTGATCTCCGCAGTACATGGTGCCCGAGCACTGCCCCGTTTCCCAGACCGGATTTTCTGCCTGCGACATGACGGCCAGCGTTGACAGCACGGCGTCCTTGTCCATCCCGATCTCGGGAAGGGTTCGATGGACTTCGAACTGATCTTCGTAGGGAAAGCCGGCCATTATTGCCTCCTCGTGGTCATCAGAGAAGCGTAAGCCACGCGAGCACCACGAGGGCACCTTGGCGCCCCTCGACACTACGCTCACGCTCATACGTTGTCTGTGTCTGAAGTCTCTGCGAAACCGCGAAAGAAGGCTCTGATGGAACTGAAGGATCTCTTCAACAAGATGACCAGCCATTTGTCCGTAGGCCGGGCATTCGGAGCGGCGTACGAAAAGGACGGCGCGCTCATCATTCCGGTCGCCCTCGTCGCGGGCGGAGGTGGAGGCGGCGGAAGCGAAGGGCCGACGATTCGCGCGTCCGTTCGCCACTTTGACATCGACGATGAGGACGACGACGAGGATGACGGCGACGACGAGGATGAAGACGACAAGGATGAAGACGACGAGGACGAGACGTTCGTGGGTCAACCCATGGGCGGTTCCGGCGGAGGTTTTGGCGGCGTCGTCATGCCGGTCGGGGTCTACGTCGTAAAGGACGACCGCGTACGGTGGGTACCCGCGATCAACGTGACGCTCATCGCGATATGCGCACTCAGTCTCGCTCGAGTCCTCATTCGTCCGTCAGGGAAGAGTCACCACCGTCATCATTGATAGTTTCTAGAAATACTGCGACGCGAACTTACGAATTCGCGACGTTCGTGCTTTGACCTTCGATGGCTTTGCGTAGGAGATGCGCTAGCTTCGAACGCTCCTCGGCGTCCAGAGCTCCAAGAATTTCGTCTTCGAGGGTCTGCTGGGCGGCCTCCGCCTGGTGAAGGGCCTTACGACCCTGCTCGGTCATCGACACAATATGGCGACGGCGGTCGGCCGGATCCCGGCGGCGTTCCACCAGTCCCGATGATTCAAGATCATTTAACAACATCACGCAGTAGTTGGTGTCAATACAAAGACCTTCGGTGAGCGCCTGCTGCGACACTTCGCGGTAGTCGCGTAAATACGAAAGAACTCCGAGTTCCTTCAACGTCTGGCCCAAAAGTTCGGGCGTGCTGCGTCGGTTAATTAGACGTGACAGTTGAGTGAGGAGAAGTATCGGTCCGGTGGACGAATTTTCCTCCATGGAAGTTAATGGTAGCGAGGTATCGATATTCATGCTATGATGATTATAACGCGATCTCGATGATAAAGAATCGTTGTTCAGTGCCTCCCACCTTACTTGCGAAGGATTTCGTCTATGTCAACTTCTTCTACCCTCTCATCAGGAACAACAAACAGAACTCGCTGGATTGCCCTCATTGTGGTGTGCCTCGCCATGTTGATGAACGCCTTGGACTCGTCAATCGTCAACGTGGCCCTGCCCTCCATTCAGCGCGATCTCCACTTCTCTCAGGCCAATCTGACCTGGGTCGTTGACGCGTACTTGATCGCCTTCGGGAGCTTCTTGCTCCTCGCGGGACGCCTCGGCGATCTGCTCGGACGTAAGAAAGTCTTCCTGAGTGGTGTCGCATTATTCACCATCTCATCGTCCGTCTGTTCGCTCGCGAGCAGCCAAGCGATACTCATCACCGCACGTTTCTTTCAAGGCATGGGCGGAGCCATTTCGACGTCGGTCATCGTGGCGATCATCGTGACGGAATTTCCCGGCGCTAACGAGCGCGCGAAAGCCATGAGCGCGTACATGTTCGTCGCCGTCGGTGGAGGGTCCATTGGTTTGCTCGTGGGTGGCATCTTGACCCAGGCCGTGAACTGGCACTGGATCTTCGTCATCAACGTGCCGATCGGCATCGTTACCTTCATACTCGGATCGATTCTCATCAAGGAGAACCCCGGACTCGGCGTTCGCGAAGGTCTTGACCTCAAGGGCTCGCTCCTCATGACCGTCTCACTCGTGGTTGGTATCTACGCCATCGTGACGGCCTCAACGTATGGCTGGTTGACTGCGCACACCCTTGGGTTTGGTGCTGTGTCGGTCATTCTGATGGGCGCCTTCTACATGCTCGAGACGAGAATTGCGAAGCCCATCATGCCGATGCGCATTATGAAACTTCGTAGTCTCACAACGTCCAGCGTGGTGCGAGGACTCTCGTTCTCGGCGATGTTCGCGGTCTTCTTCTTCGGTGCCCTGTACCTCGAGCGCGTGCTCGGCTACGACCCGCTGCGCACCGGCGTGGCGTTCTTGCCTCTCACGCTCGTGATGGCGATCATGTCACTCGGAGTCACGAGCCGCCTCCTCGCCCGCTATGGTCCGATGAAATTGCTGATCCCCGGTATGTCGTTGGCCGTCCTTGGTCTGCTGTGGCTCTCTCGCTCGGGTGTGCACGCGAACTATCTTGTGGCCATCCTGCCGGCGTTCTTGCTACTCGGCGTAGGTATGAGCGTGTCCGCTGTTCCGCTTCTCACCATTGCTATGGCTGACGTTCCCCGCGAAGACGCCGGGCTGGCGTCGGGCATCGTGAACGTGTCGATGTGGTTGGCGTCGTCCGCCGGGCTGGCCGTCTTTGGCACGCTCGCCGCGAGCAAGTCGAAGACGCTCCTCGCGAACGGGTACTCGAACAGTCAGTCGCTCCTCGCTGGCTATCACGAGGCGTTCTTCATCGGTGCCATCTTGGCTGCGCTCGCACTTCTCGTCATCGTGACGGTGTTGCGTGCTCCCGCCAAAGAAGCATCGGATAACCGCGAGAGTCTCGAAGAAGAGATGAGTCACTTCGAGATCGTCGCCGAGTTCTAATAACAACGCTACCTAACGTTCATCGCAAATGTGTGAACGTTAGGTAGCGTGTAGTTATGAAGCTCGACGTGTATAGAAGTTGCTCACGCCACGAGAAACGCCAAGTACTCGAAGCGTTCTGGCACACCAACGTGGAGTCGTCCAGTCGCATCCACGATGCCGCCGTTCAATATGGTCCTTGGGCGGTCGCCTGTCTGGTGGCCGTCGCCGCTGAACTCGTTGTCGTCATTGTCGCCTCACTGCACCACGTATTGGTGATTAGCTGGATCGCGATCGTGGTCGAAGCGGTCGTGGTCCTTTCGTTGTGGTGGGCGGTTGTTCGCTCACGAGCGCTGAAACGCGAACTCGCATAACCAGCTCGCTTCTCAGTCGCTCCAATTTTCAAGCCCTCCGCCTAGGGGTTTACTAACGCCCACATCTACGATTCAAGAATGGTCGCGCACCCCAAAGAGATAAAGGTCGCGAGCCGGACGCTCTGGTCGGTCCTGATCGGACGACCGCTTCGCTCGAGCGAGGCGTCAAAGGAACAGATCAATCCCTTTGAGGGCCTGTCGGCATTGTCGCTCGACGCGCTGACCTCGGTCGCGTACGGACCCGAAGCGATCATTGTCGTGTTGGCCCTCGCCGGTGCCGGATCATTGCACCTGGTATTGCCGATCACCGTGGCGATTGTTGTGTTGCTCGCAATTCTCGTGACCTCGTATCGCCAGGTCATCGACGCCTATCCCGGCGGCGGCGGCGCCTATGCGGTCTCGCGGGCCAATCTCGGCGCGAACGCCAGCCTGGTTGCCGGTGCGGCACTCATCGTTGACTACACGCTCACCGTCGCCGTGTCGATCGCGGCGGGCGTGGGCAGCTTGACGTCGGCCTTTCCGAGCTTGAGCCCCTATACCGTGGCTATCTGCCTCGGCATTCTCGCGATCATTACTCTCTTGAATCTGCGCGGCCTGGGCGACAGCGCTCGAGCGTTCTTGTTGCCCACCTTCATGTTCATCATCGGACTTCTCGCCGTCATCGCCGTCGGTCTCATTCATCCGCTCGGACTGCACGAAGCACAGCCGGGCCGCTCACTCCTCTCCACGCACGGCCTGCAAGTGGTGTCGGTGCTCTTGATCTTGAAGGCGTTTTCGGCCGGATGTAGCGCGCTCACTGGAGTCGAAGCCATCGCGAACGGTGTACCTCTCTTCAAGGAGCCGCGAGCGCAACGCGCGAAGCGCACGGAGCTGATGTTGGGCGTCGTCCTCGGAGCGATGTTGCTCGGGCTCGCGGTACTCGCGCGTCGCTGGCACATTGGACCCCGATCGCGAGAGACCGTGCTCAGCCAGATCATGGGAATGGCCGTTGGTCGCCACTGGGCGTATTACGTGGTGTCACTGACCATCACGGTCGTGCTGGCTCTGGCCGCGAACACGTCGTTTGGCGGCCTGCCCATCCTCGGCAGCCTTCTCGCGCGCGACAACTACTTACCGCACATCTTTGGTTTGCGGGGTGATCGCCAAGTCTTCAACAGCGGCATCTGGGTTCTCGCCTCGCTGTCAGCGCTTCTGCTCATCGCGGTCGGCGGGAACACGAACGAGATGATCCCGCTGTTTGCCATTGGCGTTTTCACGGGCTTCACTCTCTCGCAGTCAGGTCTGGTGGTGCACTGGTGGCGCGAGCGTCCGCCGCGCTGGCGCTACCGCGCTGTCATCAACGGTGTCGGCGCCATCGTCACAGGCGTAGCCACCATCATCTTTCTTGTCTCCAAGTTCACCCAAGGAGCCTGGATTGTCGTTCTCGCGGTGCCGCTCTTCATTGTGTTGTTCATGCGGATCAACGCGTACTACCGCAGGGTGGCCCTTTCCATTGGCATTGACAAGATTCCGCCTCCGCCCGAAGGTCGCGAGACGCTCGTCATCGTGCCGATCGTCAACGTCTCGAAGCTCACGAGTTACGCCATTTCTGAAGCCCTCTCGCTCGGTCAAGAAGTCATCGCTATCTCCGTCATCATCGACCCCGCCGACGCGAATCAGCAACGTGAATCAACTCTCAAAGAAGAGTGGGATAAGTGGAAGCCGGGCGTTCCCTTGCGGCTATTGCATACGGACTACAGCTCTATCGTCGCGCCGATCTGCAACTTCATCGATGAGCAACTCGCCACGGATGATCGCCAGATCGTCGTGCTCATCCCGGTCCTGGTGCCCAGCAAACTTCGGTACCGCGTCTTGCACAACCAACTCGACGTCATCTTGAGTCGAGACCTCCGTAAACGCACCGACGTCGTCGTCGCGCGTATCCAGATGCCCTTTCCCCTCCTGCCTGCACGTGTTCGCCACCGCCCCGCCCGCAGGAGGAAAACGTCGAAACGGTCGTAGGGTAAACGGGGCCGTTCATTGACGTCGACACCGTGGGCAACGCTGAACAGTTACTCAGCATTCGCTTCACGGGTTCAGTTTGCGGATCGCTCTTCGAAGCGCACCAGTTTCATTTTCAACAGCGGTTCGCTACGCTTCGACCATGCCTACCTACGTCCCCTCACCAGACCGCTACAACAACATGACCTATCGTCGCAGCGGTCGCAGCGGCATCATGCTTCCCGCGATTTCGCTAGGCCTCTGGCACAACTTTGGTGACGACCGGCCCATTGATACCCAGCGCGCCATCCTGCGACGCGCCTTCGACCGAGGGGTAACGCACTTCGATCTCGCCAATAACTACGGACCTCCCTACGGCAGCGCCGAGATCAATTTTGGTCGGATCTTGCATGAGGACTTCACCCAACTTCGCGACCAACTCATCATCTCGACGAAGGCCGGCTGGGACATGTGGCCCGGTCCCTACGGCGACCTCGGCTCGCGCAAGTACCTGCTCGCGAGCCTCGACCAGAGCCTCACTCGCATGGGCCTCGACTACGTCGACATCTTCTACCACCACCACTTCGACGCGACAACCCCGCTCGAAGAGTCGATGGGAGCGCTCGATCACGCCGTGCGTCAGGGCAAAGCCCTCTACATCGGTATCTCGTCGTATTCGGACGAACGCACCAAGGAAGCCGTTGCGATCCTTCGCCAACTCGGTACGCCACTGCTGATTCATCAGCCCTCGTACTCGCTTTTCAATCGCTGGATCGAAGACAAGCTGCTTGACGTGCTCGGCGAAGAAGGCATCGGGTGCATTGCCTTCTCGCCGCTCGCGCAAGGCCTCTTGACCGATCGTTACCTAAATGGAGTACCCGAAGGTTCGCGCGCCACCAAGGGTGACTCTCTAGAGATGTCGATGCTGAGCGAACAGAATCTGAACCACGTTCGTGTCCTCAACGGCATCGCGGAAGCGCGTGGCCAAAAGCTCGCCCAGATGGCGCTCGCCTGGGTACTTCGCGATCCGCGCGTCACGTCTGCACTGATTGGCGCGAGCAGCGTCCAACAGCTCGACGAGAATCTCGACGCTTTGAACAACCTCGATTTCAGCTCGGACGAGCTTGCGCGCATTGACAAAGACGCCGTCGACAGCGGAATTGACCTCTGGCGCACGGTCGCCACGAGCTAGGTCTCTAGACGCGGCGGTCCCGCCATCACAACGTCGTGGGCTTGCGCATATTGGATATCGAAGGGTCCAATCTGTTGGAGCCGCCACGTCACGCCAGCCTTCTCCCAGGCACTCGCGTCGTCGTCAGTAGCGCCAAGCACCACGATCTCGAAGCGATCCAGATCGGCTCCGGACTCTTCGAGGCGCCGGCGAAGCTCCGCGACGTCGCCGGGGTCGGTCATCTGGATGATGACGACCCCTTGGTACTTCGCGGCGCGTCGGATCGGCGCCGGGTTGGGCCACCGAGCGGCGAGCCAGATGGGAATGCCGTTAGGCCTATCCGCGATCGGTCGAAAACGTACGTCAGACGCCCGATAAAACTCGCCCGCGTGGTCAATCGTTTCGCCGGACAAGAGACCGGTGAGTACTTCGAGTCCTTCGGTGAGCATGCGGCCTCGCACTTTGGCGTCCACCTGGTCGTTGAAGGATGACAACTCACCGACGTAGTCATCACCGATGCCCAGTCCCAAGACGAGTCGTCCGTGCGAGACGAGGTCCAAGGTAACAGCTTGTCGTGCGAGAACGGCCGGCCTACGTCGCACAAGCGGGGTCACCATCACCCCCAGTTGCATGGTTGACGTGGCGGCGGCGATGGCGCTCAAACAGATGTAGGGGTCGAGAATGTCACGGACCCGCGTGCCGTAGAGGAGATGGTCCCAGAGGAAGAAGCCGTCCCATCCGGCGCGCTCCGCGTCGAGCGCCAGTTCGACTAGGCGATCCGGGTTCGCGAGCTCGTCAAAGGGAGGAACAAAGAGACCGTGACGCATCAATAGCCCTTTCGTACGTCGTAGAGATTACGCAGGTTCTCGCCACGGCGCCACCGCTCGAGATTCGCGAGAAACAGCTCAACGAGATCGCGATTCTCCGTCGCTACGGTCGAGGCCGAGTGCGGCGACACAATCACGTTCTCGAGATCCCACAACGGACTCGATGTGGGCAGCGGCTCTTCTCGAAAGACGTCGAGACAGGCTCCGGCCAACGCGCCACGCGTGAGTGCGTCGGCGAGCGCGACCTCGTCGACCAACTGGCCGCGCCCCACGTTGATGAGGACCGCGTGCGACGGCAGTTGGCGTAGTTCGTGAGCGCCCATGAGATTCGCGGTCTCCTCCGTGAGAGGGGCGGCGAGAACCACGATGTCCGATGTCGCCAGCGCAGCGTCAAGTGCGCCACGATCGATTGATCGCGACAGTCCGGGTACGTCGTACGTGACGCCACTGCGTCCGAGTCCGGTCACGTCAACCCCAAGGGCCGAGAAGTCTCTGACGATTTCGCGCCCGATATGACCAAGACCGACAACGAGAGCCCGCGAACCCTTGAGTTCGCGAGTGGTGTAGCGCTCCCAGTGATGTTCGCGCTGTCGCGACTGAATATCCGGTACTCCCTTCACGAAGTGAAGCGCCCCCATGAGGGCAAACTCGGCGAGAGGTGCGACGTGAATACCTGCCGCCGTCGTGACGAGGAGCGACTTTTGGTCAAGTCCGGTGCGCCGCATGACGGCGCCAATCCCCGCGCTCGTTGCTTGCACCCAGCCCAAATTCGGCGCTCTTTCGGTCATGGTCGAAGGCTCGAACCAATCGAAGTCGAAGAAGATTTCGGCGAGAGCGCTCGTGGCGCGCCACTCGTTGAGCTGAGCCTTCGAAAGATCGCGCGCCGGAGCGGAGTGGTCGCATCGATAACGCGGTACCGGCAGCAGATCAGGGCGGTAGTGGACGCGAACATCCTCACCCGCCGAGCGGATCCGCTCGACGAGGTGGGGTTCGAGGTACGAACCGATCACGATATCGATGGTCACCCTCTTTCCCGGTCCGACATTTAACGTAGTGTCCGCGCCGTCGAGGTCGTCATCGAGAGGTCACATAGGTCAATTGGTCCGCGAGTCGAACGAGTGCGTGGCGCGTCCTCTCGCCCCACCAGAAGAGGTCTTTCCCGTCGACAAAATGAGTTGGCGCGACGGTCTCTAGTTCGGCGCGGTGGCGACTCTTGAAGGGATAGGGCTCACTCGGCGCGAGGACCACGTCGGGACGACGCAAGCGAACATCATCGAGTTTCACCGTCGGATAGCGATCGTCGCCGGCATAGACCGATGTGACGCCACAGTGCGCGAGAAGATCGGCTCCGTAGGTCAGCCTGCCGAGGGCCATCCAGGGGCGTCGCCAGATGGGCACGAAGGCGCTGGCGCGCGGGGGCTGCGAAGGACCGATCTCGATCTCGCGCCAGATCGCATCGACGCGCGCCGCGAGCTCGGACATCGCCACATTCACGTCGTTCAGTGAGCGCACGTGCACGACGTGCACCGCAAGATCCCGCGATACAAGTTCGTCATGGTCCTCACGGCGATTCTCTTCGGCGTCCATCACGACGAGGTCCGGCGCCAGTGAGACAATGCCGTCAATGTCAGGGTTCTTGGTACCACCCACGTGCTTGAGATCGTCGCGTTCGCAGAATCTCGTGCAGGCGATCGGTGTGCGATCCCAGGCCGAGAGCGTCTCCGTAATCGACGGCACCAGACTGACGATTCTCACGACTCCATTGTCGCCGATACCAGCCGACGACGAATTAGAGGTTCTGTTCAAACTCCATAAGAACGGCGTGGCGATCTTCCTTCGGAGCCATCTTGAAATACGGCACCTTCTTTGACCAGTAGTAAGTCATCGGGATCAAGCCCAGCGCCATGGCGCCAAGTCCGATGTAGACGGTCGCCGGGTTCGAGTCCCAGAGACCGGGAATCGACTCGTAGAACATGTAGCCCATAAAGCAGGCCCCGATCAGTGGCCACAGACCCATGAAGACAAAGTTGTTGATACTCTTCAGCAGTTGCCGGCGAAACAAGACCACGACGGCGAATCCGGCCAGGCAATAGTAGATGCAGATCTGCAGACCAATCGCGTCAATACCGTCGGTCAGTATGTTGCTCACCGAGCCGATGAACTGACCGAATACGAAGAGAAGCAGCGAAATGAGGGTGACGATGGCCGTCGCGAAAATGGGCGTCTTTCGCTTCTGATTGACCGTGCCGAAGCGCTTGGGCAGGGTGTTGTCTCGACCCATTGAGAACATCGTTCGCGTGACCTGGATCAGCGTCGTCTCCAGCGTGGCGATGGTGGAAAGCACGACAGCGAGCACAATGAACTTGCCCCCGGTTCCTCGCCAGACTTCCTGTCCCAGGGCACTGAGAACGTCCGCTTCGTTGTGATTGATCTGGTGCATCGTTAGGACCATGTTGGTCGCGATGGTGAACACTTCAAAGAGAACGAACACGACTATGACGCCAATAATGGCCCCGAGACCGGGTGTCCTCTTGGCTCCCTTGGTCTCCTCGCTGAGGTTGGCGGTGACGTCCCAACCCCAGTAATAGAAAGCGGCGATGAGCGCACCGGAAACGAAACCAGCCTGACCGTGAAAGATGCTGGGTGAGAACCAGTGCCAGGTGAAGGCGTGAACGTGGTGCCCGTGAAAGATGGCAAGTATCGCGAAGAGCACTAAAAGTGCGAGTTCGATGCACGACATGACGATCTGCACCGAAACGGTGATGGTCACGCCCGCCGCGACGGCGCCGACCATGGCTAAGAAGAACACCGCTCCAACCAACGTCACGTCGGTCGTGTTATTCGCGGCCGCGTTGGAGAAGAGCCCGAGAACGTTGGCGCCCGCAGGCACCGTCGCGATCACCATAAAAATCAGCGCGGACACGATCAGCGCCCACCCTGACATGAAACCCAACAGCGGATGCAGGGCCCGGCGAACCCAGGAGTACGCGGCGCCAGAGTTTGTTTCGACGCGTCCCAGATAACTAAAGGCGAAGACGATGCCGAACATCGCGATCCCGCAGTAGAGCAACGCGCCAGCCCCACCGAGAGCCACCGCGGCGATGAGAGCACCTGTCGAAGCGGCGATGGAATACGCCGGCGCTACGCCAGCGACACCCATGATCACCGAGTCGAAAAGTCCGAGGACGCCCGCTCGCAGGCTGTGTTCTGAGGCCGACTCCGGGATCTCGAGAGTTTCGGTCATAGCAACTGCACTCCTTTTATTTATCACCTTCAGTAAAAATTTTGGGGGTCTCGCAATGTAACACGAACTTACGTTGAATCTTTGGGCTCAAAGTTGTTCCTGATCGACAGAGTGGGTGTGATTCGAGGGCCATGGTCCGTCGCGAGTAAATTCGACTCCGAGCGTTGAGAGAGTGTTCGAAGCGCGTTGACAGAGAGAAATACGGAAACTTGCCACTCCTCCAACGATTCGACGATGACTCGATTGCGCCCCTCACGCCCGAGGAGCTCAAAGCGCGCTGGGTCCACTTTCATCAAGAAATTCGACGTCTTTCGGGCACACGACTCCAACGCATCGCCGGGCGCATGCTCGGCGAGGACACCTTTCGCTACGCGTTCGCCCGAACGATTTTCCGTCCACCGCTGCGTCTCTGGCGATCGTGGCGTAAGAAGGAAAAGAAGACGATCAACCTCGTCCCGGCGCACCAAGCGGCGCACGCTGGAGAGATCTATCCAGTCAACTATCGTCCTCGGATCATTGACTATGAGACGGAACTCGCGAGCCTCGCGGTTGACGCCAACGACGTCGCGATCGTTGAAGTTGACGAAAACGGCCCCACCGCTGGACCAGTTGTCGAGTCATTGAACGACACACTCAACGAAACGACGGCCGAATGGATCTTTCTCTGCGACGTCTCGATGCCTCACGAAGCCCGTCAGTACAGCGTGGCCAAACTGCTCGCTCACTCCACGCGAGAGGACGACGTCGTCTTCGCTGATGAAGAAGGTCCCAACCAGTTCGCGCCACTCCTGAAAAGTCCTGCCGTTGGCCCACACACGCTCCTTAGCTACAACGTTGTCGGTCGGCCCGCGCTCGTACGCGTCGAGACGCTCTTCGCCGCCGGAGGATTTTCCGGCGACGCCGGTTGGGCCTACGAGCACGACGCGTACCTGAGACTGAGTGAAGCGGGCGCCACGTTCAACCATCTTGCGCGAGTTCTCCCCGCCGGTCGCGGGCCACAGGAGTTCGACGCCGGGCGCGTCAACGCGGACTCGTGTCACGTCGTGCAGTTGGCGATCGAGCGTCGGGGCTGGCGCGGAACGATTTTTCCCGGCGCGCTACCCGGACTGGTGTCGTGGTCTCTGGAGCCTCCGACGCCTGCGCCATCGATTGACATCATCATCCCCACTCGTGATCGCATCGAGCTCGTGCACCAATGCATCACGGCCATTGAAGAAAAAACGACGTACCCGAACTACGACATCATCATTCTCGATAACGACTCCGTCGAAGAGGAGTCATTGGCGTACTTCAACGAGACTAAGTATGCGGTCGTGCCGTGCCCCGGGCCCTTCAACTACGCGAAGATCGTCAATCGCGGCGTGAACCACTCCAGCGCCGACTACGTGGTCACCCTCAACAACGACACGACCGTCGTTACGCCCGACTGGCTGGAACAGATGGTGGCTCTCGCGTCACTCAACGACGTCGGAATTGTGGGTGCCTGCCTGCTCGACCCCGACGGACGACGCGAACACGAAAGCATCGTCATCTCTCCCTACCCTCAGCACCTACGAACGGACTCGAACTATCCCCACGTCGACTACTTCTCACTCGCCACGCGTGATGTGGCGGCCGTCACGGGTGCCGTGCAAATGGTCGAGCGGGCGTTCTGGCAGCACTTGGGGGGCATGGACGAAGAGTTGAAGGTGGTCATGAACGACGTCGATATCTGCCTTCGCGGGCAGATGGAAGGTCGCCACGTTGTGTACACCCCGAACGTCCAGCTCTTCCATCACGTGGGGTCGTCGCGCGGTGACCTTGATCCGCTTGACGATCGCAACC
>JBAQZL010000129.1:0-1588 GCA_049790955.1 Acidimicrobiales bacterium
TCTAATGTGACTTCTCCGCGCATACGGGCGTACTGAAAGAAGGATCGCAACGCGGTGGTCATCAGCTTCGCTCGCTTCACATGCAGACAGCGCGCTCGGCTTTGCACAAATCCGACGACATCTGCGGCCTTCAGGCCCGACAGCCTGACAGCTCG
This sequence comes from Acidimicrobiales bacterium, assembly GCA_049790955.1. Taxonomy (GTDB): domain Bacteria; phylum Actinomycetota; class Acidimicrobiia; order Acidimicrobiales; family RAAP-2; genus RAAP-2. The sequence continues at coordinate 156 of JBAQZL010000129.1, forward strand.
AGCGCCGAATCGATCCTTGAGAAAATCAGCTATGAACGGGACATAGTTGATGATCGTGGCCTTCGCCAAGGCACGATCCTCGCGCAAGTACTGCTCGTAGCCCCGTGCACAGCGCTCCGCGGGGAGGGATGGCGGTGCCGAGATCTTCGCGCCCGAAATCACCCGCTTTGTTCTCAGAAACTCAATCAGGTGGCTGAACACGGCTGGATCGCCTCCATTGGCCTGCCGATTACGATACCGACATCTCAAGTACTTCGACGCCTCCTCAGAGGTGATACAACGAGATCGTGTATGGCGCTGGTCGAGCCAGCGACTGAAACGCGCCGCAAGCGTGAGATGTCGGCGCACGTAAACCCGGGTATATCCCTGTTGACTCAGCAATCGCGCAAATGAACGTAAGTAGGGAGCAAGAGGACCCTCCGGTCCGTCCTTCGGCATGCATACCAGAACCACCTGCTCATTGATGCGGTATCTCATGGCCGGCTCCTCCCCGAAAATCGGGATCGCGAGGAGCGGAGACTATATCGAGTAGGTTCTTCGTGCTTGCCGTATTTTTAAGGGTTTTACTCGCCTACTGGACTATAGTTGCCTGCCAGTGACGACTATATCTCTGGAGATATAGCCGTCACGCGACCGCAATGCATCTGCTGCAATCCGGGGTCGCCTTCAACATCATTGCACTATGGCTCGGGCACGAAAGCCCGAACACCACTCACCGCTACGTCGAAGCCGATCTCGCCATGAAGGCAAAGGCCCTCGCACGGCTCCAGGAGCCGGCAACGCGCCTGCGCCGTTACCGCCCACCGGATGCCCTGCTTGCCTTCCTGCAGCAGCTATAACTATGCGGACTTCGAGCCGACGCCGGTGCCGGTAACCAGCGGGGTCGGCTCCCTTCCTCCGCATAGTTGAGCGCTCCGCATAGTGGCCGACTGCGGCAGTAGTCAATCCATTGCCCTCGATCTATCCGGTGATCACCAAGGTGTAATATCGCTGATTATCATCGCCGCGCGACGATACTCATAGGGGCCCTCGCCCGGCCAATCCTTACCGTTCGGGAACCGAATCTCGACCCCATGCAGATCGTTCGGATCGAATAGCCTCATATTCACACCGATTAGATCAGCTGATCTATTTCGCTCTTTGAACGACTGCGTCAGCACGAAGTGTGTCGTGGTAGCGCAGATCGCACAGGAGTGAACCTCGACGGCCGGGGAGTTCTTGTCGCGGCGCGAGAAAGACACAGTCATCCCGCATGTCGTTACCGCCGAAGACCGGAAGTACCCCCATGCTGCGCCAGCTTTGCGGCAGAGGCTGCAGTTGCAGTCATTGATGAACTCAGGGGTGGTTTCGACGGTTACGCTAACCGCGCCACATAGGCACATACTTGTCACGCGTCTCTCCTCTGCTGCCGTGAACTTCGCCCGGCCCTCATC
>JBAQZL010000130.1:0-3926 GCA_049790955.1 Acidimicrobiales bacterium
ACCGGGACCCGCCGCGGCCCCCCTTTTCGCCAATTCCAAGACCCGCGATATTTCTGCTTGACTCGTTGTTGGCTTTGCGAAGGCACAGTCAGAACGGAGAATCGTGGAGTTAGCGAACACATCAGCCGTGGTTACAGGTGGCGCCTCGGGCCTCGGTGAGGCGACAGCGCGCGCCCTCGCCGCACGCGGAGTCAAAGTGGTCGTGGTGGACCTCAACGACGACGGCGGCGCCGCGATCGCCAAGGAAATCGGCGGCGGGTACGTGCACTGCGACGTCACGAACACCAAGCAAGTGATCGAAGCCATCGAAGCCGCGAAGGCGTTGGCGCCTTTGTGGAGCGCCGTCAACTGTGCCGGCATCGGCTGGGCAACGCGCACCATCGGCAAAGACGGCGAGTACGACTCCGCGCACGATCTCGACATCTACCGCAAGGTCATCGAGATCAACTTGATCGGCACCTTCAACGTCTGTCGACTGGCCGCGACGGCCATGAGTCACAACACGCCCGACGTTGACGGGTGTCGCGGCGCCCTCGTCAACACGGCCTCAGTCGCGGCCGAAGACGGTCAAATCGGCCAAGTGGCGTACTCCTCGTCCAAGGGCGGCATCGTCGGTCTCACTTTGCCGCTGGCGCGCGATATTGCGCCCATTGGAGTGCGCGCGAACTGCATCCTGCCCGGACTCATCGACACGCCCATCTACGGAACTGGCGAAGCGTCCGATGAGTTCAAAGCACGCCTCGGTGTGGGAGTGTTGTTCCCCAAGCGACTCGGCTACGCGGCCGAGTTCGCGTCCATGGCCGTCGAACTTCTCTCGAACAGTTACATGAACGCCGAGTCGATTCGTCTCGACGCCGGCATCCGCATGCAGCCGAAATAGAGGAAAAGACCTCGCGGTTTCAAAGCGACCGCCTACCCTTAACCCATGAGTTGGGTTGACATTGTCATCGTCATCATCGTGTTGCTGGCCGCGCTGCGTGGGTTCTCCGAGGGAGCGATAAGCCAGATCTCGGTGCTGATCGGAACGGCGGCTGGTTTCTTCTTCGGCACCGCCGTGGCCCCCTCGCTCGCGGGTGACATCACGAATGGTCACTGGCGCCCGGCGGTGGCCCTCGGCATCGTGGTGCTCATCACCATGGTTGGCGTGACCATCGGCGGCATCGTCGGACGAATGGTCAGTCGCTTCGTCAGCGCTCTCATGCTCGGCATCGTGGACCGCTTCGCCGGCATTATTGTCGGCGTCGTAGGGGCACTCGTCTTGTGTTGGTTGACTGCGGGACTCCTCGCCGCGGCTCCCTGGGCCTCAGTTGACAGCGCCATTCAGAACTCCGCGATTCTCTCGGCGCTCGATCACGTGATGCCCCCCGTGCCGTCGATCGAGACCCGCGTGCAGGCTCTCTTCTTGAAGGCTGGCGTTCCGGCGATCTTTGCCAACGTGGTCGCACCGGCCCTGCCGCCAACCGTGAACCCAAAGACCCTCCCGCCGTTGGTCGCCGGCGTCGCGTCGCCCAGTGACGTGGTGAAGGTGCTCGCGAGTGGCGTGTGCCACGACGTGAGCGAAGGCACCGCCTTCTACGTCACGCCCAACGAAGTCGTCACCAACGCGCACGTCGTCGCGGGCCATCGCACGTTCAGCGTCAACGGCGTGGCGGCGACCGTCGCCCTGTACGATGCGAATCACGACATTGCGATCTTGCGCGTCTCACAAAGCGCGGCACCATTGAGCTTTCTCTCGGCCGAACCGACGTCGGGCGCCCATATTCAAGTCGTCGGCTTTCCTTTGAACGGCACGCGAACGCGCGCTCTCGGCTACTTCGAGGGTGAACTGACCGGAAACGGTCGCAACATCTACAACGAGGACCTCGAGGAGAGGACGGTTCTCTCCCTCGAAGTGAATATCAAGCCCGGTAATTCCGGCAGCCCCGTCTTGGTCGGTGGCCGTGTCGCCGGAGTCCTCGAGTCCTATTCGCTGAGCCAAACCAGCACCGCGTACGCGATTCCGAACGACATCGTTCAACAAGACATCGCCCGCACCCCCACGAAGGGCTCGGCCTCCACCGAGACCTGTTACAACGACAGCTGACGGCTAGATCTCGCGCGCGTCCGCGACGTTGTCGAAGCGGGCAAACTCGCCGCGCCACGTGAGGTGAGCGGTGCGCGTAGGACCGTTACGGTTCTTTCCGACAATCACTTCCGCGTCGGCCTTCATGTCGTTGGACACCTCGCCGTAGATCTCGGGGCGAAAGAGGAACAACACGACGTCGGCGTCTTGTTCCAGCGAACCCGACTCGCGTAGGTCCGACATCATTGGCCGCTTGTCGGCGCGCTCTTCGAGCTTGCGTGACAACTGCGACAGCGCCACGACCGGGCACTCCAGTTCGCGCGCGAGGATCTTCAACGAGCGACTCATCTCCGAGACTTCGACTTGACGATTCTCGGCGCGACCGCGACTGCTCATCAACTGCAGGTAGTCAATGATGACCACGCCAAGGTCGCCGTTCTGCTGCTTGATGCGACGCGCGCGAGCACGCACGTCCATGATCGTCAGACTGGGGTTGTCGTCGATAAACACCTTGGCTGACTGCAGATATCCAAACGCTTCGTGAGCACGATTCCAGTCCGCTTCAGAGAGGTCGCCGGTGCGCAGCTTCGACGAGTCGATGCGCGCCGTCGAGGCGAGGATGCGTTCGGCCAACTCTTGTCGGCTCATCTCCAAGGAGAAGAAGAGGGCCGGTCGGTTCACGACCGCGCCCACGTGGATCAGGATGCCGAGCGCGAAGGCCGTTTTACCGGTCGCCGGGCGCGCTCCCACGATGGTCATGGAGCTCTTTTGTAGTCCCTGGAGGATGGCGTCCAGGGAGCGATATCCGGTCTCGAGCCCATTGAATTGCCCGCGCGTCTCGCCGCGTTGCTCGAGGATGTCAGCCTCGCTGAGGAGCAGTCGCTGCAAGGGCGACACGGAGTCGGTCTTGCGATCGTCGCCGATGGCGTTGATCTTTCGTTCGGCTTCGTCGATGAGCCCCACGACGTCGTCGGTCGCCACGTAGGCGTCGTCCACGATCTCGCCGGCGACCGATATGAGTCGGCGCTGCTGCGCCTTCTCGCGCACGAGCTCCGCGTAGTGCAGCGCGTTCGCGGCCGAAGGCGTGTTGAGTTGCAACGACGACAACACTGCGAGCTCGACCGCCACGGCGCCACGCTCTTGGAGTTTGGCCTGCACGGTGACGTAGTCAACGGGTTCGCCGGCGTGCGCGAGCGCAATGATCGCGCTGAAGATCTGTCCGTGCAGAGGACGATAGAAGTCCTCGGCCTGAACGGTTTCGTACGCCACACTGACGGCCTCTTGGGAAAGCAACATCGCGCCGATCAATGACTCTTCGGCTTCAATGACGCTGGGTGGAACGCGACCGCCCGGGAGCGAGCGCGTTCGTTCTGTTTCGATCTGCGTCATAAGACCCCAACGGTTGTCGATATCGGTTGTGCGTCACAAGAACAACAACGTGGGGAAAGCCTGTGCTTAAACCACCACGAAACGCACACTCTCAAAGGCCTGTGACATCCCTTTGACGTGAGAATCGCCGGGGCGCTCGGCCCCGGCGACATCTACATCAAATCTTCAAAAATTACTTCGCGACAACCTCAATCGTGACGGTAGCCTCGACGCCATCAAACAGCGCGGCGGTCGCGGTCGCGCTGCCGACGTCCTTCAAGTGCTCAGCCAAAGTGATGGCGTGACGGTCGAGTGAGATGCCGGTGGCCGTGCGAATCGCGTTCACGATGTCGGTTTCGCCGATCGAACCGAACAGTCGTCCGTTCGCGCTCGCGCGGCTGGCGATCGTCAACGTCGCCTGCTCGATCAGGACCTTCTGCGCTTCGGCGGCGTCGCGACTCTTGGCGTCGATGACGTCGCGCGCCTTGCGCATCAG
>JBAQZL010000131.1:0-12377 GCA_049790955.1 Acidimicrobiales bacterium
GCCTGGTCGCGCATCTTCATCATCAGATCGGGACCGCTGATGGCTTCGGGGAAGCCCGGGAAATTTTCGACGTCAGTCGTGAGCATCAACTGTCCGCCGGGCTGGTCGGTGGTGGAGGAGGGCTCGCCTTCGATCACGATGGGACGCAGTTGGGCACGAGCGCTGTAGATCGCGGCCGTCAACCCGGCCGGACCGGAACCCACAATAAGAACCCGCGTGTGCTCGGCCATTACTTCCTTAGGGTGAGCGGCCGGCGTTTACGCCAGATGATGAATCCAAAGATCATGGCGAGGGCGCCGATGAGGAGATAGGTAATCCACTCGTGAGTTGAAAACGCGTAGATGTTGAGCAGTCGGATGAAACCAATAACGAGGACCACCACGAAGACGACCGCGGCGAGCGCGATGATGAGACCGTAGGCAATGGCCCGCCCCGCGAGGATGATGGGACGAAGGACTTTGTCGTGCAGCAGATCGAGCAAATGGTCGACGCCCGCGAGGAGCCGATCGACAATGTCGGCATTGGGTTCGGAGTTCTCAACCACGTTCAGCAGACTAGTGGAGGCGGCTCTTTACTCTTCGATCCAGGTGAGTCCAATGATGCCCGGACCGCCGTGGGTTCCGACCACCGGACCCATGTCGGCCACGATGATGGGAAATTGCGTAGGGACGTCTTTCACGAGCGCTTCGAGGGTGGCCACGTCGTTACTGGCGCCGTGAATGAGTGAGAGGCGGCGAAGGGGAGCATGGTCGGCGGCGGCTTTGGCGACCACGGCCAGTGCCTTCGCGCGGGTGCGCTGGCGACCAGCTTCGGTGACCACTCCGCCCACGACGCCGATGAGGGGCTTGATCGAGAGCACTTGACCGAGGAACGCCTTGGCGCCACCGATCCGTCCGCCCTTGATGAGATGTTCCAGCGTGTCAATCGTTGCAATGACGCCAATCTTCGAGATGAGCGCCGTGGCGCGCGCCACGAGGGCGTCGAGGTCGTCGCCGTCGGCTGCTGCCTCGGCGACGTCGATGACGAGCAGGCCTTGGCCCATCGAGACGTTCAACGTGTCGACCACGCGAACGTCTATCTCTCCGTTCACTGCTTCGGCGCCGAGCACCGCGGCTTGGTGAGTCGCCGAGAGCAGCGACGACAATGTCAAGACGATGACGCCATCGAATCCGTCCGCCTTCGCGCGCTCGAAGGCCGCTTGAAAGGCTCCCGGTGATGGCGCGGAGGTCTCAGGCAGCGTCTTGGCGACTTTGCATTTGGCCCAGAACGTCTTGGGGGAGAGCTCGGTGAACTCTTCGTCGCCGAAGCGAATCGTGAGGGGGACGACGTCAATGTTGAGCCGCGCGGCGATCTCTTGCGGTAGGTCACTCGCGCTATCGGTGACGACTCGAATTCGGGCCATGGCTCCCCCTAGAACCTTTCAAGCCTTGCACCTTTTGTGTACGCACGTCGAACCCGGCGCCGTAGTGCAACGACCACAAGTCCGTACGCGATGACGCCAACCACCACCGCGCCGGCGAAGCGGGTCACGAGTCCGAGTCCGCGTGTCCAGCTCGGCACGTCGTAGGCCACGGCGATGAGAACGCTCGCCACGAGCGACGCATACAGGCTGCGTCGTACGTGAACGCTCCACACGCCGGTGATGATGTTGACCTGGTAGCGCGCCAACACGACCAGTGACGCGACGGCCGCCACGCTGTAGCCAATTGACACCGCCGCCATGAGACCAACAATGGAGTGACGACCGAGCACGATGCATAGCGCGATCGTGAGAGCGTTATCGAGCACGTAGAGCAAGAACACTTGTCGCGCGCGCTGCATGGACTGCAGTCCGCGCACGCACAGTTGGAAGATGGTGAACCCCGGAAGTCCGGCAGTGAGGACGGCCAGCACGGTGCCCACGGGCCACGACTGACTCGCGTCAAGGTGCTTCACGAGAATGCCCACCAGCGGTTGGGCCAAGACAATGACGACGAGTGTGCAGGGGATGATGATGACGAGTGATTGGCGAAGCGCGAATCGCAGTCGCTCGGTGAGTCCCACGTAGTCCTGGTCGGTGGCGAAGCCGGCGAGTTGGGGCGTGAGCGCCCCCAGCACCGACACCACCACCACGGCGTAGGGCATCTGCATGAAGGACCAGCCGTAGGTGTAGTCACTGACCGGGCCACTGCCGCCAATCCCGAAGGCGTAGGCGAGTACGACATAGAGCGACAGCTGGTTCGCCAGCACCACCAACAGCGTCCAGCTCCCGAGGCGTCCAATCGCCTTCATGGCCGGATCCTTGAGGTCGAGACGAAAACTCAGTCGCCACAACTCGCTACGCACGAGCGACGGCACGAGGCAGAGAAACTGAAGGGCGACGCCGGCCGTCGTGCCGAGTCCGAGCCACAGCAGATCACGCGAGCCCGCGAGATCGCCCAGGATCGGTGTCGGGTCGACGAGGTGAAACCACACCAATACCGCGATGCACACGAGGTTGTTGGCAATGGGCACCCAGGTAGCGATACCGAAGCGCCGGCGAATGTTGAGAAGCGCCGTCGCGACACCGATGACTCCGTAGAAGAAGATCTGAGGAACGAAGAAGCGCAACAGGTCGGTCGCCACGACGCGCTGTTGGATCGCGACAAGACGCTCGTGAGCAACGTAGGCGGCGCTTTGATGTGCGGTCGAGGTGCGTTGTAGGAAGGTAAACCCGTCGATGATGTAGGGCGCGAGGAACCACGCCAGTACCGACGCGGCGGCGAGCACAATCAACGCGCCGGTGACGACGCTCGAGATCGACTTCCACGCCCGGCGCTCACCGTCGAGAGCGAGGCGCTCGACAAAGACGGGTATGAACGTCGCCGTCGCGATGCCGCCCAAGACGAGGTCGAACAACATATTGGGCACGGTGTTGGACAAGTTGAAGGCGTCAGCGATCGGCGTGAAACCGAGAACCCACGCCAGCACCAGCACGCGGATGAATCCCGTGATCCGCGACACGAGCGTGCCGCTCGCCATGGACATTACGCGCGAGGAGTGACTGGTGGCGATCGTCATCGGGCGTGACGCCCCTTCGGACGTCGCCGAATGGTTCGCCACCACCACACCCCGAGCACGAAGAGAGACGCGAACGTGAGGAGGTATCCCACCACCGACGTTCCCGCGATGTGCACCTGCACCGCGGTGCGTGCCAGGACGACCTGATCGTTCGGTGTCGTGAGGATGACCTGGAGGGTGAGCGAACTACCGCGAGGACTCGAGGCCGGCACGCGGATCGACTGGGTGGGTGAGTTCATCGTGACGGCCACGGCGCTGCCTTTTGGAAACGTCAGGCGATCGGTCACGAGGTGTACGACGGCGTCCACCGTGTAGTGCAGGTGCGAGATGACCGTGATCGGCAACGCCGTTCCCGAACCGGCGAGCGTAATGGCGCTTTGGTCGATGGAGAACTGCGCGAGCTGCTCGCTGAGCAAGTGGCTCGCCGCATCAATATCGTTCTGTCGCGTCGTCGGACTGCCGACGATCTCCGACTGCGCCACGGCCACGCGCAGCACGGTGGCGATATTGCTCGTGCGCACGCTCTGGGCGTAGGAGTTAACGGCGCCAATCAGGGTCAAGAGGGAAGAAACGTTGTGGGACGACCACGGCGAAGGAGTCGTGACCGCCAGAGTGCGCGCTACGGGTGCGCCGTTGGTGCCCACGAGTGACGAGGTGAACGACGGCGAGAGTGGAGCTAACTGACTGAATGGGTCGTGAGCAAGGCTGCTCATGAGATCGGTAATGAAGGTCGTCGACGTCAGGTTGATAGGTGACTCGATGACAACCGTGCGCGAAGATGGCGCGTAGGGAGCCTCGTAGTGCAAGAAAGCGAGAGTGGCGAGAACCATCGCCGCGCGTCGGCCCGGTTCGATCGCCGTGTCGTGGGTGAGCTGCGAGAGCGGAGCGTCCACGCTGAGAGCGGTCAGCGATCCCGCGCCGGTGACGTGAAAAGGGGCTCCCCAGGTGAGTGTCGACGAAGGCGCCTCACTCAGGTCCTTTTCCGGCAGAACCACCTCGTTAAAACCGGACCGATCGAGGGCCGCCAGGCTTTGGGGCGACTGGGCTCCGCTCAGCAGGACCGGGTCGTCGACGTAGTGGCCGGTCATCGTGGAGACCAGCCCGCTGGACAACGTGAGCTGCTCGGCGACCTGAGTCGAGAGGTGATTCTTGGCGAGGCCCGCGAAGTCAACGCCACTCGGTGGGGCGTCGATGACGCGATGCAGCGGACTGCTCAGCTCTCGTTCGATGGCGCTCACCCACGCCGGACCCTTCGTCGCGCTGAGTTGAATGTCGGCCAAGACTCGATAGTCGGCGCTCAAGGTTATTGGCGAGGACGCGTAGTCAGCGAGGGTGTCGAGCACCTTCATGGAGCGTTTCGAGTGGCGTAACGCTCGTGCGGTGAGTGGGGTCACCAGCGCGACTTGCAGGGGCTTCGCGACTGTCGTCGTCTGCACGGCGAGGAGCGACCACTTGGTGACCGTCGTGCCGTCGACGCTCACCGCGTAACGGATGGGGTACACGCCGCCGCATCCGTTACTGGAGCAGTAGAGCCGTAGACGCGGATCCACTCCGTCGCACGAGCGAGAGGGCGACTTCAATGAATGGGTATAGAGCGTCACATTGAAGGAGGCAGTTCCGTCGTGCAGGCAGCTCATCTTGAACGATCCCGTTGTCGATAGTGGCCGCACCCCCGGACCTACGCCATCAACGATGGGCGCAATCTCGCTGCGCGCGCTGATGACGGGATAGATGGTCACGATGACGGAGGTGCTGGGTGGGGCCGGCGTGATGGCGAGGGTGGTACCAAAATTGGCGGTTCCGCTCGACGAAAGTGACGCCACGGCGCTCTGGTGCACGACAACGAACCGAGGCGTCGTGTCAGCCTGCGCGGCCGAGGGCCACGTCACCGTTGCGAGGCTGAGGAGTACGACGCTGAGCGCCCGCCACCAGGTCGTAAATCGGTGGGTCATTTGCACTCACAGGCTACCTTCGTGCGGACGCGACCTTTGGCGCGATTACCCTTCATTCGCAGTGACTTCCTTCACGAACGCCCACGATCAACTCGGTGAACTCGCTCGCTCATCACGTTCGCTCGCCGAAGCGTTCGCCGCGGCGGGCTTCTCGCTCTACGCCGTGGGCGGGTCCGTGCGTGACGCGCTTCTCGATGAGCCACGCCGCGAGGACTACGAGATCGACTTCACTACCAACGCCCGTCCCGACGATATTGATCGGCTCATGAAGCCTCTCTGCAGTGCGCTGTGGGAGCAGGGCCGCGCCTTTGGCACGATCGGGGGCACGCTGCGTGAGAGCTCCATCAAGGTGGAAGTCACCACATTTCGCTCTGAGGCGTACGTGGACCACTCGCGTAAGCCCTCGGTCGAGTGGGGCGATTCGCTCGAGGCGGACCTCTCGCGGCGCGACTTCACCATCAACGCCTTGGCCCTCGATGTCGTGGCCCTGAACGCGGAAACCCCGGGCGTTCAGACACTTTTTGACTACTTCGGCGGTTTTCATGACCTTCAAGATCGCGTCCTACGCACGCCGATCGACCCGGAGATCCTTTTCAGCGACGACCCGTTACGAATGTTGCGCGCGGCTCGCTTCGCCGCCCGCTTCGAGATGAAGATCGACCCCGCGCTGGAAGCGGCCGCCACGGCGATGGCGGAAAAGCTGTCCAAAGTGTCAGCCGAGCGCATTCGCGGCGAGCTTGACCTGTTGATGCTGACCGCCCAGCCGTCGCTGGGACTCGACTTCATCGTGCGAACGGGCCTGGCGGAGTACTTTTTTCCCGAACTGCCCAAACTCCAACTCGAGCAAGACCCTGTACATCAGCACAAGGACGTCTTGAAGCACACGTGGGCCGTTGTCGATAAGACATCGCCGTCGTTGGTTCTTCGCCTGGCCGCGCTCTTTCACGACATCGCGAAACCCGACACGCGCGCGATCTCCGAAGACGGAGTGACGTTTCGCTTTCACGACGTCAAGGGCGCGCGCATGACGCGACAACGCATGAAAGCACTCAAGTACTCGCAAGACATGATCGATGACGTGTCGTCGCTGGTCGAGTTGCACATGCGTTTTCACACCTACAAACTGGGCTGGAGCGACCGAGCAGTGCGGCGCTACGTGCGTGACGCGGGCGACCTACTGGATGAACTGAACGAACTGACGCGATGTGACTGCACGACGCGCAACGCCCGTAAGGCCCAGATGCTGAGCGCACGTATGGATGAGTTGGAAGCACGAATCGCCGAACTGCGCGAAGAGGAAGACCTCAGTCGACTTCGCCCGGCCCTCGACGGCGTGCAGGTAATGGAGCTTCTGGACATCAAACCCAGTCGCGCCGTCGGCGATGCGCTCGATTTCCTCATGGAGATCCGCCTCGACGAAGGCGAGATCGACCTGGACGAAGCCGCGCGGCGGCTTCGCGCGTGGTGGGCCGACAGGACTCGCTGAGCACAGGTGTAAGACGTGCCACGCTAAGCGACACGGAAATGGCACCGTACAATCAAGGTCGAACTCTCTCACTGTGATTATGGGGGAACATGCGCCGACGCATCCTGTCTGCCGTCGTACCGATAGCGGCCATTCTTGCCACGCTTGTGACGAATGTCGCCCCGGCATCGAGCGACCCAGCGCCAGTCTTCACGGCTTTCGCACACACTCGCGTCCAGACCCCGCGAGGACTCGCCGCTGAGGGGAAGTACGTCTGGATCTCTGACCTCAGCAACGACGGGCACGTTGCGCACATCTTTCGCGTCGACGCCACGACGGGTGCAGAAAAGGTACTCACGAACACGTTCGTCACCTTGCCATCTCAAGTTGTGGCGTCACGGCGCTACGCCTGGGTGATGAACGAGAAGCTAAATAGTGGCGCCTCGAGGTGGTCGCTCCTTCGCGTGAACGCAGCGACCTTGGCTGTGCGGCGAATCGAGATCCCCAGTACCGCCGTTACGGGTGTCGCGTACTGGGGCGGACCGATCGTGCTTGCAGACGGCTACGTATGGATCCCCGGCTCACGCGGAATATTTCGCGTGAATACGACGACCTTGAAGGCGTCGACGATCACCTCTCCTCTCGTCGGAGCACTGATCGGCGTGGCCGCCGACTCGCACTATCTCTGGCTGAACGCGTCGTCGAGCGGAAATGACGCCAGCGTCACCCAGACGTACTTTGTCCGGGTGTCACTTACGACCGGGATGGTCGCCAAGGTGAGCTTCCCGGGCGTAAAGGGCGGCGACCCCATCGGCGACGACGGGACCAACCTTTGGGTGGCGAACTCGAAGGGTATTCAGAGGATCAATCCGACGAACGGCCACGTCACGACTGTCGAAGTTCCGAAGGAGGCGCAAGTCACATCCACGACAACCGGTCCGTCCGCCATAGCCAACGGCCGCATCTACTTCGACGCCGGTTTGCCAGCACTAAACCGCACCGGCGTGGTGGGCGTCGGGATCGCCTCGGGGCTAGCGACGGTGCTCTCGTCACCACTGCTCTTCGATCCGGGCATCATCGCCTCCGCGGACGGCGTCGTGTGGATCGTGAACACCACCACGCCGTCATCCTTGAGAGACCAGTCGCGACGCCCGACACTGGTGCGAGTCTCCTGGGTGAGACAGAGCTAGCAACCGAGAATCCGGCGTGAGGATCAGGTCACTTGGATCTTCGACAATTTGAACGACAGGCCAAAGGCAACAGAAGCACTCTCGATCACAAATCCGAGAGTGCTTCTGTACTGATGTTTTCCAAGCATTTCACTGCAAAATGCCGCTTTACGGCCAGACGGGATTCTCCGCGCCGGCAGCGAATGCATCGATCATGTCGTGAGCCACGTCGTCGTGAAACTGCACGGGTGGGGACTTCATGAAGTAGGCCGAGGGTCCGAGCAGCGGTCCGCCAATACCGCGGTCGAGAGCAACCTTCGCGCAGCGCACCGCGTCAATAATGACGCCAGCGGAGTTGGGCGAGTCCCACACCTCGAGCTTGAGCTCGATGTTGAGCGGCGCGTCACCGAAGTTGCGGCCCTCCATGCGGATGTAGGCCCATTTACGGTCGGCCAGCCACGGCACGTGGTCACTCGGGCCAATGTGCACGTCGTCGGGGTTCATGTCATTCAGTTCGAGTTGTGAGGTCACGGCCTGAGTCTTCGAGACTTTCTTTGACTCCAAGCGGTCGCGGTCGAGCATGTTCTTGAAGTCCATGTTCCCGCCGACGTTCAACTGATAGGTGTGGTCGAGGGTCAAGCCGCGGTCCTCGAAGAGTCGGGTGAGGACGCGGTGCACGATGGTGGCGCCCACTTGGCTCTTGATGTCGTCGCCGATGATCGGCACGCCCGCGTCGGCGAACTTCTTCGCCCACTTGGGGTCCGAGGCGATAAAGACCGGAATGGCGTTGACGAAGGCGACGCCCGCGTCAATGGCCGCCTGGGCGTAGTAACGCTGAGCTTCTTCAGAGCCCACGGGGAGGTAGGACACGAGAACTTCGGCCTTTGCGTCGCGCAGAGCCTGGGCCACGTCGATGGCCTCGAAGGGTGATTCCTCAATCACGGCGCGGTAGTACTTGTTCAACCCGTCGAGGGTCGGTCCGCGTTGGACCATGACGCCCAGCGACGGAACGTCGGCGAACTTCAGCGTGTTGTTCATGCCGCCTTCGATGGCCTTGCCGAGGTCGTTGCCGACCTTGGAGGCGTCAACGTCAAAGGCCGCCACGAACTCCAGATCGCTGACGTGATACCCGCCGAGTTCGACGTGCATGAGACCGGGCACGTGGTCGCCTTGTTTGGCGTCGCGGTAGTACGTCACGCCCTGAATGAGTGAACTGGCGCAGTTGCCCACGCCCGCAATAGCCACACGAATCTTCTTCATGGCTTCCTTTCCTACTTCGCTTCGTTCGCGAAGGTTTGATTACTACGTTCGGTGTTCAACAAGTCGTCGATCCATGCGAGATCTAGTTCGACGCCGCGTGCGGCGTGTTCCATCACGCCATGCGCGTAGTCGTCGAGTTGGTCGTTGACGGCGCCGGCGCGCACCTCAGTGAGGCGCTCGAGCAGGTCGGCGCGACGCTTCTCCAAGAGAACGACGCGACGGGCGGGCGCGAGGTGCTTCGCGAGCGCCATGCGTAGTGAGAAGTTTTTCGCCGAGTCGAGTGTGGAGGGGTCGCTGAGCAGCGTCACGAACTCTTGGCGACCAGCGTCAGTAATGCGATAGACCTTGCGACCGCGTCGACCGATTCCGGTCGTAGCGCGCAGCGAGCGAAGGCTGGCTCGTTCCCCAGACAGCGAGCCCGTCGAGAGCGTGCTGAGTCGAGGCGCCACGGGCAGAACGGCCTCGACGAATCCGTGGCGTTCAAGGCGTGCGAGCGCGGGATAGATCGAGCCAAAGGAGACATTTGCCCACATACCGAGGCGATCGCGCAGCTGTGTCCGTACTTCATAACCGTGGTGATCACGTTCCATCAGCAGGCCCAGAATGGCAATGTCTAACACGCGATCAAGCATATCACTTCGATATATCGAACGTGACGGTATGCGCACAGACCATGTATTTAGCGGCGATAGCATCACCCGTAATGGATAAGCGTTTCCGCTCGAGCACCGCCGATGGGGCTGTGGTGGAGTTCGGCCTCGTGCGCCACGCGCTGTTGGCAAAGCTCGCCGCGGGACTGCTCCGCTACGAAGACATCTGTGACGCGCACCCTGAACTCCTCCGTGCGGCGCGCAACATCGGGAGAAAGACCGGCGAGACCTGTCCGGTCTGCGGCGATGCCGAACTGGTCGAAGTGACCTACGTCTTCGGTGCGCGTCTGCCGTCGGGTGGAACGTGCCCCTCGACGCGAGCGGAGCTGTTGAAGCTTGAGCGTCGTGAAGAGCCGGTGCAGTGTTACGCGGTTGAAGTATGTGTCGAGTGTTCGTTTCACCACCTCGTGCGCAAGTGGTCGGCGGGTGCTCGACGTTCTCGTCGCAGCGTCTTCGCCCAAGAGGCGGGCGAGTGAAGCTCTCGGCTCCGCAGATCAAAATGCGCAAGCGCCGCAATGGTGGAGCACCGCTCGTGATGGTGACCGCCTACGACGAACCAGGAGCGCGCCTCGCGGCGGCGGCTGGCGTCGACATTCTCTTAGTCGGTGACTCACTCGCGAACGTTGTTCTCGGTCACGAGGACACCCTGCACGTCAGCGTGGAAGATATGTGTCATCACGTTCGCGCAGTCGCCGCCGCGAAGCCCGACGTTCATGTCGTTGCGGACATGCCCTGGTTGAGCTACCACCTGAGTGTTGCCGACAGCGTGCGCAACGCGGCCCTACTTATTCGCAGCGGCGCCGACAGCGTGAAACTTGAAGGTGGACGTGTTCGCCGCGAAGTGGTGCGCGCAATCCTCGACGCCGAGATCCCGGTCATGGCGCACCTCGGCTTGACGCCCCAGAGCGTGATGGCCTTTGGCGGATTCAAGGTGCAAGGCAAGACGCGTGAGGCCGCCCAGCAACTTCAACTGGACGGCAAGATTCTTCAAGACGAGGGTGTCTTTGCGGCCGTCCTCGAGGGCGTTCCCAGCGTGGTCGGCACGCGAATCACCGAGGCGCTCGATATTCCCATCATCGGCATTGGTGCCGGTCCCGACACCGACGGACAAGTGCTGGTCTTTCACGACATCCTGGGGCTGACCAAGACCAAGCCCGCCAAGTTCGTGCGCCAGTACGCCGAGCTCAACTCCCTCATCACCGAGGCGATTGCGCACTACGCGAGCGACGTGCGCTCGGGCGAGTTTCCAGGGCCCGACGAGACCTACGCCAACCCCGAAGAACTTACGAATTAGCCAAAAATCGGCCCAGCCGGTAGACTTGTCTTTCCCACAAGCGTGGGGAAGTGCCACATAACCCTGCTCTGTTTCCGCAGAGCCCGAACGTGTTTCGGACCAGAGGGAAAGGAAAAAGGCCATGAGGCCCTATGAAACCATGATCGTGTTCGACACGACCGTCGACGCTCAGGCGATCCAGATCGCCCTCGACCGCGCGTTAGAAACCATCCGTGCAAACGGCGGAACCCCGGGAAACATCGACCGTTGGGGGAAGCGTCCCTTGGCGTACGAGATCAATAAGCGCAAAGAGGGGTACTACGTCCTCGTGGAGTTCAGCGGCGAATCGACGACCGTCGATGAGCTTGACCGCATCTTGACTCTCTCGGACGAAGTCCTTCGCTTCAAGATCCTTCGTCGCCACGTGCGAGCGAACGCCGGCCGTGTTACGGCCCAAGCGTAAGTTCGGGCGCGAAACCGCTAAGGAGAGAAACTATGCCTGACAATGCCATCACCGTCATCGGGAACATCACCCGCGACCCCGAACTCAAGTTCTTGAACAGCGGTCAGGCGGCCGTGCGCCTCTCGATCGCCGTGAACCGTCGCTGGCAGAACCGACAGACTCAAGAGTGGGAAGAGCGCGTCTCGTACTTCGAAGTCACGGGATACGGCGCTATGGCCGAAAACGCCGCCAACTCACTCGCGAAGGGCACCCGAGTCATTGTCTCGGGACGCCTCGAGCAGCGCAGTTGGGAGACCGAAAACGGTGACAAGCGCTCCATCGTCGAGATCAACGCCGACGAGATCGCGCCGTCGCTTCGTTTCGCGACCGCTGTTGTGACCAAAACCCCGCGCGCCGAGGGATCGAACTTTTCCTCTGGCCCGTCCAGCGATCGACCCGCCCCGCGCACCAACGAACCCAGTAGCTACGCCTTTGACGAGGAGCCCTTCTAATGCCACGTATTAATAACCCCAAACCGCCAAAGCGCGCGCCGAAGATTGACATTCGCCGCGGTGCGAAGAAGAAGCCGTGCTCGTTCTGTCAGCACGGCGTCGACCGCGTTGACTACAAGGACCTGGCGCAGTTGCGCAAGTACATCTCAGACCGCGGCAAGATTCGTGGTCGCAAGGTCTCGGGTAACTGCCAGCAGCACCAGCGCGACGTGAGTGACGCCATCAAAACGGCTCGCGAACTGGCGCTGCTGCCCTACACCCAGCGCACCGTGACCGAGCGTCGTGGTGGACGTGGCCGCGATGGTGGTCGTGACGGCGGACGTGATGACCGTGGTCCGCGCGGACCGCGCCCGAGTCGCGACAACGCTGAGACGCCTGCTGCGGTACCCGCGGTGGAGGGCGATCTGATCGACGACGCCAGCATCGCCGCCGAGGTCCTTGAGGCCGTGAGCGCACCGGAGGCCAGCGAATGAAGGTCCTCCTGCGAAGCGACGTTCAGGGACTGGGTCGACGGGGCGACATTGTTGACGTGAAGAACGGCTACGCGCGCAACTTCTTGCTGCCCTCGGGTGCCGCGCTGCCGGCGAGTTCATCGACCGAAGTGCAAGCGACGCT
>JBAQZL010000132.1:0-2378 GCA_049790955.1 Acidimicrobiales bacterium
GGTTTCTCATGGCGGGTCTCTCGTACTACAAAGCGGGCGCCGCTCGACGTGTCGACGTGGGTGCGACACCACTCGGTGCCGCCGGCGCGCGGCTCCTCGCGGCGGCACTGCGCGAGGGGCTCGGAGAGTTCGCGTACCGCAACGACCTCTCGCTCGATGACGTGATCATCTCTGGGGGTAGCGACGTCGTCGCGACTTCTGTCACGCTTGACCCCGAGCGCGTGCTCGTCCCCTTCGGCGGAGGCATCGACTCGGTCGTGACAACCGCCGCGCTCGCCGGCCACTTGGATCAGACACTATTTATCGTCAGTCCTTCCGGTGGTCGCTTTGCGCCGCTGGAAGAGACGGCCGCAGTCACGGGTCTCAAGATCGTGCGAGCGACCCGCCATCTCGATGCGCAAATACTCAGCGATGACGAGTCCTTCTTTCGCGGCCACGTGCCGGTGACGGCCATGGTGACCTTGCTCGCGGCAGTAGCGGCCGTGGCCTCGGGACGCGGCGGCGTCGTCATGAGCAACGAGCACTCGGCGTCTGCCGCCAACCTTCGCTGGGGCGACCTCGAGGTCAACCATCAATGGAGTAAATCTCTCGAGGCCGAGATCCTCGTCGCGAACGCATTGAGCGAGCGCCTTGGCGACCAACTGACGGTCGCCAGTTTTCTGCGCGATCGCAGCGAAGTCTGGGTCGCCAAGACCTTCAGCGAACTCCCCCAGTACCATCACGTCTTTCGCAGTTGCAACCGGGCCTTCGCCCAAGCCCGCGAGCAACGTCTCGATACGTGGTGCGGCGAGTGCGACAAGTGTCTCTTTATCAATCTCATGCTCGCGCCGTTTCTCTCGCGCGCTGCCCTCGTCGACATCTTTCATCACGAACCGCTGAGCGACGAGGGTCGCAGTGACCAGCTCCGAGTCCTCGTCGGCGTAGGCGTCGCGTTCAAGCCCTTCGAGTGCGTGGGCGACCCCGAGGAGAGCGCCGCCGCACTTCGTCGAGTGACCGAGCTCGACGAGTGGCGCGATCAACCGCGGCTCGCGGACCTCGCCGGCGAAGCGAACGGTGCCGTTGGCTTCGAGTCCTTGCTCGAGCAGGAAGGACCTAGTCGTGTTCCGGCCCACTGGCTTCGCTGACCTCGCAGGTAGACGCGTCGGCATCTTCGGATACGGCGTCGAAGGTCGCGCTGCCGTGGCTCGCCTGCGTGGCGTCGCCGATCTCGTGATCGTCGACGACGCCGAAGGCGTGAGCGACGAGGTTCTCGTGACTGATCGCGGTGGCATAGAAGCACTCGCCACGTGCGACGTCGTCCTCAAGAGTCCCGGCATTCCCCGACGCCGGGCCGACGTTCTCGAACTCGAGCGACAAGGCGTCACCGTTACCTCGGCACTGAATCTGTGGCTCCACGACACGGATCTCGATCGAGTCGTCGCCGTCACGGGCACCAAGGGGAAATCCACCACCACGTCGCTCATCACCTTCTTCCTCGCGTGCCTCGGCCAGCGCGCCCAGCGCCTGGGCAACATTGGCCAACCCCCGTACGACCCGAGTGTTGACGCGAGCGAGGGCTGGCTCGTTCTCGAAGTCTCCAGCTTTCAAGTCGTTGATATCGATGTCGCGCCGAGGGTCGTAGTCGTGACGTCTCTCGGCGAAGACCACGTGGACTGGCACGGTTCGCTCGAGCAGTATCGCCACGACAAGCTCTCGCTGACCCGTGCTCCTGGTGAACACGTGACCCTGGTGGCGGACAATCCAACTCTGCGCGACCACGAGACGCAGATCGGCGGGACGCTGAACTACGTGGCGAACGATTCGACGTCACTCGCCACATCACTGGGACTGATTGGTGAACACAATGACGGCAACGTGGCTCTCGCTCTCGTCGCGGCAGCAACGCTCACGGGCGAGTCCCTCGACGCCGTTCGTGCCGCCGTTGAACGACGGGCGTCGGAGTTCACGCCGCTGCGCGGGCGACTGACCCTCGTGGCGAGCGAATCGATCGACTCGGGCACGCTGCGCTACGTCGACGATGGACTCGCGACATCGGTACTTCCGACCCTGGCGGCCCTTGAGGTCTTTAGCGATGTTGCCGTCGCTCTCATCGCGGGAGGATTTGACCGTGGTGTCGACTACGCGGAGTTAGCCGATGCCCTTGTCGCTCGATCAGCTCCGACGACGCTCATCACGATGGGGAACGCGGGGGCACGGCTCTCGGACGAAGTGCGCCTGCGCAGCCACGACCTCATCCAACACGCCGCTTCGACCATGCTCGAGGCCGTCACTCTCGCGCGGAACTCTCTTGACGCTGGGGGTGTGGTCTTGCTCTCACCGGCCGCCCCCAGTTTCGATCTCTATCGCAACTGGGAACAGCGATCGGAAGACTTCACAAC
>JBAQZL010000133.1:0-18190 GCA_049790955.1 Acidimicrobiales bacterium
CGATATGTCACTCTTGCGAATCATTGACGTAGTGGAGCACGACTTGGCGATTGAGCCAAGTCGTGAGCTTCGACCGCGACGAGGGCTGACGTTTCTTTGTCGTCACTACGGCGTCACACCGGGTGGGCATGACGCACTCGGCGACGCAAGGGCTGCAGTTGAAGTCTTCATGGAGCAGGTCATTCTCAATAACGCGGGACAGACCACGCTGCTCTTGCCGACGAACCTCGACGAATTCAGCGCGACACTCGCTGACTAATACCTATCCGCGAGGACGGCGTCGACGCGCAGCGTCAGTCAGCACTGGCGGCACGTAGCCGGCGTCGTCTCGATTGACGTTTGTGCCGGGCGGCACCAGTTCGTCGATCCGGTCCAACACCGCAGTGTCCAGTCGAATGTCAGGTATGGAAAGCTGCGACTCGAGTTGGTCCATCGTTCGTGGCCCGATGATCGCCGATGAGATCGCGGGGTGCTCGAGCACGAACGCGACAGCCAGCTCAATCAGGCTGAGCTTGGACTCTTCGGCGAGTTTCGTGAGTTCATTGACGATCGCGAGCTTCTGCTGGTTCGCAGGAACGCTGAGGTCGTAGCGCGACGGCAGCATCGCTGATCGGCGACTCTTGTTTTCCTTGCCGTCGCCAAATTTTCCGGCCAGCCAACCGCCAGCCAATGGGCTCCACGGAAGGACGCCCATGCCATACTCCTGCGCTACGGGCAGCACGTCGCGCTCAATTCCTCGCACGAGAATTGAGTAGGGCGGCTGCTCCGTGACGAAGCGACCAAGCCCGCGCCTTTCGGATACCCATTGCGCTTCGACGATTTGCTCGGCGGGAAAGGTGGAACTTCCGAAGTAACGAATCTTGCCCGCGGTGACGAGGTCGGTGAGAGCGCCGAGAGTCTCATCAACGTCGACGGTGTCGTCGGGACGGTGGATCTGATACAGATCGATGTAGTCGACGCCGAGACGGCGCAAACTGTTGTCGCACTCGGCGAGAATCCATCGACGAGAGTTTCCCTGTGCGTTTGGGTCGTCGCCCATGACGCCGTGAACTTTGGTGGCGAGCACGACGCGAGAACGATCGACGGTGGACAGCGCCTTGCCGACGATCGTCTCGGACTCGCCCTGGGAATAGACGTCAGCGGTATCAATGAAGTTGATTCCCGCGTCGAGAGCTCGATGAATGATTTTGACGGAGTCGTCATGATCGGTGTTGCCCCACGCGCCAAACATCATGGCGCCGAGGCATAGTGGGCTGACTTTTACGCCGGCACGGCCAAGGTTTCTAAGTTCCATGGCGCTACCTTAAGGCGACGTTCGCGATTCTCGTGCCGGTCGCCTTCGTCGCGCTAGAACCCTTAGCTTGGCGCGGTGGTGTCGAAATCGCCAACTCGCAGGCTCATCTTCTCCGCCATACGAGCCATCACACCGTCAATCAATTTGAAGTCGCGAAGTGACAGGTTGATGATGCCGGTGCCACTCGTATCGAGATCTTGTTCAACGCGCTCAAAGAGCGACGACGAACGGACGTATTCGCCGTCGCGCGCGCCAGTCACTGCAGCGCCGACTACCTCGATTGCCGCCAGTAGTGCCGAACGCGCGCGCAAAAAAGCGCGACGCTCCGTGACGACGATCAGTGTCGCGACCTCGGTGTCGGCGACGAGATTGCGGCTGTAGTTTCGAGCAGCGGAGGCGAGCACCAGCGCCGACGCAATGTCATCGTCAAGTTTGCCCACGAGGGAACGGCGCAGGGGCTTTGCTGTTGCGATCAACGCCTGATACGCGGCGTCGACTGCCCGTGCGTCAGCGCGCATCGTATTCCCGAGATCGTGGTCGTCGCCGAGGAGATGATCGCTGGCGTGTTCGACCAATTGACCAACCACTTCGACGAGAGCGCGCATACCGACGTCGAGCACTCGACGCGTCCGTAGCGGCAAGACCGTAAGCGCAACAATCATGGCGAAGGCTGCACCCACCGCGGTCTCCTCGAGCCGGAGCACGAGCAACGAGTTCGAGAACTCGCCGAGCTGCTGGTAGAGCTGCGAGACCATGATCGTTACCCCGACGACCATGAAGGCGTAATTGACTCGTAACAGGTAGATCCCGAAGAACAGCGCGCCGAGAATAACGGCGATGGAACCGTAGGCGTTGTGGCCAATAAGCGTCACGAGAAGCGATCCGATAAGAATCCCCACGACGGTACCGACGACGCGGAAGAAGCCCTTGCGAACCTGCTCGACCGTGCTGTTCGCACCCATAAAGGTGACAAACGCCGCGATCACCGCCCAATAGAAGCGCTCACTCGAGAGTTGGACACCGAGAATGATGGCGCCGCCGACGGCGACGCCCATCTGGATTGCGACCCTCGTATATGGCGCGAGTCGGACTCGATCCGTTAAAGCGACGCCGCCCTCGCGCGAGGCGACGGCGCTGACCTGGGCCGATCCCGGCAACCAGCCATTGAGGAGGGCGACCGCAGGTTGGAACGTGCTGGCGTCTCCCTCAGTTCTTTCGAGGGTGTTCCACGACGTTTGGGCATCAACGAGAGCGAGGAGTGAGCTGGCGAACCGACGGGCGAGGACGGACTTAGTCTCGTTCTCCGCGTTTCGTGTTGTCTCGTCGGAGATCAGTGTGATCAAGGAGATGGCGTGAATGCGCGTCTTCCCCGAATCTCCGCTCACGACAGCGCGCAGTGCGAGCAAGATCTCCGTACGCTGCTCGAACGCCAGATCGAGCCGAGCCAGGGCCTGAGCGAATCGAGCCACATTCGAGAGGGCGAGCTCGACATCGAAGAGTCGCTGGTGCAATAGCTCGCCCGAAGAGCCGTCCGGAACGGCACTCGAGTCTCCGAGTTGAGCGTCGATCATCAATGCGGCTTCGTTCAGGCGAGCGAGCTGGTGTTGCAGTCGGCGAACTTCATGAGTTCCGTCCCCGGGCTTTTCAAAGAGTGCGAGCGCCGCCGCGGCGATCTTGCGCGCTCGCGCGTCGTAGGAGCGCTGTGTGCGGTGAAGTGCCTCCGAAGGTCGGGGATAAAACACCGCGAAACGGATCGCACTCGCCACGAGCACACCGACGCCGATCTCTGCGCTGAGCCAACCCATGTCACCGAGCATCACGCCAGCGTGCAGAAAGAAACCAATGAAGTAGCCGACGAAGAGGAGGTTTCCACAAGCAAAGCCTCGGGGGCCGAATCGTCGCAGGTACGTTCCGAGGGCAAGTATGACCGCGAGCAGCGTGAGGGCCGCAACGCGATGACCGCCCATAACGAGGCCGAACGCCAGAGCGGGGATCATCGCGCACGGCAAGAGCGCCATGCTGACGAGCTGACCTCGGGGCTTGGTATCCGAAATCATCATCGTCGACATCATGCCGATGAGTGCCCCCAGTAAGTCGGCGACAACAAGAAACTCGTGATTGGCTCCTGCTGCGGCGTTGACTTGAGTAGCGGTGCCCGATACCGGGAGTTGCAGCGCGTGCGTGAGCCGTACGAAGAGAGATTCTGCGGCAATCGCGAGCCCGATGGTGAGCACGCAGTGAAGAGCGTTACGAAGACGATTGCGACCTGGATCGGAGCCGAGAGCGTGATCCCACCACACTGAAAGATTCCGTTGCTTGGCATTCATCGCGGGCGTGAGCGCGTTGGATTGCGAGGTCTGGACGACGTCCATTAGTTACGAAGGCGAGACACAGCGGCGCGGCCCAACCGATTCACGGGACGATAACGATGATCGGGGTACCGGTGCGACGAAGCAGTCGATGACCGAGCGAACCTGCCACTTTGTGGCGCGACTTTGTCGAGCGACCGACGGCGATCAGTTGCGCGTGGCTCATTGCGGCGATTCGCAGCAGCTCCGTCGCGACGTCGCCGTGCACGTGTACGAAGGTGAGCGGAACGCGCTGGCTCTCAACGATGGCATGCAGTTCTGAACGAATCTTCGCTTCCAATTCGTCTTCAAGACGTGCGTCGTTTTCTATGTATTCGCCGGCCGCGATCGCGGCGAACGGGGATGCGGACGCCAGCACGCCCGACCCGGGGATAGGGGTAACCAGCACCGCAAGAGCGCGGCCGCCGAGTCGGCGAGCTTCGCCGCACGCCCACGAGAGCGCATCGATCGATGTATCAGAGCCATCGACGCCAACCACGACCGTTGAAGTAGTTGACGCTCCCGTGATCAACTCGGTCTGCGCGCGGTCGTCATCGCGCGGGCCAGAGGCGTTCTCATCAAGGTGAGCCATCATTCACTCTCCAAGTTGGTCGCGAAGAGAGCGTCACGACGATCGGTATACACGGTGGCCCTCCTTCAATAATTGCCGCAATATCCATTGTGATGGAATATAGTATAGCAATATGAATTCTCCTTCAACGTCACAAATGGAACGCAGCGAAATCACGTTGCAACTCCTCGTACGGGCTACCGCTCTGTCGCGACTCGCAGCAAAGCAGGTCAGCTCCGAACTCACGAGGACCGAGGCGAGCATGTTGAATTCGCTCACGACTGAAGCCCGACGCATTACCGATCTGGCCGATATCGAAGGCTTGGCGCAGCCGACGACCACGCTGCTCGTGAACCGACTTGAACAACGTGGTTGGGTCCGACGCGAACGTCAAAGCCACGACGGTCGCGTCGTGATGGTGTGTCTGACCTCAGCCGGAAGCGTCGTTATCGAGGAGTATCGCTCCCGGTTCAGTGATGCGCTGTTTTCCGCTCTCGTTGAAGTGGCAACCGAAGAAGAGATTGATTCGCTGATCTCGGCGACCGAAACGCTTGAGGCGCTCATTGTCGCCTTGCAAGGTCGCCGGCGTTAATTATCGGGCTCGTTGAGCATCGTTTTCAGTCTTTATCGCGATTTCGACGAGTGGTAAGGTGGTCCCCCTAGGGGCCGTTGGCGCAGTCTGGTAGCGCACTTGCATGACACGCAAGGGGTCACAGGTTCAAGTCCTGTACGGCCCACTAAAAAAATCCCTGGTTAGAGGCGGTGGCCTCCGACCAATTTTCATCAAAATCCCGCCAGTAGCGACCTTTGTTAGCAGCGATGTCAGCAACGCGAAAAGGAGGCCCTATGGCGGGTTCTAGAGGCAATGGCGAAGGTTCAATTTACCAGCGAACGTCTGATGGACGTTGGCTCGGTGTGGTTACTCTCGGACAAGATGGCACCGGACGCGTTGTGCGAAAGGCTGTGTCCGCGAAGACTCGGGCCGAGGCGGTCCGCAAACTCAAAAAGCTGCAGAGAGATCTCGACGACGGGTTGCCGGCGCCGGATACGAAAATGACGGTGGGCCAACTTCTCACGCACTGGCATGATGATGTCCTTCGGCACCAAGTAGTACCTAGCACCGTGGTTAGCTACTGGACGGTCGCGAAGCACCACATCATTCCGACTCTCGGCAGCAAGAGACTCGCAAACCTGACCACTGCCGATGTCGATCGACTCTTGTCGGCGAAGATAGACAGCGGTCTCTCAGTTTCTACGGTTCGTCGAATTCGATACATCCTGGCCCAGGCCATCGACCAAGGAATTCGCTGGGGCAGCGTGAACAGAAACGTGGCGAGACTGTCGAGGGCACCGAAGGAGAGTCGCCGGGAGGGACGAACTCTCACGTACGAACAGGCCCGGAGACTCCTCAAGGAACTCGAAGGCCATCGGAACGAGGCACTGTATTCATTGATGCTCTCCACTGGGCTTCGACGAGGCGAGGCCCTGGGTCTTCAGTGGCGCGACTTCGACCAGGAGAGTCGAATCATCACAGTCCGTCGATCACTCAAGCGTGAAGGTGGCTCACTTATCACCGCGGACACCAAGACGCCGAGGAGTCGACGGTCAGTGAACATTCCTCGCGGTCTTGCAAGTCTGTTGGCGGAACACCGACAGCGTCAAGAGGAAGAGCGATACCTCGAAGAGGATCTCTGGACTGATATGGGTTTCATCTTTACGACGAACTTCGGTACACCGATTGATCCGCGAAACCTCAATCGGGAGTTCGACGCAATTTGCCGGCGAGCGGGTCTAGAGCACTGGCATCCCCACGAACTCCGGCATTCAGCGGCGAGCCTGATGCTCGCGAGCGGGGTCAAACTTCAGGTGGTGAGCGAAGTGTTGGGACATGCTTCCATCCGTATGACGGCAGACGTTTACGGGCACATACTGGCCCCGGACAGAGAAGCTGCTGCTGACGCTATGGATCAGGCCCTTTGGAATGGTGCCTGATTATCTTCGCTCTCGCCGGATCCAGCCAGGTCTCGATCAAGTAATCAGCCTCTCGCTAACAGAAGGCTCTTGATGGCAGAAGGGAGCCTGCTGGTCGATACTGTTCGGTCGGAACCCCTGCCGTCTCCCGCTGACCGGATCATCGAAACGGTGCGACAATGGTCTGGGCGCCAAGTGTGAAACAAACTAGACAGTGCTAAGGAGTCCCGATGGCCGAAGTTACTCGTGAGCGAACGGGTCAAATCGTTCGCGCTGTATTCGAGATCCTTAAAGAGCACCCAGAGGGCGTTCAAGCGCGAGACGTAATCGAAGAGACGAAGCGTAGGCTCCCGCCAACTGATTTCGAGCCTATATCCGACAACATCCGCCCCACGTTTCGACAAGATCCTGAGGTTTTCCACTATCGGTCCCGTAAAGGCGGGATGGATGACAAAGTCGAAGGGGAATTGGATGATCACCGACGACGGGATAGCGGCCTACGAAAAAATCAAAGATCCAGCAGAATTCAGGCGAGAAGCGAGCAAGCTCTACAACGCCTGGAGAAAAGCACAGATCGAGACATCTGACGATGCCACCGAGTCCGTTGAGGCAGTGACAAGTGGCGCCACACTCGAAGAAGCTGAGGAGTCAGCTTGGTCCGAGATCTCAACGTACTTACGGGCTATGCCTCCGTATGACTTTCAGGATCTTGTCGCCGCCCTTTTAAGGGGAATGGGCTATCACGTCGCATGGGTAGCACCGCCAGGCAAGGATGACGGACTCGATATCGTGTCATACACAGATCCGCTGGGCGCCGAGGGCCCAAGGATCAAGACACAAGTTCGGCGGCGGAACGAATCAAAGACAACACTCGATGACCTGCGATCGTTCCTGTCCACCCTAAGTAATCAGGACGTGGGAATCTTTGTTTCGACGTCCGGTTTCTCGGCCGATGCCATCAGAGAGGCAAGGCGCCAAGAAATACGACGAATTACGCTGATGGACCTTGAAACTTTCTTTGACTTATAGGTGGCGAATTACGAAAACCTTAGTGAACAGGACCGGCAGCGACTCCCACTAAAGCCCGTCTACTTCCTTTCGATCGGCTGATGGACTTACCAGATTCAGTAGTCATTAGGTCAAGGCTCACTAGCCGATGCCCTCATGGAGACAGCCGCGTAATTCGTGCGTGAGATTATTAAATGTAAGGAGGGCTATATGAGCGCAGAGGACCATTTCCATTTCGAAATGGTTGAAGGGCCCAAGAGGTTAAAACGTGAGATCGGCTACAACCCGATTCGGTTCAATCAAATGGTCGCTGAGCAAGGTGGAGTTGGCGCAGCGCATTTGCTCCTAGAGGGTCGTGACGCGTCCGACGGATTCACAACCTTATGGGAAAATGGGCGGCTGAGAATGAGCGTTGAAGCTACAGTGCTACTTCCTTGGTATGAAAAGTTGCTTTCCGATGAAGAACGTACGACTGCGCGCAGGCGACTTATAGAGCACCGTTTTGATGTGGACGACTTTATCGAGGCAGAAACGTCGAATCCTCCGGCTTGGGTTAAGTCTGAGGTCCAATCCGGTTGAATCGGCCTGGGCAGCGCGCGTTCGTGGCGTCTCGTCCCAACGAGTTATGGGTTGCCGATTTCACCTACTGCTCGACATGGTCGAATGTTGTCTACGTCGCCTTCCTCATCGACGTCTTCTCACGACGACTGGTGGGGTGGATTGAGTCGCACCGTGACCGCGTCACTCGTCGCTGACGCACTCGACACGGCGGCCTGGACGAGAAGCGCGAAACTCGACTGACAAATCTGTCATTCGTATATCTCAATGGCGCTTCGAACTGAGCTTGGACGGACCACCGCGCAAGGCGGTCAGCCCTGCGATTCACTTCAGCAATTTGTCGAAAACGTCCGGATATGCGCAGCCTCGGCTGCCCCTGTTCCCAGGGTGTCCTGGACTACCAGGACTGCCCGGGCTTCCGGAGCTTCCTATGTTGCCGAGATTGCTTAGGTACATGTTGACGACCTGATCTTCAAATAACTCACCCACATAGTCGCCCTTCAATCGATAAACATGCGTTTCGCGTATTTGCCCCACGGGCTTGCCGTTTAGTAGGTGGACGTACTTGTCTCTGACGAACCCAATGGCTTTTCCGCTCGTCGTGTACACGTAGTCGGTCATGGTTTGAGGGTAGTGGAGGCTCGTTACATTGAGCACTCTCAGTTTGTGCTCAGTGCTCAGTACGCGGACGAAAATGCTGACTCCGCCCCGTCCTGATCGCGCGGCGCGGCTCGCCGAGTGCGGTTCGTGAACTTATATCCCGGTTTTCTGCTCCTGGTGAGGTACCGCGCCTCCCGGAAAACGTCACACCTGATCACTAGGGTTTGGCAATGAGTATTAGTTCGACAATCCTGACGTCTTCGAGGGCATCGACCCCGCTGGCATCCTTGATCAACTCGGGGTGCAAGGCCGTGGGCGGAATCTTCAGATTGGACTACGAACGAGCCGTGGTCCTGACGGACGATTGGCGCAAGACACAGGCTGGCGGGGTGCCGCATGGGGCGTTCCTTTTGGCTACTGCCGGTGCGCAAACGGCCGAAGGATTCGCTCTGGATGACGAGGAACTGATCCTGCTGCGCGTCAGCGGTACGGCGCCACTGCCAAACGAGTCCGACCTGGTTCAGACGCGACTGGCGGTGGTGCGTGACGCCGGCGACTCGGGCAAGGGGTTCGATGAGGTCACCGACGAACTCACCCGTAATGAGCTTCAACAGTCCGCGTTCGACTGCGACGTCATCGGCACGTTTTATGTCGACCGCACCGAGAGCAAGATCCAGTTCGGCTCTGACATCGACAATGTCGTTTCTTCCGCGAGGTATCTGGTCTTCTTGCCTTCGCCCGACGTCTTGTCGTGGATCGCGTCATTCCCAGAACCTGACGGCGAAGATCTGTTGACTCTCGGCGCAGTGAGGTTCGCGTCAACGCGACGTCGCGCGCGCGAATCAGGGACTGACAACGCCGCTGTCCACGTACATATCGGTGACTTCGTTTCGCGCAAGACTGCAGTCTTCGGTATGACCCGCACCGGCAAGTCCAACACCATCAAGTCGTTGGTGACTGCGATTGCGACGCAGGCAGCGCAATCTGGAACGTCGGTTGGACAGCTGATCTTCGATCCGCAGGGTGAGTACGCGAACGTGAACGACCAGGACCACACAGGCTTGCGGCTGCTTGGTGACGAGAGTCGGGTACGCATCTATCGGCTCGGCGCCGATGGCTCCGACCCGCAGATACGGCCCCTTGCCATGAACTTCTTTGATCCGGTCAACTTTGATGCGGTGGTCGACTTCGTGAACTCGATCGTGAGCGACCAGTACGGTTCGTATGCTTACGTGAAGTCATTCACGTCCATCAACTGGACGGAGCCCGATCGTGTTGCGGATCCCGGTGACTGGGTTACTTGGACAAAGGCGGTCTTGGGTCTCTATGGGATTCTGGTTGAGTGCGGCATCACTGCGGCATCCTTTGCAACCAATGGGATCGAGTTCGGCTGGATCGATCCGCTCTTCCAGGCGTTCAACTCCGCGAACCCCGGTCTCGCGATAAAGGTGGGGAGGAACTATCGCGCCACCACTCCCGAAGCAGCCAAGCGCATCATGCTGCATATGGCGAATGAGGGTAGTTGGAACCAACGCTCGACCGGTGGAGACACGGCATTCAAGTTCATCGCCGACTTCAACAATCGCGCGAGTGGCAAGGCTGCGATACGCCAGTTGCGCGAGTTTCATTCGACGAGTGCAACTCAGCGGGTCGAGGAACAGATCTGGGACGACATGCAGGGCGGACGCCTCGCGATCGTCGACCTCGCACACGGTTCGGGCGACGTCGCCAAGACCATTTCGGAGAACACGGTGAACTACCTACTTGGGAGAGCTAACGAGCGATTCCGATCCGGCGAGCGCGCCGTTCCCTTTCAAATCGTCGTAGAGGAGGCCCACAACCTCTTTGAACGCGGCGCCAAAGACGTCGCGGGGAACCCGTGGGTTCGACTCTCCAAGGAAGCAGCGAAGTACGAGATCGGTTTGGTGTACGCGACGCAGGAAGTTTCGAGCGTTGACCAACGCATCTTGTCGAACACGTCCAACTGGCTTGTGGCGCACCTGAACTCAGATAACGAGACGCGCGAACTCTCGCACTACTACGACTTCAAAACGTGGGCCGAAAGCATTCGACGTGTGGAAGATCAGGGATTCGTACGAATGAAGACCTACTCTGGCAAGTACATCGTGCCGGTGCAGGTCGCAAAGTTCGACCACGCGATGATCAATCGGGCTCGGGAGGCCGCGGGGTTGGCGCCGGTCGAGGTCAGCTAGCGTGCCCTACCCATCTGAGCGAGCGTCGCGTCTCGGTCATGTACCCGTCGTCAATAGCCAAGCTGTCCATGATGCCTTCTCACGTTGGGAAGTCGCACAAGCCACCCCTGCGGACGAGCACAGGGTGACTTCGCTCTGCCGTCCTGTTGAGGAACTCGACAACGGCGGCATCGCAGACGCCGTACGGTTCGGGATTACAGTCGACGGGTCCGATTCCGAGGTTGAGGCAACGCGCGAGCACCCGACCATCAAAGTTGGGTACGTTCGCGTTGCCGCGTCCTTTGTCGACTTCGAGAAGCTGCATGAAGCGGGCGCGGGAGAATTCGTCAATCCGCACCTTCTCCGTGAGTCGCATCAGCACGCCGCCTTCGACAGGGCACTCCCCGGATCGGGTCTAGTCATTCCGGGATCGACGGGAGTGGACACTTGGCGACAGGAGTTGGATCGATTTCTTCAAGAGACAAAGTTCGACCAGGCGTCCGATCAGACTCTTGCCGACATGCTCTTGGCGCTGCACGGTTCTCCGAGTGCTCCCGCAACCACTGCACCACTTCGACGTTGTCCGTCGTGCGACGCTAAGGATGCGCAACTCTCGGGGGGCAAGATCGACGTTCCGAAGGCGGGCACCAGCTGCCCGGAGTGCGGCACACAGATCTATCTCGGCGATGTCCTGCGCACCGAAGAGGAATACATGCCCGAGGGGTCGAATCGCAGTTCGCTAACACGAATGATGCTGGTGGCAGAGCGACTGACCTCACTCGGGTACATGCAGTTACTGTTCGAGGACTCGCATAGCTACGAGGTACTAGAGAAGACGGTATTCATCGTCGACGGTCCACTTGGCCTGTATGGAACGGTGGCTCCGCTCAAGCGCCGTTTCCAGGACTACCTCGGTGAGTTCGCGAAGCAGTGCATCGCGAACAACCGACCAGCAGCTCCGCTCGTTGTGGGCGTCGAGAAATCAGGCGCCTTTGTGGAACATGCCCAACTCATTGCCCACCTGATCGAACCGGGCCATGTAATGCGCCTGACCACTGAGTACATCAACCGGATGACGGGACGCCCACTCAACAACCCATATGGATCAGACGAGTTCTACGGGCGCCGCTTCATTTACCGAACTAGGAATGGCGGCACGTTGGTGATCACGGTGCCGCCAAAGCCAGGCGTCGCGCCTTATGGAGACTCCGATGGCGAACTCTGGACCAGCTACCCGACGCTTCGGCCCATCTGCGAAGTCCTCGATCACGTGCAGACGCGATTGTATGAGAATGCGGTGATCCCTGTGGCGCTGGCCCACTCTGCTGCGTCGTTGCCACTTGGCGTGGGCCAGTCGGTGCTGCGTGCCTTGGTTCAACAGTCATTGGGGCTGCCGACCCGGAGCCAGATACGACAGTCCGGGCCGTTCGTGGGACCTCGCTAGTGTCGCATATCGAGTGCTTCGGCCACTGGATCGGAGAGAACTATCAGCTCTTTGGCTGACGGCCGTTTCAGGTCGTCCTTCGAGCCCCGCAGGTGAGCCGAGTACAGCAGATGGAACTCGGACACCTCGCGCGCCCTGTACAAGCGTTTGACGAGGTCCCCAACGTCGTACGTGAGCACCCAATTAGTGTCCCAACGGTCATTAAGAACGCTTGCCAGTTCGACGTGGTCGCTTTCCTTGAAGGAACTCATGTAGAGCGAGCTGCCCTTCTCGACGTAAGGCGGATCCACGTACGCGATTACGTTTTCCTTTGGCAGGTACTCACGCAACCGTGCCAAACCGTCCTGCCTAGTGACGCGGATCTTCCCGCTGAGTTCGGCTAGCCGCTCGACGCGGCCCCTGAGGACGGCCTTGTTGTACCGTGCATCGATTTTGTATGTGCCTGATTGGGCCAGGCCACCGATCACTCCGGCCCCTAGTACTCCGGAGCGGCTAGTGCGGTTGAGGTAGAACGTGGCGAACCCCAGAGCCAACGGGTCAACGTCGAAGTCGTGCCTACGGCGGTAAATCTCACGCTGCCTCTTCCACTCATCAATGGTGAGTGGCGTACGATTGAGCAGTTGGAGGAATGCCTCGGAGTTCTTCACCATCGCCAGCCAGCACGCGTGAATCGCGGGATCCAGGTCATTGATGACGACCTTGCCCACGACACCCTTGAGTAGAAGTTCTAGACCAGCACCCGCACCGCCGGCGTAGGGCTCGATGTACGTGGGCTTGTTGAGTCCAAGCGCCAGGATGGTGTTCTCAAAAAAGCCTGCGAGCGTCGCCTTGCCTCCCGGATACCGCAGAGGGCTCGCGTGCGTGCCGCGATGGGTTATGACGTCAACCACGTAGCCTCCTTCAGTTGCTCGGATACGTCTGGGATTAGATCCTAGGGAAGACCTATGACGGATTCGTCAGCGCCAGTTTCCCCGGGGTGCTATTTGCGTACTGCGGCTCCACAGACGGCACTCACGTCGCAGAACGAGCATTTGTTCTTCTCGGGCTTGGGACTGAATTCACGAGCTTTGAGGCCCATCGCCGCTTCGGTGACGAGCGCCTCGGCCGCCGCAATGTCTGATTCCGTGATGCTCACCTCATGCCGCACTGTGGCGTTCAGGTCCTGGATGAAGGCGCCCCCGACGGTGAGGCCCTCGCGACGACCTGCATCAGTGTAAATCTGCAACTGCAGAGGCTTGAGCTCTTCGGCCAGTGCCGTCTTGTAGTCGACGATCGAGAGGTTGTCGATCACGCCATCGTGTTCGTCGAAGACGACATCTGCGCGTCCGCTAATGGTGACGCCATCGAGATATAGCTCGAATGGCCGCTCGGTGGCCCAGGTTCGCTTCAGTTCAGCGGTGTTGTCGGTGACGTATGTCTGTATGAGTGCCCGTGCCTTCTCTCGCATCTCCTTGTGGGCGGCTTTGTTGGCGAAAGGCAGGTAGAACTCGCTGTCCATCAATGCATCAATCGCGCCGGAGTCGGGCACGTGACCGGTGGCCTTCACGTGCTCTGAGATCGTGCGCAGAACGTGATGTACGGCGTTACCGAATCCGATCTCCGCCCTCACCGGTGGCATGAAGCCGAGTTCGTTGCGCAAGAGGTAACTCCGCGGGCATCCCATGTAGGCATCGAGTTCGCTGTACGACACCGTGATACTCGTCGCGGCGACGCCGCGTGGTTCGGCGTTGGTCGGCAGGCCACCACTTGCCGCGATCGCCTGTGCTTCGAGGATGTACGGTGAGGGCTGACGCGACTGCGTGCTCACACGCTGGTGCGACGAGAGACTCAACCAGTCACGGGCGCGGGTGAGGGCCACGTAGAAAAGGCGTCGCTCCTCAGCGTCAGAGCCCTCGTAGCGCGCTGCATTGAACAGTTCCCGAGGAATCAGCCAATTCTTCAACGATCCTGACTTGTCCGAAGGGAATCGCCCTTCTTTGAGTGAGGGTAGAAACACGATGGGCCATTCGAGCCCTTTTGCCCCGTGGATTGTTCCGAGCGTAACGCCGTCGCCAAGTACGTCGTCTTCGCCGTCGAAGTCGTCGTAGTTGCCTGTGGCGTAATTGGTGAGGATCAAGGCAAAGTTCTTATAGAACCATTCGCCGCCGACCGCACCGCCCACTTGCTCGCTCGGGTTGTCGGCGTCGCGGCGGGATCGTCTTGTTACCGACTCGTAGTCAGCCATGACTGCGGTGAATCGTGCGATCGTGCCCAGCCTGTTACGCTGCATTTCTTCCGAGAGGTTCCAGTTGCGAATACCGAGCAGGTCGGTCAGTTTGTAGAACTCAGCGACAAGACTGGGTGTCCAGTTTTCGTCATCGCGCTTGGACTTCCACGCTTGCAGGTGGGTGGTGAGGGCTTGGCTCTGACTGTCATCAAGGGCGAAGACGGTGGCGTATCGGCGCACAAGATCATTGAGGTTGATGGCCGCGCGCGTCTTCCACTTGCTCACACTCCAGTCAATGTTCGAGATCCACGCGAACGTTGCTCCAAATACCTCGGCCTCCGATTGTTCGAAAAGGCCAGTACGCCCACCCGGTTGCACTGGAATTTTTGATACCGCGAGGGCATCAATGATTCTCGTATAGGCCGTTTTTCCACGCACAAGTATTGCGATGTCCCGGTAACTCACACCGGACTCGTGTAGCGCTTCGATGTCGAGCGCGATGGCATCCGCTTCGTCCTGCTCCATCAGGTGCCCAACAGCGATTGAGACCGCTGGCCCTGCGGAAGGGCGTACGGCGGTCATCTCTTTGTTTATGCGGCCAGGGATGGACTTCCCGAACCCGTTGGCTAGCGTCACGATGTCCGGCCTCGACCGACGATTGGCTAGGAGCTCGAACGTTGTCACATCGGGGTACCGGGTTGAGAATGCGACAATGTTTTCGACGTGCGATCCACGCCACTGATAGATGGCTTGATCATCATCGCCAACGACAACGACGTCGGCCGAACCGTTCGGCTTGGCGAGCAACCCTATGAGTCGCTCTTGCGCCGGATTCACGTCCTGGTACTCGTCCACGATTAGGTGTTTCACGTCAGCGGTGACTGTCGAATGAACGACGGGTTCTTCGAGTGCGCGTACCGCCTCGACGATTTGCGTACCGAAGGACATGAGGCGATAGTTGTCGAGCGTCGCGTAGTACTTGAGCAGGGCGTCCTTGAAGTTTCCGTTGGGGATGGCATCGAACTCCATGTACTCGTTCTCAACGACATCCACGGTCTGCTGGAACAGTTCGATACCAAAGAAGACACGGTTGCGCTGGTCGAATTGGCGAAGGCCGAGCCTGTTGGCTTCGCGGTATAGCAGATTGGTCAGTTGGTTGGAATCGAGCGGGGTGTAGGTCTCGAAGCGCGGCACGTATGTCTGCAAGAGCCGGAAGCAGTAACCGTGGATTGTGCCAACGTAAAGGAGTCCGAGTTTGTCAGTGGCCGAAGGACCGAGTAGGGCCACGGAGCGCTCGCGGATGCGCTCTTTAAGTTCTTCGGCGGCCTTTTCGGTGAAGGTAAACGCCACGATTGTCTCTGGCGACTCACCGTCCGCGAGGAGGGATGCCACTCGCTGGGAGACGACCTCTGTCTTGCCAGAACCGGCGGCGGCGATGATCTGCACGTGGCCGCCCCTGTGCGCGACTGCAGCAGCAGCTTCCCCCTCTAGCTTTGGGATTTTGTCAGTGCCATCTGCTGACATAGGCGGGAGGCTAGCCGAGACGGCCCTGGCGAAATCGGGCCACCCGATACCCTGCGTACGCAGCCTGCAGAAGACGGAGAGGGACATGCTCGAAAGACCCAAGAAGATTAACCCGGCGACACTCGACCGGCGGCTGAGCGTCGATCGATCATCGAGCCCCACCCGGAGTGGTTATTGACGGGTCGTCGACTCGAATCGACTCTTGAACCCCTCGATGTTCCTGCGGGAGAGAACGACGCGTCTAAGTATCTGCTGTTGGTCAGCCGCAGCAATACCGACACTGCGATACGCCACGATGCCCGCCATTTCATCCGAGCGGCGGTCCTCCCCTCGGATGAAATGGACTGTCCGGTCTCCCAAGAAATGCGACATGGGTCTGGCAAGATGTGACGATGGAGCAGAGCCTTCTCTCAATATGGGCATTGCCCGTTAAATCCCTGAAAGAGGGCTGAGTGACGACCATCTACAAGGTCCTGGATCGCCTTAGATCGCTGGCGATCGATGAACACGACAAGGGCAAGCGCTTTGAGCGCCTTATCCAGACTTGGCTACTAGAAGACCCTCAAATGTCTTCAATATTCGAGTCAGTAGT
This sequence comes from Acidimicrobiales bacterium, assembly GCA_049790955.1. Classification (GTDB taxonomy): domain Bacteria; phylum Actinomycetota; class Acidimicrobiia; order Acidimicrobiales; family RAAP-2; genus RAAP-2. The sequence goes on from JBAQZL010000133.1 coordinate 16,309, forward strand.
TGCTTGGAACAAGTGGCCAGCTCGTGCCTCTGATCAGGATGTCGGCATTGACCTCGTAGGCACCGAGCGTGACACCGGAAATCTGTGGGCGATTCAGTGCAAGTTTTACAACGAAGACACTCACATCTCCAAAGAGGCGATCGGTACCTTCTTCTCTGAGCTTGGAAAGGATGCTTTCAGTAAGGGCCTATTCATCACTACATCTAACAACTGGTCCAAGCACGCCGAGGAGACCTTTGACGGTCAAACCAAAGAAGTTCTCCGAGTGGGGATGTCTCAGTTGGAAGAGAGTCCCATTGACTGGTCCAAGGTATCTCTCGATCACCTAGATGAACTTCCTAGGTTAGAAAAGCACAAACTTCGGCCTCATCAAAGAGAGGCAGTTGATGATGTCATGAGGGGATTTGAAGGCACTGATCGCGGTCAACTCATCATGGCTTGTGGAACGGGAAAGACTTTCACATCGCTGAAGATTGCCGAAGAGACGCTTCCAACTGGTGGCACGGTTCTATTTCTTGTTCCTTCGATTGCACTGCTCTCTCAGACACTTAGCGAGTGGACCCGTGAGTGCGAGTTGCCACTCAAATCTTTTGCAGTCTGTAGCGACTCAAAGGTAGGAAAGAACATAAAGGATGAAGACATTCGGTCATTCGATCTCGCCTATCCGGCGACCACCAATGTCTCTCGTCTAGTTGAGAACTACCAACTTCACACCGAGGGCTTCGAAGGACTCAAAGTCGTCTTCTCTACATACCAGTCAATTGAAGTTGTCTCCAATGCACAAAAGGCGGGACTGCCGGAATTTGATCTAATCATCTGTGACGAGGCTCACCGAACCACTGGCGTAACTCTTGTTGATGACGAAGACGAGTCACCATTTGTCAGAGTTCACGATCAACGTTTCATTCAGAGCAAAAAGCGACTGTACATGACGGCCACCCCTCGTGTATATGCCGATCAAGTCAAAATCAAGGCCGACCAGCTCGATGCTGTTTTGTGTTCGATGGACAATCTGAAGCTCTATGGTCCTGAATTCCACCGTCTCATGTTTGGCGAAGCTGTCGAGCGCAATCTTCTTAGTGACTACCGCGTAGTCATACTCACCGTTTCCGAACAGAAGGTCGCAGAGCTAATGGCTGCTGGCCAAGGAGTTGATGCACTTGACCTTCGGCTTGATGAAGTAGCACGAATAATTGGTTGCTATAACGGCCTAGCCAAGCGCTCTTCCAGGGCAGATGAGTTCAGCATGGATCCAGCACCAATGAAGAGAGCGGTCGCATTCTCAAGTTCTATCTCAGGAAGTAAGACGTTCTCCAATAAGGCGGCAGAAGTCGTTAATACGCTGCTACTAAATGAGGATGATGACGAGTCGATACGTTTGAGCACTCAACACGTCGACGGTACCAACAATATTCTCGTCAGAAACCAGAGACTTCAGTGGCTAAAAGATGAACCAGAGCCAGGAACGGTGAAGGTGCTTAGCAATGCGAGGTGTTTATCAGAGGGGGTTGACGTCCCCAGCCTCGACAGCGTTCTGTTCTTGAGCCCGAGAAACTCCGTAGTTGATGTGGTCCAGTCGGTGGGGCGAGTAATGAGAAAGTCACCGGGCAAGGAGTATGGGTACGTCATCGTGCCCGTGGCACTAGCTGACTATGAAGATCCTGAAACGGCTCTTAACGACAACAAACGCTTTAAGACTGTTTGGCAAGTACTTCAAGCTTTAAGGTCACACGATGAGCGCTTTGCGGCGATGGTCAACCGCATTGCTCTTGATGGCAAGGGGCCAGGAAACGTCATCTTCGCGGCGGCCTATGGGACCGATGACGACAAAAAGTCTGTTGAAGACAAGCAAATGGAACTGCCTCTATTTGAACTTGAAGGT
>JBAQZL010000134.1:0-5843 GCA_049790955.1 Acidimicrobiales bacterium
ACTTCATGGTTTCGGTGGCCCCTTCTTTGTCACGCAGTAAAACTAGGTTACGCCCTCGTAACGCTGCCGGATCACACCGAGAGTGCCGCGATTACGGGAGATACGATGACGTGACTTGGATCCTTGGTTCGTCATCGATAACGGACCCTTGCTGGCGAGTCCAAGGAGGAGACGATCAATAGTGGGTGAAGACACGATGCAGCTGGGCGTCCTCAACGTACGTCGCCTCGGATTCGGAACGATGCAGCTGACTGGCCCGGGAGTGTGGGGACCTCCGAAAGATCACGATGCCGCGATACAGGTGTTGCGACAAAGTGTTGAGCTCGGTGTCAATCTCATCGACACCGCCGACTCGTACGGACCGAACGTCGCCGAGGAGCTCGTTCACGAGGCGCTGTTCCCGTACCCGGAGACACTGACTATCGCCACGAAGGCGGGGTACGTGAGATCGGGGCCGGGCAAGTGGGAGGAGTGCGGCCGGCCAGAGTACCTGCGCCAGCAGTGCGAAGGGAGTCTGCGTCGATTGGGCGTCGACCAGATCGACCTCTTCCAGCTGCACCGAATTGATCCTGACGTTGATGCTGACGAGCAGTTCGGTCTCTTGAAGGCACTGCGCGACGAAGGAAAGGTTCGCGAAGTCGGCCTGTCGGAGGTGAGTGTCGCTCAGATCGAAGCCGCGCGAAGCATCGTTCCGCTCGTGAGCGTGCAGAACATCTACAACATTGCCCAGCGCGACTACGACGACGTCGTCGAGTACTGCGAACAACAGGCCATCGGTTTCATTCCGTGGTATCCGCTGGGCAGCGGCAAGCTCTCAGCACCCGGCGGTCCGCTTGAAAGTATCGCGTCGGACCTCGGCGTCACTGTGCCCCAGGTCTGTCTCGCGTGGCTCCTTCGCCGCTCGCCGGTCATGCTGCCGATACCCGGTACGTCATCACTCGCGCACCTCGAGGAGAACTGCGCTGCTGTTGACGTGACGCTCTCTGACGCTGCGTATCAGGAGCTGAGCGATTCGCGCAAGGCCATACGACGCTGGGCAATGAGCGGCTGAATGAAAGTGCTGCATCAATGAGTGCGGATCTGGTGATTCGAAACGGCGTCGTCATTGACGGCGCGGGAGGCTCATCGCGACGATGCGACGTCGCAGTAGAGGGGGATCGTATCGTTGCTGTCGGTGATGACGTGGGGCAGGGTCGTCGCGAGATAGACGCCGACGGACTTGTGGTCACGCCAGGGTTCATTGATCCACACACGCACTACGACGGCCAAGCGACGTGGGACCCGTGGCTGGCACCTTCCTCGCAGCACGGTGTGACGACGGTCGCCATGGGCAACTGCGGTGTGGGTTTCGCGCCGGTCGCACCACATTTCCACGACGAACTCATTGAGATGATGGAAGGAGTCGAGGACATCCCGGGAACGGCGTTGCACGAGGGGCTTCGCTGGGACTGGGAGTCGTTCCCGGAGTACTTCGATGCGCTGGAGCGTCAAGAGCGCACCATTGACGTCGCCACCCATGTGCCGCACGCCGCGCTTCGCGCGTACGTGATGGGCGAGCGTGGTGGCGATCCGCTCGCGGATCCGACGGAGCGCGAGCTCGATGAGATGGCACGACTGTTGGGCGAGGGGCTCGACGCGGGAGCTCTCGGGATCTCGACGTCACGTACCGAGCGGCACCGAACGAGTCGTGGCGAGAACCTCGGCACCCTCCGAGCTCGAGAGCCCGAAATCCAGGCTCTCGCGTCGGTGCTGAGGACGAAGGGCCGAGGGGTCTTCCAACTTGTCTCTGATAGCTACCGAACCGCGGACGACGGCTTCGCTGCGTCGGAGTTCTCGTTGATGGCTGACGTTGCGAGAACGAGCCAGCGCCCGTTCAGCTTCACCGTGCAGCAAGACTTTGAAGCCCCGGAGCGTTGGCGCGATCTCATGGCACTGGCGACGACGCTGCAAGACGAGGGACTCGACGTCAAAGCGCAAGTCGCCCCGCGGCCGATCGGCGTGTTGCTTGGCCTCCAGGCATCGAGCAACGTGTTCACACCGGTTCGGGCCTACGCACGAATTGCCGCACTGCCGCTCGAGGAGCGAGTCATCGCGCTGCAAAACGATGATCTGCGTCAAAAGATTCTGGAGAGTCACGCCGCGCTCACCACGGGCGAGGATGCGTTTGCCGGACACGCGTTTTACGGTCGCTTCGATGAGATGTTCGTGCTCGACGAACCGGTCAACTATGACCTCGACGCCAGTCATTCCATCGGCGCGACGGCGCGACGTTTGGGCATCGACCCGCGAGAGTACGCCTACGACCTGCAGCTGCAACGAGATGGACGCCAGCTCATTTACACGCCCCTGTTCAACTTCGTCGACGGAAATCTGAACGCCGTTCGAGAGATGATCACGTCGCCGGTGGCGATGTTCGGTCTGTCAGACGGCGGTGCGCACTGTGGTGCGATCTGTGACGCCAGCATGACCACGAGCTTCATGACGTTGTGGTCCCGAGATCGTCACGACGAGACCAGAATCCCTCTCGAATCCGTCGTGCACCAGCTGACCCGGCGCCCCGCTGAGCACTTTGGATGGCTTGACCGTGGCCTCGTTGCTCCCGGAATGCTCGCTGACCTCAACATCGTTGACTATGAAGGGCTCAGCTGCGCGTCGCCTCGCATCGTCACTGATCTGCCCGCAGGCGGACGCCGCCTCTTGCAGTCGGCGAGCGGCTACCGCTGGACCATCAAGCGCGGCGCAGTGACGTACGAAGACGGTGTCGCGACCGGACTGCTTCCCGGCAAACTGCTTCGCGGCGGCCAGAGCTGACGCTGAGTGAAGGAACTGCGATGACGAGTTCGAGCGTGCTCCACGACATCATCGAGCGGGCTCATGCTGACCCCGATCAAATTGCCGCGAAGGACCTCGATCGTGAGTTGACCTACGGCCAGTTAATGGACGAAGTCGCTCAACTTGGTGCCGGTTTGATTGCTCGCGGCGTCACCGAGGGTGATCGGGTTGCACTTCTCATTCCCAATTCCGTCGACTTCGTGGTCGCAGCGCTCGCCTCCCTGTGGATCGGGGCTGTCTTTGTCCCACTGGCGGTGACGGATCCGCAGTCAAGGCTTGAGACGATCGTGGCCGATTGTGCGCCTTCGCTGGTGCTGACATCGTTGCCAGAAGGTGAGGCAGCTCCGCCTTCTCTCGGAGATTCCGTGATCGTCGACATCAATGAACTTCGCGATGAGCGGCCGACACCGGTGATTGAGGGCGACGTTGCATCGCGCGTGGCCTACATGATCTACACGTCCGGAACGACAGGAACGCCCAAGGGGGTGCAGATCGACAATGCGGCGTTCGCTGCCGCAGTGCGATCGACCGCAGTCGCGGTTGGACTCGGTCAAGCTACTCGGACACTCTGTGTTTCCCCCTTCCACTTTGATGGCTCGTACGCCAATCTGTTTCCGACTCTCGTCTCAGGTGGCACAGTCATCATTCGTCCCCGCGACGCGCTGTTGTTTCCCCGAACGTTCTTCAACGCGGTGTCGAAAGAGAAGGTCACCTACTCGGGATTCACTCCTAGCTACCTCCGGCTGCTGCTCGCGAGCCCGCAGATATCCAGCCTCAATGACTCGGCGCTCGAGGTCATCGCACTCGGCGGTGAGGCCATCACCGTCACCGATCTTCGGGCCTTGTGGTCGCGCGTGCCCGGGGTACGAGTGTTCAATCGCTACGGGCCCACCGAGACCACGATTGCGGTCACGAACGTCGAGCTGACACCCGACACGATTGAACGAGACACCATAACGATCGGACGTCCACATCCAGGAGTTTCCTTTTACCTCGTCGATGAACACGGAGGCGTCATCGAGACCACGAACCGCGTCGGCGAGTTATACGTCGGAGGAGTCCAGCTCATGAGCGGCTACTGGGCGAATCCGGAGCTGACGCGCACGGTGATGCGAAGTGACGTGGTGCTAGGGGAGACGCTCTATCGAACGGGCGATCTCGTCTATCGAGATGAGACTGGGAACTACGTGTACGTTGATCGCACTGATCGGGTGGTGAAGCGGAGCGGCGTGCGCATCTCGCTGGTCGAACTGAGCGCGTCGATGAACAAGCTCGAGGGCGTCGTTACTGCCGCCTGCATGACGTTCGATCGTGAGGGCGAGCTCGGTATCGTCGCCTTCGTCAGCACGGACGCAGAGCTCTCTGCCCTCGACGTGCGGCGCGCCGCCAGCAAGTTGATTCCCGAGAACATGCTGCCTGACCGATTCGAATTTGTCGCCGCGATGCCGCTCAACAAGTCGAACCAGCTGGACGAACACCGACTGTTGTCAGAGGCAGGCCTCAGGCCGTTTCGCCGCCCCTCCACGTAGCTCAGTTGGTCGAGGAGCTCGCGCCACGTCGTTCCACGAATCGTCCTTGAACAAAGATGAACTACGGCACTAGTTCGAAGACGGACTGTACGGTTCGGTCTTCTTCAACAACGCACGAGCGCTGCGAATGTACGCGTAGTAGTCGGTCTGGACCGAAGGCAGGTCGTACAGCCAGTCCAGGGGTTCTCTCACGTCATCGACGTAGCCAAGGCCGACTGCCCCGCGCTGGTATCCCATCAGCCTGAGGAGTCCTTCGGGGAGCGTTCGGGCTATCTCAGGTGGGCACGCGAGGTACTGATTCTCCTCTTGACGGAGCCATGCGAGCGAGTAGCCAATGTTGACCCCGATGCGGTGAACCTTGGACTTGTTCGCACCGCCGCCGTGGTAAATCGACCCCACATAGAGCAGCACCGAGCCCTTACTCATCACGGCGCCGCTCGCCAGAGCGGGGTCTGCCTCTGAAGGCTTGTCCTCCCAAAGGTTGCTGCCTACGATGACCCGGGTTGCACCCATCTCCTCGGTGAAGTCGGTCGCTGCCCACATCGTGGCGATCTCCGCCTCGAAACCTGCTGGGAAGGGGAAGCGATCGAACGACCACTGGTCTTGATGGATCATCTGTCCGGGCTCGCCGGGACCGATGTCTATTAGTTGTGTCAAGTCGATCTGGAACGTACTGCTGTGATCTCCCAGAGCGATCTCGAGGGTGTCCAAGATGGTGGGGTTGGTGACCAGGGAGCGCGCAGTGGGCGAGCGGGCGATGAGTGCACCGATGCGGCGAGTTCCGTGACCGAGGAAGTCCGTGTCCCCGCCGTGCGCAGCCTCAAGGTACGGCTCCACTTCAACCAAAATCTGATCCATCACTTCGGAAGCGACGAGATTCGCGATGATCACGCAGCCTTCTTCACGCAAAATCTTCGCAATGTCGCTCGGGGCGGCATCCGCGCTTACCGTTGTTGCGTTTGCAGGCACGTCGCCTATGGTACCTGGCTATACGTCACTTTGCATTGGTGACTTTAACAAAGGTTCAGTAAAGGCATAGGGGAACATGCGTCCATTTCGATTCGCAGTGCACACCGCACTCGCACCTTCCATGTCCGACTGGAGGGATCGAGCTCGCACAGCAGAAGCGCTCGGTTATTCGGCGCTCTACGTGACGGACCACTTCGATGCGCAGTTCGGACCCCTCGTCGCGGTCACTGTGGCCGCCGAGGCGACCACGGCGCTCCACATCGGGACCCTCGTGTTGAACAATGACCTACGCAACCCGGTCGTTCTTGCGAAGGAGTTCGCGTCCCTAGGATTGGCGGCAGAGGGTCGAGTGGAGGTGGGCCTCGGAGCAGGGTGGCTCCGCAGTGACTACGAGGAAGCGGGCGTCACGTACGACGATCCGGTCGTGCGCGTGGAACGTCTGGCCGAGAGCCTCACGATCATGAAGGCACTTTGGAACGATGGAGTGACAACGTTTGAGGGCAGTCACTACAC
>JBAQZL010000135.1:0-2486 GCA_049790955.1 Acidimicrobiales bacterium
GGCTGGAATTCAGAATGTGCGCTGGATCCAGGGAGTGGCAGAAAGAATCCCTTCGTTGGGTGTGGAACCATGTCAGGTCGTTGCGTTCGGACAGTCGTTTCACCGCGTTCGCCAGTTGGAAGTCGCCGACATCGTCTATGAGCTCCTCGAGCGGGGTGGTTTCCTGGTTCTAATTTCTAATCAGGTAAACGAACGCTCGAGACCGGACGGCCCGGGTTATCCGGACATTCCCGCCGCCGCCATTGAGGATCTCATCATTTCGTATCTCGGGGAGAGCACGCGCCACTATCTCGCCACATGGAATGAGGGCATGCCGGCGCGATTCGAAGACACACTCTTGCAGACGCGATTTGGCGGATCGCGCACCGTCTACGCTCCTGGACGTCCAGACTTAGTTAGAGATGTCGATACCGTCGTGGCGAACTATTTTTCGATGTCCTATTCCGCACCGAGACTCTTCGGAGATCGGCACATCGAATTCGAACTCGATCTACGCCATCTGCTCTTCGAGCACTCACCCTCCGGCCTTTTTTGGGACTGGCCGGGTGATACTGAGCTCGTCATAGCGAGGAAGCCCTAACGCGAGGGAATCCCTTGGCGCGAAGTGAGTCTTTCAGTTATCGGAAGCCCCCGTGTGCGGTAGCAGATCTATTGCTTCGGGTCTCCGACACCAACAATCTCCGGTACTTTGGGTCCTTCTTCTCCCCAAGAGAGTGACTCTGACGCGTAACATCCCTTTACGTCTTTCGAGAGCGACGACTAGACCGACGACGACTCATTGATGTGTGGTCGGAATTGGAGCATTGGCATCCGAATCAAATGGCCGTCGAGGCGTCGATTATGACATTCGGCACAATGTCAATTTCGGTGTGAAGCGAATTGGCGATGTAGCACTCGCGATGGGCAATCTCCACGAGGCGTTTCACTCGATCCACCGAGGTCCCCGCGGCAACACGAATGGTCGGACGAAGTGAGATTGATGTGAGTCGCATCGGCAGATCCTTCTCGGGCATTACGCCTACTGCTTCATCGTCGTAATGAAGTACGTCGACACGGGCTCGCGCTGCGACAGCGAGGAAGCTCAAGAGTTGGCACGATGAAGCAGCGAGGACCACTAGTTGTTCGGGATTGAGAAGGCTCGGATCGCCCCGAAAGGCCGGGTCCGAACTGAGCTCCAATTGCTGTTTGGCTGGTGGTGCCGATGCAACGTGGGCTCGCTCGTATGCTTTATACCCGATGAGGGTTGAGCCACTCCACTGGCACCGCACCCCGTACTCGTGGGAAGGATCGACTTTGGACATTCATCAATCCTAAGAGACTGCCGGATTAAGAGAAGGCCCGATACTTTCGCTCACGTCTTTCACTCCGCGGAATCTTAGGAAGCCGGATGCCGTGAAAATCTACTACCTTCGGAGAACGAAGACTTGGTTCCAAGTCAATCGCCAGCGGTTGGTGTCAGGCCTTTCGCGTCGGGTCTCCGACACAAGGTCGCCTTACTCTGCCAACCGCCAGTGCAAGGTTGCGGATCTGTCACGTCGGGTCTCCGACACCAACGATCTATGGTGCGCTAATTCTCGTGTACGTATGACAGAGATTCCGGATGTTGCAGTTCGTAGCCGGCGTCAAATAGCGTGCATTCGTGTCGGCGATGGGCGCGCGACTCAGGTGGAGTGGTCAGCTAGCGGCGTCGGCGGTAGTGCAGGACGACGACGCCGTTGGTGCCGGGATGGCAGGACACCAGCTCCAGTGGCTTGGACTCCCCGACGTCGTCGAGTGCGAGCATCTGCGTTCCGTGACCTAACAGCAACGGGAACACCGTGATACGGAACTCGTCAATAAGGTCGTGGTGCAAAAGTGTCCGGTGGATGCCGCTGCGCCCGGTCACGATCATGTAGCCGTCGCCCTCGTTTTTCAGCTTTTCGACTTCAGTGACGACGTCGCCCCGATTGATCGTCGTGCGCTCCCAGTCCGCAGACTCGAGAGTGCGCGAGAAGACCACCTTGTCCGTCGCCGCATAGATGGGTGCGAAGGGGTGATCGGCCGCGGTCTTCCCTTGAAAGTGCTTGGCAAATTCTTCGTAAAGTACTCGGCCCATGACGTACGCCTCGGCCCCCGCCAAGAACCCGAGTATGCGTTCCTCTTCGTCGTCATCGTCAGGGAGGTCGTTGATGAAGCGAAAGTCGTCCGTGTCGTCCGTGTCGGTCGACATAGAGGCGGCGTTCACGGAGTAGACGTAAGTCATGGAGATCAAAGTGCGCACGTGCTCTCTCCGGTGCTCTAACCCGTCGGTCCTAGATGGCGAGACGGAATGAGACAATTTACAGCAGCATCGGTCGGCTCGTCCAACGAAACTCAACGCCTCGGGCTTGCAATACCTACTTACCTGTGCTGCATCCCCATGCGCTCAGTCGCCAGTCGGAGACACCCCTTTGTCGTTAAAGTCAAGCGGCAGCGTCCGAGCGATGGTGTGACCACGCAATCGTCTC
>JBAQZL010000136.1:0-2359 GCA_049790955.1 Acidimicrobiales bacterium
CCGACTTCTCTATGTCCTACGCCTCCTGGGGAAAACTTCGTGAGTTTGGAATGAAGAGTGTCACGCTCCCCGACTACTGGGCCAATGGACCCGATGGTCTTCCAACGTCAGATCCCCAACAAGCGCTGCTCGGTGCCCCACTACCCATCGGCGGCTACAAGGGATTCGCGCTGGCACTGCTAGTCGAATCTATGACGAGTTTGCTTGGTGGCGGCCTTGAGAGCAACGAGGTCAGTATTAAGAACAGTGGAGTGGCGTCCCACGCCCATACCGCGATAGCAATTGACATTGGGGCACTCACCTCGCTGGACCTCTACGAGCGCCGAGCTGCATTGATGCTTGATCACATTCGAGAACTCGATAGCAGTGTGCCGCTCACTGTGCCGGGGGACGGCTCGCATCGGAACCGAAGTGAGGCTCACGCGAAAGGCATCAAGATCTCAATTGAGTTAGCCAGTGAACTCGACGAGTGGTCCGATGATCTCGGCATCGAGCGCCTGCGACTTACGAGTGAGTGAACGTGGTGCGCCGCTCGAGTGAATCGAGACCCAATCGCGGTGTTAGAGGAATTGCGCGGCTGCAAGACATGATGTAAAGGTCAACGAGTTTACGCAGTTCTCTAGGAAGGTTGCGCGTGGAGAGTTATAGCACACTGCTGGTCGATATCGACGAGGGTATAGCGACCATTCGGCTCAACCGACCAGATCGACTGAACGCCTATACGTCGACAATGAGTGTCGAACTGAGAAACTCGATGACGTCGCTGGACGCCGACGATGATGTTCGCGTCATTGTGGTGACCGGCGTTGGAAGAGCGTTCTGCGCAGGGGCGGACCTCAGCAGCGCCGATCACTTTGTCGGTCAGTCTCGAGATGACGTCGACACTTGGGCGGTGCATCCATGGGAACTCCGGACGCCGATCATCGCCGCCATCAATGGAGCGGCAGTCGGTATTGGACTCACGATGACGTTGGCGTTTGATATTCGGCTCGTCGCCACCGACGCGAAGCTGGGATTCGTCTTCACGAGGCGAGGAATCAGTCCTGAAGCCCATTCGACCTGGCTACTGCCGCGCCTCGTTGGAATCTCACGAGCGTCAGAACTCATGCTGACGGGGCGCTACTTTTCGGGCGAAGAAGCGGTCGAGTGGGGAGTTGCGTCGAAGCACCTTTCGACGGGGGAGTTACTGTCGCACGCGTACGAATTAGCGAGGGAAATCGTCGAGAATACTTCGGCACTCTCTGTCGCCGTGGCAAAACGACTTCTCTGGAGCCAGCTTGATACTCCGAGCATTGTCGAGTCAATGGAGAAAGAGAAAGTGATGTTGGAGTGGATACGTCGGCAACCGGACAGTCGAGAGGGCGTGGCTTCCTTTCTCGAGCATCGGCCAGCCAAATGGTCCGCCTCGAAAAACACGCCGTTTCCCGAGATTCTGAAATAGGTCTCGCGCGCCCGAGGGGTCGAAGGTAGGAACGCTCGTCTCACTCTTGAATCACACTACGGCCGGTGCCCTTTCGATCCTCGCCCGCAATAGTGCGATGTAGAGAGCAGTTGATGAATATTCGCCAGCTTGGACTTATTAGTCTATCCTTACCATATGGACGATTCTCTAGACGTCTATGAGATAGCCGGGAATGTTCAGATGGCCGTCAGTCTCCTGCGGCGGCGAATGCGACAAAGCCCAGTCGATGGCGAACTCACGTTGCCTGAGCACTCAGCCTTGCTGTGGTTGGATCGCGAGGGTCCAACGACCTCGGCAGCGCTCGCCAGACTCGAGCAAATTAGCGCCCAATCGATGGGTGCGACGCTGAGCGCACTCGAATCTCGCGGTCTCTTGCAACGACGTGCCGACTCTGTGGACGGAAGAAAAACCATCCTGTCCCTGACCGCCGAAGGAACGGAGAAACTGCGAAATCGGCGCAACGCTAGGGCCGAGCAGCTCGCGCGAGCCCTTACGACTGGATTTACTCATTCGGAGCTTCGGCAACTGAAGGCGGCGGTGCCGTTGCTGGAACGACTGGCCCAGCGAATTTGACGCCCGCGACCAGTCTCAACTCAGACGGACGGCAAAGTCCGGACACGTTGCGAGTGGAGTCAGACGATCGCTATAAGTGGTTGGCCTTGACTAACACCTCTGCCGCGGTGTTCATGTCCAACCTGGACGGGTCAATCGTGATTATCGCGCTCCCCGCCATATTTCGAGGCATACACCTTGATCCGCTCGCGCCCAGCAACATCGCCTACCTCTTGTGGCTGATCATGGGCTACCGGCTCGTGCAGGCCGTCTTCGTGGTCACGGTCGGTCGCCTCGGCGACATGGTCGGCAGAGTCAAGATCTACAACGCCGGCTTCGCCGTCT
>JBAQZL010000137.1:0-6356 GCA_049790955.1 Acidimicrobiales bacterium
CGTGCACGGGTATGACGTGAATCCGGAGGGCTATTACAACCTCGAGAACGTCTGGCTCAGTAAGTAAGTTAAGGGAGAGGCGAGGGGGCTTGGGTTCCCTCGCCTCTCCTGCTTTTACGGGGAAGAGGGACCCTTTACCTTATGTTGTTGCGCTATGTGGCCTGGCGATTGACGCTGATGGTTCCTGTCGTTCTTGGCGTGACCTTGCTGGTGTTCTTCTCGATCCACATGGTCCCGGGAAGTCCCGCGTACGTGTTCCTTGGAGAGCACGCTACGAAGGCCTCCGTCGCGGCTTTCAACCAGGAGTGGGGGCTGAACCGCCCCGTACCAGTGCAGTACTGGCTCTACCTGGATCGGCTGTTCCACGGCAACTTCGGCGAATCGCTTATCTATGAGGCATCCGTCGCTTCCCTGATTGTTTCACGACTGCCAGTGACGCTATATCTCCTCATTGGCGGCGCCGTCTTGTCGATCCTCATCGCCGTTCCGCTGGCAGCCATCGCGGCCGTGAGGTCGGGAAAGATCGCCGATCAGATCATTCGCTTCGTAGGTACCGCTGGATTAGGGATGCCAAGCTTTTGGGTTGGCACGACCTTGATCATTCTGCTGGGATTGGTTTTTCCACTCTTTCCAGTCGGTGGATACGGCAACGGTTTCTGGGGTCACTTGCACTCCATGTTCCTGCCGTGCCTCACGATTGGCATCTCGATCGCGCCGATGCTGTTGCGAAGCCTGCGCACCAGTTTGATTGACGCATTGGGATCGGACTACGTCGCATTCGCACGCGCCAAGGGCACAAGCGCTCGAGCCGAGTTATTCCAGTACAGCTTTCGCAACGCCTTGATCGCTGCAGTGAGCGTTTTGGGCATCAACATCGGCTTCCTGGTTGGCAGTACCGTGATCATCGAGAACGTGTTCGCGCTGCCCGGCCTGGGTCAACTCATGATCACGTCGATCCTGAGCCGCGATTTTCCAGTGGTGCAGGGCATCACCATCGTCTTCTCGGTCGTTGTCATCCTCGTCTATCTGCTCACCGACGTGGCGTACGCACTACTCGATCCGCGGGTACGGCTCTGATGACCAGTTCCGTAATCACCTCGATCCGAACGACGCGCCGCAGATTTCGTCGCCCACCTCCTGCCCTTGTCGTGGGAGCATCCATTCTTGGCGTCATCGTGCTGTTGGCGATCCTTGCTCCGTTCGTGACCTTCTACAACCCGACGACAATAAATCTCAACGGGATATTGCAAGGCCCCAGTGCGGCACACTGGCTTGGAACTGATCAGCTGGGTCGAGATATATGGACTCGCCTCGTCTACGGCGCACGCACCGACCTCAGCGTCGCGTTCATCGCGGTTCTCTCGCCGTTCGTCATCGGCACTGTGCTCGGCGCTTTCGCCGGTTACCTCGGGGGCTGGCTCGATGGCCTGATCATGCGCATCGCCGACGTGGTCGTCGCCTTTCCGTTCTATGTGCTGGTGATACTGCTCGTCTTCTTGCTAGGGCCCGGGACGCGCAGCATCTATATAGCCATCACTGTTGTCAGTTGGGTCTCTTACGCACGCATCATTCGCGGAGCCACGTTGGTTGCCAAGAATCAGGAGTATGTCTTGGCCACCCAACTGGAAGGCTTTTCCACGTTGCGAATCATTCTGCGTCATATCTTGCCTAACGTGATCTCGCAGGCCATCGTCTTTGCGATGTCCGACATCGTCAACGACATCTTGGCCATCGTGACCCTCGGCTACCTGGGACTGGGCATACCACCGCCCGCCCCAGACTGGGGCGAGATGATGGCAAGTGGCCAGCAGTTCTTGACCACGCACTGGGAGCTGACCACGATTCCCGGCATCGCAGTGGTCATAACCGGGCTCGGTCTGTCACTGCTGGGCGATGGACTCAATGCACTTCTGGGGAGGAACTGACGATGACGTCTTTATCGACCGGTCCCCTGCTTCAGGTCGATAATCTCTGCATCGACGTCGCCGTAGTGGCCACAAAAAAGACGGTGCCAGCAGTGCGCAACGTTTCGTTCCAGGTTGACGCCGGTGAGGCTGTCGGCCTCGTGGGCGAATCCGGTAGCGGGAAGAGTCTCACCTTGCGAGCTCTCATGGGTATCCTGCCGGCCGGCGTTAGAGCAACGAGCGGAAGAGTTCTCTTCGAAGGCGTCGATCTTTTAACGGCTCCGAAGAAGACCTTGCGCGCCATTCGCGGCACTGGAATCACGATGATCTTTCAAGAGCCAATGACGTCTTTGAATCCGATTGCCAAAGTTGGTGAGCAGATGATTGACGCTGCTCGCGCCAAGCACCACTGGACGAGGCGCGAGGCAAAGGCTCAATCGCTTCGCCTCGCGCGACAGATGGGCATCGCCGACCCCGACAACACGCTCTCGCTCTATCCGCACGAACTTTCTGGTGGTCTGCGCCAACGCGTCATGATCGCGGCGGCGCTCGCTTGTCAGCCAAAATTGATTCTCTGTGATGAGCCAACGACGGCGCTCGACGTCACGATTCAAGCTCAAATCATCCGTCTTCTTGCTCAACTCAAAGACGAGTTGGGGATGAGCATGCTGTACGTCACTCACGACCTCGCCGTCGTGGCGCAACTTTGCCAACGCCTTGAGGTGATGTACGCGGGATCACTCGTAGAAAGCGGTTTGGTCGCAGATATATTTCGTCAGCCAGACCACCCGTACACCCAGGGCTTGGCCGACGCGACTCCAGACGTCGACGCGGTGGTGGACAAGCTAAGGGGGATCCGCGGCAATGCTCCCACGCCGGGGAACTGGCCAGATGGCTGTGCTTTCCATCCTCGCTGCGACTACGCCACCGACGAGTGTCGTACCGGGACCTTCCCGTTGCGAGACCTAGGTGATGGACGCAGAAGCGCTTGCATCCACATCGACCGACTACATGAGTTGAAGGTTAGTGAGGGAACCTGATGTCGGCCTCGATCTTGGATCTCACTGATGTAACGGTGTCGTTTCTGGCCCGCCGGGGCAAAACCAAGAGACCCGTGAACGCGGCGGACCGTGTCACTCTTCACGTGCGCAAAGGAGAGATCTTTGGACTCGTGGGAGAATCTGGATCTGGCAAGTCAACGCTTGCTCGACTCGTGGTGGGCCTCAACACTGCCGCGAGCGGCTCGATAGCCTTCGATGGCGCGGTAATCACGAACGCCAAGAGGCCAAGAGATCTGCGACGTCGCATTCAAATGGTCTTTCAGGACCCATTCTCCTCGCTAGATCCACGCATGACAGTTCGTCAGCAGCTCATGGAAATCCTCAAGGTTCACAATCCGATTCCCGCGGGCAAACGCGTGGCCCACTGCGAAACTGTTTTCGGACAAGTAGGGCTGCCCCTCACGCTGCTCGACGCTCGACCGAGTAAAATGTCGGGTGGTCAGCGTCAGCGAGTGGCGATTGCTCGAGCCCTGATCCTGTCACCCGAACTGCTGGTGGCGGATGAGCCCGTCTCCGCGCTTGATGTTTCGGTGCAAGCCGGAATAGTTCAACTCTTTGCAGATCTCCGAAGCAACCTCGGCGTCACAGTCTTTTTCATTGCCCATGACCTTGCGGTCGTGCGTCACCTTTGTGATCGCGTGGCCGTGATGTACATGGGGAAGATTGTCGAAGAAGCAACGACCGCCGAGATCTTTAGCAACCCCCGTCATCCATACACACGTGCGCTTCTTGACTCAATCCCCCGCCTCCAGCCTGACGTCCACGAACGAGTGGCTGCTCCCGTTGGTGAACCGCCCAGCCTTTCTCGTCTACCGTCGGGTTGCCGATTCCGCAGTCGTTGTCCCTATGCGACCGAAAAGTGCTCGACCGACGATCCGGAACTCGTTCAGGTGACGGCGGGAGGGGTCGACCCCTCCCACTTTGCGGCGTGCCATTACGCGGATGTCCTGGTGCCCTACACTCGCCGTACTTGAGTTGGTAGCGCTCGCAGTCCCACCAGTAAACCTCCGATCACACAGCAAATTCATCAAGCGACCACATGAATCTCACGAGGACAAAGCGGACATATTTCAACTACTTGCTGTAGTAGAACAATTAGGTGAGAAGACCATTGGTCAAAAGAGGATCATGGACATCAACCGTGGGCGGGGAGCTTCTCGAGGCCGAAGATTCGTCGCGTGTGCCAGGTCAAGCTTGAGATGCGACCTGTAAGAAAGAGATCGATTGCAATTGGGATCGGCGTCATTCTTGTGATTGGACTCGTCGCCGCCCTTTCATCTCTCACCGGCGGCAAGGCGCCAGACACTAGCGGGTCCTCAACATCGCAGCTCGTAGGACAGCGCATCAAGGACTTCTCGCTCGGAGGACTAAATGGCGGCACGGTCAAGGCACCGTGGGAGTCCGGGCGCCCGAGCGTTTTGGTCTTCTTCGCGAGTTACTGCGGGCCTTGTGAGGGCGAAATGCCAAAGATCGCAAGCTACATTCGCACCCACAATCCGAGCCCCGTCTACGTACTCGGTGTCGATGCGATCGACGAGCGGTCGTCAGCACAAGCAATGGTCCGACGAGACGGTGTCACCTTTCCGGTCGCCTTCGACCCCAATGGTGCAGTGACGAACGGCGTGTTCGGATTCGGTCAGATTCCAGAAAGCGTCTTCCTCAGCGCGAAAGGCATCGTGGAGAAGGTCTATTACGGTGCAATTCCCGAAACCCAGTTGGCCCAAGGCATCAAAATGCTCATGGCCTCGCACGGATGACCTCATTCGCGCCAACGAGCACGGTCGGCCCCGAATGTCGCACGATGCGAGTGGAGCGCTGAGACATCGATGGCAGGCTCGGTGCTGGCTCGAGGTCCCAGGAACCGGCGAGCGCCACTCATCTTCGCCGTCGTTGTGGCGGCGATTGTGGCTCTTTGTGCGTACACGTACACCATCATTCGCGATGGGTCCTCCAACGTGAAGCTCAGGGACGCAGTCGTGAAGATCCATCTGACGCGACGATATGGGGACATCCTCGTTACTCAAGGAGGTCTCACGCTTTACACCTACGACCTCGACACGAGTAACCACTCGAACTGCATTGCATTTTGCTTGCAGATCTGGCCACCGCTCGTTGTTCCGAGCGGTGTGGTGCCCTTCGGTCACGCCGTGTCGCATCTCGGCACGATCACTCGAACTGGAGGCCTGCAGCAGGTGACCTATCGCGGTTGCCCCTCTACATCTTCGCTTTTGACCATGTGCCAGGCCGCATCAGTGGCGTCGGCGATGGGTGGTCGGTGGTTCGGATTTCGAAGCAGCCGGCGTAGCGATCACACCTGCGGAGGCCGCCGGAGCGGCACGGGCACCCACAACTGTGCCGAAACTACGACTGGTAGTATTCGACCGTGAGGAAGTCACTTGCCGCGCTCTGGTCGTTGACCGTCTGCGGCGCGCTGATGTTCACGATGGGAGCTCCGGTCGCTGAGGCGGCGACCACCTCCAAGGGAGGCGTCGTGATTTCGCACGTTACGGTGACGGCCGCGAACGCGGAAGGGGACTCCGCCGTTTCATTGACGATCCCGAACGACTCTAAAGGTCCCATCTCACTGTTTTCCATCGCGTCGCCGGCAACCAAGACCAGCATGATCGATTACGACACCAACATGTGCCAGGGCAACCACGCGATGATGGAGTTAGCCAACATCCTTATCATTGGCGGGCATACCCAACAACTCGGCTACCAATACCAGGGCGCCATGCTTCGCCGACTGAAGAAGAAGATCGTGAAAGGAGAGACGATTCCCATCGTGATCACCTGGAGCAACTTTAGTATGGCACAGTCAGTGACGATCGAGGCGAAAGTCGTCAAGCCGCCGCGGTACTTGAACTTCGGCATGTCATCGATGGACATGTAACGTGCCTCGCCTCCACGTACCTGCCTGCCCACGAGATCTCTCTGTGGAAGGAGCGGGCGTCAAAGATGATGCTCGATCGCACGAGTCGATGCGGAGACAGTCATGATCTTCGCCATGATGCGAATGACCGCGAAGGGTTCGGCGTGGCCCCACTGGGGGTCGTGGCACATCACCGAGGTCGGCGTCGTGGTCGCCGCCATCGGCGTCGCGGGACTTCTCGTCGCGTGGCCGCGAATCTCTGCGCGCCAAAGGTATCTCGTCTCGATCGGTATCTGTGCGACCGTCCTCCTGCTCTTTTCTGATGTTCAAACCCTTTCGATGTCCAGCTACCCCTCCCACATGGTCGAACACATCATCGTGGTGCTCGTCATCGCTCCAGTATTCGCCGCTGCCACCACTCTCCGCCTGAGCCGTTCGATGTCGACGTTGGGCTTTTTCGCCTTCACGGTCCTCGTCCCACTGTTCCACCTCACGCCGCTCGGGAGCTGGGTCATGCAA
>JBAQZL010000138.1:0-61564 GCA_049790955.1 Acidimicrobiales bacterium
GGGTCGGCGTGTGCTCTGCCATCTCTATGGGTCAGTGGAGGTGACCAGTGACTAGCGCGACGACACAACCCGAGGCGGCCGCGACCGGAGGAACGTCGCCCTTGCTTGAGGTCCGCGGACTGAGCACCGCGTACGGCATCGGAAGGGTCGGACGACACGCGGAGGTCGCGGCCCTCACCGATGCGGATTTGACGATCGAGCGCGCTGAGGTGCTCGGACTCGTCGGCGAGTCAGGCTCGGGAAAGACGACGTTCGCACGCACGTTGGTCTATCTCGAACGTCCGACCGCGGGGACCATCAGCATCGACGGGGAAGTGATGCCCAAACATCCGAGTCCCGCTCGACTGCGCGAGCATCGCCGCAAGGTCCAGATGATCTTTCAGGATCCCTACTCATCGCTCGACCCGTTTCACACCATCGCGAGCACGATCGCTCAGCCGCTGCGCGCCTTCAATATTGTCCCGCGCCGCAAGGAACGCGCTGAGGTTGAAGACCTCCTGGATCAAGTGGGCCTCACGCCGGTAAAGGATTTTCTCCAGCGCTACCCCCACGAGCTGTCGGGCGGCCAGCGCCAGCGTGTCGGCATTGCCCGAGCGCTCGCCGCGCGACCGCGACTCCTCATCGCCGACGAACCGACGTCGATGCTGGACGTCTCGATCCGTCTGACCATCATGAACCTGCTGCTCGACCTCCAAAAGAGCCACGGCCTGTCGTTGATCTTCATTACTCACGACCTCGCGGCGGCTCGCTACGTCAGTGACCGCATCGCCATCATGTACGCGGGACGCTTGGTTGAGATGGGCCCCGCCGCTGAGGTTCTCGGCGCGTCACGTCATCCGTACACGATGCTGCTGCGTGACGCGGTGCCCGACCCCACGCAGCGCGACGTGGCGCGAATCAAAGCCGAAGAGCGTGGCGAGCCGCCGGATCTCACGGCGCTGCCGGTCGGATGCTCATTTGCTCCTCGGTGCAACTTCGCGCGTGACGAGTGCCTCGTCGAGTTTCCTTCGTGGCGCCGAGCGGGCGAGGGCCACGAGGTTCGTTGCGTCTTGGTCGAGGAGGAATCTCCGTGATGTCTTTACCTACAGTCCGGCGTGCGCCGGCTACCAGCACAAGGAGGTACTTGTGACAGATGACTCTGAGTCCCGAGAAGAGTTTTATTGGGGTGCGTCGACCGCGGCGTATCAGATCGAAGGCTCGCCGCTGGCCGACGGCGCGGGGCGTTGTGTCTGGCACGAGTTCTCTCACACTCCCCACACCATCGACAACGGAGATAACGGTGACGTGGCCTGTGATCACTACCACCGTCGAGACGAGGACGTGGCCCTCATGCGCGAACTCGGACTCGGCGCATACCGATTCTCGATTCGTTGGCCCCGGATTCTCCCCGATGGCACGGGTGAAGTGAACGAAAAAGGTCTTGACTTCTACGACCGGCTGCTCGATGAGCTGCTGGCCGCTGACATAGAGCCCTTTCTTACCCTGCATCACTGGGACCTTCCGGCGGCTCTGCAGCGTCGCGGAGGATGGTCGAATCGCGACGTGGCGTCGTGGTTCGCCGACTACGTCGACGTGGTGGCTGATCGACTTGGCGATCGGGTCCGAAACTGGATAACTCTCAACGAACCATTCGTCGTCGCCGAACAGGGGCACCTGGTGGGCGCCCACGCCCCAGGAATTCGCAACATCTACGCGACGGGCCACGCGATTCATCACCAGTTGCTCGCTCACGCGAGCGCCTGGCACGTGCTCAAGTCCGCCTACCCGCAGTCCCAAGTGGGCATTGCTCTACACAATGCGGCCGTCTATCCGGCGACCGAAGCACTGGCGGACGTAGAAGCGACCGAGCGCGCGAACGCCTGGCACAACTACCCCTTGTTCCTCGAGCCTCTCGTCAACGGGCGCTACCCCGCGTCGCTCGAAGATCGACTCGCGCCGTATCTGCCCAAGGGCTACGAAGACGATATGGACGGTCTACGCATCGAACCGGACTTCGCCGGCGTGAACTACTACTCGGGTTATCTCGTGCGCAACGACACAGAGAGGTGGCTCGGCTTTGAGTCGGTACCCGAACCGGCGGCTCCGCGCACGGAGATGGACTGGATTGTTCGCCCCGACGGACTGCGCGACATTCTGATGGAGACCGATCGCCGGTACAAACTCAAGTCTCTGTACGTCACGGAAAACGGAGCGGCCTTCGAGGACGTCGTGGTCGAAGGTGAGGTCGACGACGCCGAGCGCTTGGAGTATTTAAAGGAACACATCGCGGCGACTTTGGCGGCGCGCGCCGAGGGTGTGCCGGTGCGCGGCTACTTCGTTTGGTCGCTCTTTGACAACTTCGAGTGGGGGCGGGGGTACGCGAAGCGCTTCGGTATTGTGCACGTTGACTTCACGACGCAAGAACGACTGGTGAAGGCGAGCGGCCGCTGGTACAGCGAACTTGCTCGGTCACACTCGATCAGCGTGGTCTAGCGAGAAGCCCCGGCCGACTGCGCACGACGCTCGTCGGCACGACACCGCCATTGCCTAGCATCTCGTCGACGACGAGGCTCGACGCTCCAAGCACGACCGCGTCGTCGCGGAACTTTCCAAGTTCGATACGCACACAACTCGCCGTGTAGTCGAGCGCCTGCTCGTTCACCACTTCGCGAATGCGCTCAAGAATCGTTGGTCCGAGGGCCAGTCCGAGCCAACCACTGATCACGATGACTTCGGGATTGAAGAGGTTCGCCAAGTTCGCCGCGGCGATGCCGAAAAAGTTCGCTGCTACGTCAAGGGTCTCGGCGGCGGGCCCTCCCTTGAGGGCTGCTCCGATCAGTCGAGCGGCCCAGGTCTCGTCATCAGCGTCGAGATTGGGCATCGCGAGAGGGTCGTTTCGTCGCCACTCGTCGAGCAGGGATTCGGCGCCGATATACGCCTCGAGGCATCCCGTACTACCGCAGCGACACTTAGTACCGCCCGCCACGATGCAGGTGTGACCCCATTCTCCGGCGCTCGACGTCGCGCCGCGATAGAGCGTGCCGTCGGTAAAGATCGCAGCTCCGACACCAGTTCCCCAGAGGGTGACAATGGCGTGCCGCGCTCCGCGTCCCGCGCCGAGCCACATCTCAGCTTGTCCGAGCGCCTTCGCTCCATTTTCCACGAAGATCGATCCGCCGACGAGCTCGTGGAGTTGTTGTTCCAGAGGTACGTCGTGCCAGCCGATCAAGGGAGCATGCACTCGCGCGCCGCCGGGTCCATGTTCGACCATTCCCGGAACACCGATACCGACGCCAAGTAACCGACGGCCCTCCACTTGGAGCAACTCTTGCAAGTGTTCGATTGCGCGCGCGGTTTCGGCGATTGTCACGGCGGCGTCAACGTGTTGAGGGTGTAGGGCCACGTCCGAAACGCCGATAACGCGAAGGTCGAGGTCGAAGGCCTCAACGCGGATGCCGGTTTCTCCGATGTCGACGCCCACGACGGCGCCGTAGTCGGGGTTCACTCCCAGCAGTACTCGCGGGCGTCCTCCTTCGGACTGCTCTCGTCCCACTTCGATAATGAGCCCATCCTCAAGCAGCGACGCCACGAAGTTGGTTACGGTTCCGCTGCTGAGGCCGGTCATCTGGCCGAGGCGAACTCGATCGAGCGGGCCTTCGAGAAAGAGCAGTCGTAACAGCGCGCTTTGGTTGACCCGACGTAGGTCTGGGCCTACAGCTCGCAATCGTGCGCTCACGGTACTCCTCTGATGCTTTCCTTTGACTTTAATTGAAGTACAAAAATAGGCAATCAGGCTAGATATTCGCTATTTGGTTCGAGTTGACGAGCACTCGCTACCAAGACTCACCATCCCGGTGGCAATGATCTCGGTTAGGAGCTCGGCGTATGTTCCGTCTGGATCGAGGTCGGGGTCGAAGACGGTGATCTGAGCTCCCACGGCCCACGGGGCGAGAGACGCGAGTAGATCGATGAGTTGATCAGGGCTGAGCCCGCCGGGATCGGGGCTGTCGACCGCCGGCATGAAGGTGGGATCGAGAACGTCGACGTCGACGTGGAGCCAGTATCCGGTGTTTCCAGCGGTGGAGCGTGCCGCTTTTGCGCTCGCGTCAATGCCAATCTCGAGTGCCTCTCGAGCCGAGAGGACGAGTCCGAGGATGGTTCTCGCCTCGTCAGCCTCGTGGTCGTTCTCTCGGCATCCGATGTGGACGGTGTCTTCGCGTAAAAAATACGGACCGAAGCCGTCGATGTCGGCGATAGCGGGCCAATGCAGACCGATCGCCGCAGCGAGATCTTCCCCTGCGACGCTGGCGCAGTCTTCTGAATTGCCGGGATGACGGAAGTCCGTGTGTCCATCGATGTGGACGAGGCCAGCGTCACTCTGAGATATCAGCGCGAGACCTGATGCTATGAGAAGACTGCAGTCGCCTCCGAGCACTAGTGGTGCGTTGCCACCGGCGATGACGCCAGTGATCCGGTGGGCGAGACGTCGCGCGTGCTCGACAAGCCGTGCTTCGTTTCGCACGTGTCCAGCGGCACGGGTCACGTCGTCGTCGATGTATCGGCCGGGCAGGACCACTCCTCCGTCGACGGCACCGCTCGTCGCGAGGCGACGAAACAAGCCCGCTTCTCGTAGCGCCTCGGGCGCCTTGGACGTGCCGGGCACGCTACCCGCTTCGGGCGGGCGGAGTCCCAGATTGCTCGGAGCCGACACGATGGTAATCACGTGTCCAAGTCTGTCATTGGAGTTACGAGTTGCGAAGGAGCCGAACAGGTATGAAGTTTGTACCGTTATGAGTTAGAAGCACCTGGCCGGACACTGTCACAAAGTAGGCCCCTGTCGAGCCGACGGGATCGAACTCAATGGGCCCCCCGCCGGTATTCGAGTTGGACAGTACTCCGTTCACCGATATCGGCGACCACGTTCTTCCACCATCAGTGCTGACTTGTATGAATCCCAAAAGACTGTACGACCAGAGCACGTTCCCGTCGTTGCTCGTCCACACTTGATCTTCTTCACCAGCAATTGCGCCAACATTAGCGCTCCACGCCGGCGTGTAATTGATCGTCGACCACGTTCGGCCGTCGTTGTTACTTTCACTTAGAAGAACAGTTGCGTGATTCATGCCGGTTCCCTGGGAACAGTTGAGAATCCATCGCGACGATGTGAGAGTTGCGCCACTGATATTCATTCCCGGTGCACCGGGATAGGGCTTGCACGGATTGGACACTGACGTCCACGTTGCGCCCGCATTCGTCGTCATCGCGAATGAGAATGGCCCTCCGGTGGTCGCGCCTTCAGCAACGAGTGCAGTCGCGGCGGTGGGAGCTGCCAACAGATATGTATTGGTGGATGAACCGTTCGAACCAGCACCGAGGTACGAAACATGATGACTCACGAACGGTGTCGTCGCGCCCCAGTGATATTCCGACAGTGTGGCGGGACATGTTCCGTTCGAGGTGGCGACAGTGCATTCGAGAGAGACGAGTGAAATGGCGCCGTTCGACACACGAAAGTCCGGGCTCGTGCTTGAGTCGGCTACCGCATCGATTGCGCTCGGTACTTGCCCCGAGATGTGAAGTTTCGACCAGCTCTTACCCCCGTCAGTCGTGACGTAGATATTGTTGGGTACCCACTTTGAACCCTCCCGAAACGTCTGCGTATAGCCAATAGACGGCGTAACAAAATCGAGAAGCGGCTTGAACTGACCGGCTACGAATGAATAGGGCAGGCGACCAACGACGTTCCACGACTGGCCTTCGTTCGTTGTCTTGATGAGGAGTTCGTCATGCTTTACCGACGAAACGCCCGCGACCGCGTAGCCCGAGTCGGGGCTCAGCATGTCGAGTGTCCAGATTTTGGATTTGAGGGGAAGAGGCGGAATCGCGGTGGGCTGACTTCTCTTGGGTGCGCTCGAAGTAGTTCGATGCGCATTGGGGCCACCGCGCAGCGTGGATATTCCTACTACGGCAAGGAGCACAACGATGAAGGCGATAGCGACGGCGAGATAGCGCAAGCGTTGACGGCGACGCGCCTCCTTGATGAGGACTTTGATGTCGCCGACGCTCGGGTCAACCTCCGGAGAAGGAGTCGTTAAACGGACATCGTCGTGATCGATTGTCATAGCGCTCGAGTCTCCATTGTCTAGGGAAGGGTCTGCATTAGGTGGATCAACTCTTCGCGTCGAAAACCGCGGTGTCGCGCGAAGTCAATAAGGTCCAGTGCTCTTGATACGACAGCACCGCGTTCCAAAGTTCCGGCCACGGTGATGCCGCGTCCCCTTTGAAATTCCAGAAGACCCTCATCGCGAAGTAGGCGAAGCGCACGTAGAACCGTGTTGGTATTGACTTTTAAAACGGCAGCGAGATCTCGTGCTGGAGGCAGTCGCTCCCCGGGCATCGCTTCACCGTCGGCGATCGCTCGACGAATCTCCGCGGCGACTTGATCATGTAGTGCCAAAGACTCTGAATGGTCTACCTTGACTTTCAGCATGGTGCTATCTATAGTAGCACCATGATGGGGATGAAGACTCTCGAGGATCTTGTCAATGTCGGTGTTTCAACGAGTCTGTATGGCCCTGAAGAGGCACTCATCAAGGAGGCCCGACAACGTCAGGCTCACCGCAAGCGGTGGTTCAGATCTTTGTTCGTCGTTGCAGTGATTGCGGCGGTCACCGCGATCGGAGTGACTCATGGCGGATCAGGAGGTGGCCAGGGAACCCGGACACCTTTGGGCCCAAATGGATCGAATTCCGCTTTCTCTCGCCAAAACACCGCCTGCATCAATGCGCATTCGAATCTCTCCGCGGGAACGCACATTGTCTCTTGCGGTACCAACGGAGGAGGGTGGACCGCTCGTTAGAAGGTCATTTCGTGACGCGAGGACCTTCCAGGTATCTGATGCCTATGCTCTTCGTCTTCCTGTCGAGCAGCCGGATCATCGGTATCGACTCGCTGTACTGTTCGAGTTGTGGACAAGTCAGAAGACAGTGCGGGCCAAGATCCAGTAGGTGAGTTTCTCGCACAACCGGCCCGCCACTACGACGAAGACGCCGACAGTCAACTCGATGCGGGCAATGACACTGCTCCGAAATTTAGCTTCAAGCAACGGCTCCATCACTTCTTGTTTGAGAAGAGTCCTAGTCAGTATTCGTCGATTGCTCCGCGTAAAGCGGACGGGACGCGCACAAAGATTTTCTTCTTCAACGGAAATGGTCGCGGTCGCTGAAGCGACTAAGCAAGTGGCCACGAGCTCGTCGCGCATTCGGATGTAACGGTGCCTGCAGAACACTCACCTGCGCAAAAGTCCTTCGGTAGATCTACTCGGCTACTCGCTGTAGTTGGCGTTATGAGCCTGAGTGTATTGATACCGATGCCCACTGACGCTCACGCGTCGAGCTCCACCGCGACAGTGACGAAGCTCTTTTCGGTGGTGAGGAAACTCAGCTTTGGCGACTACGGACCAGTAGCGAGCATTGCCGCGATTGACCGCGAGTCAATCTTTCTGACTGGCACATTTGAGTACAGCGGTAGCGCACCGTCAGCAACATTGATACGCGTTGATCGCAAGACTCTTCGTGTGGTCGCTCGAGCAAGGCTGCCGAGTATTACCAGCGTTGCCTACGGCGACAACGCGCTGTGGTGGGCGACGGGCGCACCGCTAGGAAATGCCGGTACTTCATTAACCCCCGGCCATGGGCGACTCCTGTTGAAGGTGAACCCGTTGACTTTGAAAGTCATCGCGCGCTTCACAATTCCTGGCACGACGCAGTTGGTCGCCGTTGCCGGTCGCAGTGTGTGGGTGGCCACCCCCACGGATCTGTATCGGATCAACCCCGCGAACGGTGGGATTCTCGCGACCGTCAAGATCAGTGTGTTCCCGGAAGCCTTCGCTCCGTCTTTCAACAGTGCTTCTCTCTACGTACTTGGTGACACCCGGAACAGCGCACGCACAGTGTTGACCGATTACTCATCGAACTCCGGACACTTGCTTGGCACGCGCACAGTCGCGAACTACAGCACTGGTCCATTTGCCGTCGTACGAGGGGGAGTCTGGGTTCCCATTTCCAGTACCAAAACTGAGTCCACGACCATTCACCTATTTAAAGGTCGAAGTTTTACGTCAGCGTCATCGATAGGTCGATTCACTTTCGACACCGAGCCGTACGTTGAGGGTGGCGTTCTGTGGCTGGTCGACGCGGGTGGTCGCGGGCCGACGGTGTGCGCGGATCCGGTCAATGGTGCAAGGCGCGCCAGCGGAAGTCCGCTGGGAGTCGGATACCGAGAGATGGCTGCCTTTGACAAAGGTGACCCGTACCTGGTTCGCTCCGTTGGCACAAACGAATCGTTGCTCCAAGTCGTTCCCTCAAAGACGTGCTCGGTGTAGTCGCAGTTTCAGAGTTGAGCGCGCGACAGCAATTGCGAAATAACCTGTGGCGTCAGTAGGCGTTTGCAATGGAGGGAACAACGATTCGTCGCTCATCTCACGGGCGCGGAGTAGGCGGTTCACATGCCCGAAGATACGGAAGACGAGACCAAGAAAATCGGAGTCATTACCGCGCTGGCGGTGAACTGCATAGAGGTGGCCGGCCTTGGAATAGCCGCGTGGATTACGGGGTCAACCGCTCTTCGAGCGGAAACCGCGGTCAACGTTGCTGAAGTTTTGGTGGTCGTGTTTTTGCTCCTAGGAGTGCTTAAGAGTGCTCGAGAACCGGATGAGCGTCATCCTCTCGGTCACGGGAGAGAGCGCTTCTTCTGGTCACTTTTCGCTGCGCTCGGCCTTTTCTTCGGTGGCGGAGGCCTCGCCATCGACGAGGCCGTTCAATCGGCGTTTCATCCGACGCACGTGCAGTCGTACGCGTTGGCGTACATCGTGTTGGCCAGTACTGCGGTGCTTGATGCCTATTCTCTCGTGATCGGGCTTCGTCCATTTCTCGATCAAGCGTCTCGGCGAAACTTTTCGCCGCGCGAGTATCTACGACGCAGCACGGACCCCGCGTCCGTCACCGTCATTGTCGCGGGAAGTTGTGCGGTGCTAGGTGCAATCGTCGCGGCGGCGGGCTTGTTGGCCACCCAGCTATCGAAAAGCTCGACTCCGGACACGATCGCCAGCGCTGTCATCGGCCTCTTACTTATCGCGGCTTCCGGATTTCTCTTGCAGATCAACCGTGACCTCATCGGCGGGCGAGGCGTGTCTCCGGCGACTCTTCGGGCGATGCGCTCCGTCGTTGCGTCCCAAGCAGGAGTCAAAGAGGTATCTGACCTGTTTGCAGTCGTGGTAGGACCAATGAGTTTGGTGGTGGACGGAAACGTGATCTTTCAAGACGACCTTTCGGTCGCCGTCGTCGAACAGACCATCGAACGCACTAACGAAGAACTTCGCAAACGATGGCCCATGATTCAGCACATATATTTGACTCCGGTACCGGCCCAGCCTCGATTGACCCCACGGTCCGCTGCGCGTAAGTGAAGTCGCTCAAGGTACTGATTGTCGTCTTGACCATTGCTGTCGTGGCGCTCGCTGGAAGCACCATCTATCTGGAGGTTCGGGGCCCCTCCTCGTCGTACGTCGACGGTTACAACTTCGCGGTTGCCTTCACTCGTGGCGATCGGTCGCCGGGCTGCACATCTCTCGTGTCAACGCCCGCAGTTCATGCTCTGTGTGGTCATTTTCGAACGCTGGCGGGGTGCCACCCGGTGACACGCCGCGACTATGGCGTCAAGGATGTGAAGCTGCTCTGACTTCGGGGGCGTGCAGCACAATTGCCAAGTGAGGGCTGAGAGGTTGAGCGACTGAGGGCATCTGCATTCGCGAACCGCAATGGCTATGGTCGTGTGGCATCCGACGAAAAGGAGACTGCAATGTTCAAGGGATTCAAGGACTTCCTCATGAGGGGAGAACTGATAATTATTGCGGTGGGATTAGTTGTCGCACTCGCCTTCAGTGCACTTATTACTTCCTTCACCACCAACATCATCACTCCACTGATTAACTCCCTGGCCGGTAGCTCCTCGAATAGCCCGGGACTCGGTTGGACGATTAATCACCAGTTCATTGCGCTAGGCGCTTTCATTTCGGGAATCATCTACTTCATCATTTTTATGGTTGTTGTCTATTCGGTTCTCGTTGTGCCATACCGCTCGTACATGGCGCGGCAAGGCACTGTCGTCTTTGGAGCGCCGACACCGCCGCCAGCCGTGAAGACATGCCCCGAGTGTCTCTGTGGTGACCTTCCCGCCGCCGCGACCAAGTGTTGGCACTGCGCAAGCGTCGTCGTGTAGAAACCCCTACAGGCCGTAGCGCCATACTAATTTCGGTGACCGGCGAAGTATTACGACAGCTCTCTGAGAAGTTTGTTGAGGGACTTGAGGCTGGCCAGAAGCTCGAGACATTGCTTCTTCACGTTGCTCGGGTGAGTCGACTGTACGAAGAACTGGTACGCAGAGTCACTCAGACGCTCGCTTTCTTGACCGACCACCGCCATGGAGGAATTCACTTGTGGCCACGGCGTGTCCTCGATCAAATACTGCGAGTCTTCGAGAGATTCGGCAGCCTGCATCTCTTCGTTAAACGTGAATTTTCGAGGGCGTTGTAACTCACGGTAAAGGGTGACTGCACTGGCGCGAAGGCCCGAGATGTCGTCACGCGCATATACGAGATCGTTTGCTTTCTTCGAGTAGTCAGCCTTGACAAACATCGATCCCGAAGAGCCCTTCACGATCGGTGTAACTGCGAATTGGTAGCACAAGGGCTCGTACGATCGTACGATTCGCGTTACTGAACCTCCGCCCACGTCGACGTCGATATCGGTGAATGCCGGGCAGGTGGCGTCTCCGTTGGGACCGTCGGTCCAATTGAGCGTCGATGAAGCGACTCCGCTATGTGCAACTAAGACGATCGTGGGCGCTACGAAACTTTTCAAGGGTGCGTCGCCCGAATCAATTCCGCCCGCCCATGAATATTGGACGTCGACAGCGCTCTTGGAGGAATTGGGCGGCGCGGGCGCATACATGCCGTCGAGGCGACTGGGACCTTTGGCGCTATCGAGGATCGCCGTCACTGCCGGATATCCCGTCAGAGTGCACGAGGTCCCACTGATGTTTTTGAACGCGAGAAATTCAACGCCGTGATGAAGGCCGTCTCCGTTTTGCGCGGAAATTCGGAGAGATGAGTTCGTGCACATCGGTATTCCAGCTGATTCAACATTCGAAGTCGTTTGAGGAATTCGGGATTTTGGGGAAAGTAACGCAAAGATGCTGAGCGCCGCGACTGCGATGACGATCAGCGATGCGGTCACGATGAGACGACGTCGACGTGCTTTGCGCCGAGCTTCCTTAATGAGTAATTCGCCCGCGTCGATTTCTCTCGGGATGGCCCTCGGTTCGGCGGGCGCAGTGATCATGAAATCCCCTTGTTGTGGTCAACTGAAATGGTACTATGACGGATAGTACTATGAGGACTCCAGAAGTCAACAGAGATGAATCAACTCCGATCTACGACCAGGTTGCCGCAGAGTTGCGGCGAGCCATTGCCGATGGCGAGGCAAAACCGGGTGAACGCTTGCCACCGGCCGTGGACTTGGCTGACGTGTTGGGCGTGAACAAGAACACCATGATCCGCGCGTTGCACATCTTGCGCAATGAAGGGCTGCTCGACTTTACGAGGGGGCGAGGCGTTCGCGTCGTCGGTACCCCCCAGCAAAGTGCAGTACTGGTACGGATCAACGAACTCCTGTCGTACGCACGAGAGCAGGGTTATCGCCGAGAAGAAGTCGTCGCGATCATCGAGGCGCAAGGCCTGACGTGAGCGACGTTGTGTGGTCCGTTCGTGTGAAGACTCCGACACCAACTCGAACGCAATGACCATTGCGCCGCCTCACCGTCGCGTCATCGACGAAGACGATCCCGTCACCACGGAACTCCTCATCAAAGAGGCTCGTCAAAAGTCGTTTCGGCGTCGCATGCGCTGGTTGTTCGCGTTCGTGATCCTGAGCAGTGCCGCCGCGGTCACGTATATATCTACACACGGCACTACGCCATCGAAATCGGTCTCTGCGGCGAGCGGTCTTCACAGTCCTACGGCTGGCACAACGGGGGCCGTCGTTTCGCCGGAGCATCCATATCAGATGACCGTTTCTTCGAACGGCACGCTCTATGTCGTTGACGTCGAGCGAGATCAAATTCTCCGGCGTTTGAGATCGGGCAAATTCGAAACAGTGGCTGGCAATGGCCGGCGAGGGTACTCAGGCGACGGGGGTCAAGCCCTCGATGCGCGAATCAACGTCACGACGAACTCAGGAGTCGTCGTGAGAAATGGGATTCTCTACTTCTCCGATACTGGAAACAACAGAGTGCGTGAAGTATTGGCTGATGGAGTCATCACGACCATTGCCGGCGGAGGAAGCTCGCCGCTGGGGACGAAGAGCGAGCCAGCGCTGTCCGTCGACCTCCGTGATCCGAATGGTGTGACGTTCGGAACCGGCGGCGATCTCTACATTGCGAGCGGGGCTATCTACCGTCTCGAGGCGAATGGGACTCTGCGCTGGGTGGTCGGTAAGAGGGGCACAGTCCCTAAGAATTGGAAAGGGGTGTGGTCAAGTCCGGGCGTGCAGTGGGATTTTCTACAGCCTTCGCAGATTGCCTTTGACTCTCGCGGTGATCTGTTTGACGCCGGGGGCGGCGGCGGATGGGGTCTGTACGAACGTCAACGTACGGGATCACTCAAATTTCTCGGTGTCTATCGCGGAGACGGCAGTGCGCCCTCGTTGGTGGAGTCATCGAAGGGATCGGTTCTTTTGTCGTGTCGATTCGGGCTCTTTTGGATCAGCGATGCGGGCGCGGTGAAGCC
The DNA here is from genome assembly GCA_049790955.1 of Acidimicrobiales bacterium. Classification (GTDB taxonomy): domain Bacteria; phylum Actinomycetota; class Acidimicrobiia; order Acidimicrobiales; family RAAP-2; genus RAAP-2. The sequence goes on from JBAQZL010000138.1 coordinate 12,824, forward strand.
GACGAGGGTTTCAGGTGCATCTCTCAATCGGGCCTTGGGCCACCCGGGAGACAGTTCTCAACACAACACATTTATAGGCGGGGATGGTCTTGCGTTATCCGATGATGGAACCATCTACGTCGACACAAATACGGGGAACACGTTTACGTCAGTCTCCGCCATCTTGATGATCTCGCCGAACGGCCATGTGAGTGCGCTATGGCGATCATAGGAAGCGCGCCGGGACGTGACGCTTCTCTGGAGTCGGTCGATCCAGGAGAATTACTTATAAAGGAAGCGCGCCGTAAGGCACGACGTCGACGTCTCGTGACCGCGGCGACCGCGGTCACGGCGCTGCTCGTCACGGTGGCGCTCGTCGTTGAACTGAGCGGCGGTTCCACAAAGGCGAGGCAACCACAGTCCGTAGGCTCAAACGATGCGGGCGTAACACCCGCTATTCCTGTCGGTCCGTACGCCTCGCTCGCCGTCGCGGGTTCAGTCGCCGTAAGTCCGAGCGGAAAACTTTACGTCGTCGACGTCGCTCGTGACCGAGTCCTCGTTCGACTCAGCAACGGCCGATTTCGTGTCGTTGCGGGCGATGGACGAGTGGGATTCGCGGGCGACGGTGGACCCGCGTATAAGGCGGAACTGTCGAAAATCTCTCAGATAGCGTTTGGCCCGGGCGGCAATCTCTACATTGTCGATGGCACTCGCGTGCGTGTCGTGAACGCCCAGGGCGTCATTCACACCGTCGCTGGCGACGGAGGTGGAAGTCGTCCGCACTTCCTCACCAGCATTACTTCGGCACTTTCTGATTCGCTTGGGTCACAACTCTCGATGGCGATCGGAGTTCACGGCCAGATTTATATCTCGACCGGGTGGCAGGTGCTGAAACTGACCTCATCGGGCCGGCTCGATCTGCTTCCCATCACCGCTCGCTCGGGTCCGCCTCATTCGGGCGGCCTGAGAGTTCCGCCCGATCCTCTGGGCACGGGAGAGATCGCCGTCAGCGCTCGCGGAACTGTGGATCTCTCGGGAGTTACCGGTTGGGCGATATGGCAGGTCACCCATCGCGATGTCGCGTTCTATGTGGCGAACGCGAGGCAAAGCGGGGGAGACTATTCGATACTGCAGAGGGGTCCGGGTGGCGCCGTGTACGCCGCCACCGGATCCGGAATTGTCAAAGTGGAGCAGAAACGACTGGCATCTGTATTCGAATTTGACAAGGTTCGCGGCGAATACTTCTCGTTGACGAACTTCGCCTTTGGGCCCCATGGGTCCATATACGCGGATGACATTCCGGGTAACAGTGGATTCGAAGCCCACCAACAGCTGGTCTCCGTCATCGGGACTCGGATCTACCTTTTGTGGCAACAGAAGAACGTCGTCTCACGGTGAAGTTCGCCTTTCCTTATGCCGGGAAGATCGTAATGACACATCCTTGGGTGGGGAAATGGCCGGGGCTCCGAGGAAGAACCAGCTGTGAGTCTTCGGGATTTCGGCCCTGTTTCAGACGTATTTCATTATGGCGGGCGCCCTATTACTACGCAATGTCCACTGATAGAGTTCTGCGAAAGTCAAATCGGCTTTGATTTCGCCTGCAGTTTTCACACTCGTCACCTAGGTGACGAGTAAGGGGCTGTGGTGGCGAGCAGTACAAGGAATTCAATCAAGGGAGGACGTAGCTTATGAAGCTTCGTTGGAATAAGACAGTGGCAATTGCCTCTGCCGGAGTGCTGGCTATGACAGCGGTGCCGCTCATTGCCGGAAGCGCAATCAGTGGAGCGGCTTCAAAGCCCACGTACACGATTGGCGTTCAGGGTCCGTTTACCGGTAGCGACTCCGACTATGGACTCTACGAATACGCGGGTGTGGAGTTCGCCATTAGCCAGGCGAACGCCAGCGGCAAGTACAAGTTCAAGCTCAAGGCCGAAAAGTTCGACGACCAAGGTTCGTCAACAGTTGCCCCAGGGGCTGCCCAAAAGGCAGCAGGCACCAAGGGTTTGGTCGCGATTGTCGGACCGTCGTTCTCTGGGCCTTCGCAGGTTTCGTACAAGTACTACCACCAGAAGAACATTGCTGAAGTGAGCCCGTCTGCGACGGCTGTGGCTCTTGCGAGCGGCTCGGACAGCAGCTTTTTCCGTACCGTGGCCGACGACTCAGTTCAGGGTTCGGCTGACGCCAGCTACCTCGTGACCACCAAGGGCGAGAAGACCATCACCGTCATTGGCGACGAGTCGTTCTACGGTACCGGCCTAGCTAACGTCGTTGCAGCCCAAGCGACCAAGCTCGGTGCGACGGTGACCACGAAGTCAATTGCGAACTACATCGAAGGTGGCGGTGGTAACGCCGGTGCGTACGCGACACTCGCAACCTCGTTGGCTCAGTCTGACCCCAGCGCGATCTTCTATGGCGGATACGCCGGGGAGTTCGGACAGCTTCTCGGTGACCTCGCGAGCGATGGTTACACGACGGCCACTCACGTAATCATGTCGGGTGACGGTTCCAATGATTCGTCATTGATGACGAGCACGTCACCGGCGACAGCTGCCAATGGAGCTTTCCTCAGTGAGTCGGCAACGGGCAAGGTGAGCTACTTCACCGGCAAGCTCGCCAGTGAGTTCACCGCGTTGACGAAGGTCAAGGCGTCAGTGGCGATCTACGCCGCTCAGTCGTACGACGCGACGGACGCGATCATCAAGGCTTTGGTTGCGGACAAGAAGACCTCGAACATCGCGACACTGCGCAAGGAGACCGTGGCATCACTGCACAAGGTGTCCTTCGTCGGCGTGACGGGACCCATTTCTTTCCAAGGCGATGGCGACCTCAAAGTTGACAAGGGTGCTGTTCAGATTTCCGAAGTCGACAATGGCGTAATCACGCTCGTCACGAGCGTCGGCTGATAGCCTTCAAAAATTAGTTGCCACTGGGGCCGGGGTTTGCGCCCCGGCCCCAGTGGCGTCTACGTCTAGTGAAGGATTTCTAAGTACATGGGATTTGCCCACTTCTGGCTGTCGGGGTTCGATCAGATTCGAAGCGGGTTTTGGGCCTACACCGCCACCGGGCTCGAAAATGGCGCGTTATACGCGATGATCGCGGTTGGCTACACCTTGGTGTACGGCGTGCTCGGGCTCATTAACTTCGCGCACGGTGAGGTCTTCATGTGTGGTGGCTTCGCCGCGGTTTTTCTCACCCACGGCATCTTGGGTGCGGGAGTGGCGAACGGTTGGGAGTCCGTCGGACTCGTATTTTCCGGCATTGTCTTCGCCGGCCTCATCAGCGCCGTGATCGCTACCGGAGTAGAGCAAGTCGCCTATAGACCCTTGCGGCGAAGACACGCTCCCAAGCTGGCCTATCTCATCAGCGCCATTGGGGCGTCCTATTTCTTGCAGACGCTCGCGGGAAAAGAGTTCGGGTACGGACAGAACATCTTTCCCGCCGAAGTCTTCCCCGCCGGTCAAACGCTCTTCTACATCGGTGGGACACCTATTCACACGATCGAAGTCGTCTGCCTGGTCGTGGGGATCGTCATGTTTCTTGCGGCGGACCGCATCGTGCGCCATACCCGTCTCGGTCGTGGCATTCGGGCCGTTGCTCAGGACTCCGAGACGTCATCGCTCATGGGTGTCAACATCGACCGCACCATCACGCTCACATTTATCATTGGCGGCTCGCTCGCCGGAGCCGCGGGGTTTCTCTACGCGCTCCAAAACGGGATCATCCAAAACTCGGGCACCGAGCTCGGCATCTACGCCTTTACTGCGGCCGTCCTCGGTGGGATTGGCAACTTGCGCGGTGCGGCGCTCGGGGGAATGCTCATCGGTCTCTTCGGGAGCTTCTCCGTACCCTTTGCCTTTGAGGGAAATATTTCCTGGACCGAGATCTACACCTTCTTGATTCTCGTTCTCGTCTTGATTATCCGGCCCACTGGTATCTTGGGCGAGAAGTCGGGGAGAACCGCGTGAACCTGCTGACGAGAAAGTCGTTAAAGCGTCTCTTCGGCACGCTGGCCTTCTTCGCCCTGGCCGCGGTGATGACCGGGGGACCCGGCGGGTTTGGGGTGCCGGCGTACACGGGCGTGCACGCCTCGTACCTCGAACCAGTGTCGTACTTCGGAATCTTTCGCACGCAACGCTGGGCCGTCTTCTTAACCCTCGGGGTTCTCGCCTGGCTGATTATCTCCTTCTATCAACCGCGCGCCATGACGATTCGCCGCCGCGTGAAGCACGTCACGGATCTACCGAACCGTGTGATGCAGCGTCGTACCAATCGGTGGGTACTCATCGCCGCCGTGATCGTCATAGCGCTCATACTGCCGAAGTTCGTTCACGAGCAGTTCTGGATGTATCTGATCGTTGAGCAAATCGGCGTATGGATACTTCTGGCCCTCGGTCTCAACGTAGTGGTGGGCTTCGCGGGGCTGTTGGACCTCGGGTTCGCGGCCTTCTACGCGATTGGCGCCTACACGACGGCCTGGTTCACGGGCGTGCTGCCGACACCGGCCCCGTTCCACCATCCGATCCCAACTCTGTGGTGCATCCCTATCGCCATTGTGCTCGCGATGGCCTTCGGCGTTCTCTTGGGTATTCCGACCCTACGGCTGCGCGGTGACTACCTCGCCATCGTGACCCTTGGTTTTGCCCTCATCATCGACGACTTCGTCGGAACGCAAAGCGGCTTGACGGGAGGTGGTGAAGGTTCTCTCACGACGCCGACGTTCTCACTCCATCTGGGATTTTTCAACTATCACTGGGGGATAAATCCGACCCCCTACTACTACCTGTGTTTGATTTTCGTCGCCGTCTTTCTCATCGTGTTCACGTCGCTTGAGTATTCGCGCGTGGGTCGAGCCTGGGTGGCCATACGTGAAGACGAGGTCGCGGCCGAGTCCATTGGCATCAACCCTCTCAAATACAAGGTGTCGGCATTTGCGGTGGGCGCCGCCAGTGGCGGATTCGGCGGTGTTCTCACCGCGGGTCTCATCGGCAACATAAATCCGACTTTGTTCCAGTACACGGTGTCGGTGAACGTGCTGGTCCTCGTCATCTTCGGCGGTATGGGATCGATCTGGGGCGTCGCTATCGGTGCGATCATCGTGCAGTTCGTGACGAGCTACCTCGACAACTATCAGCCGTGGGGTTACCAGCTCCAAGACCTCTATATGTACATTGGAGCGCTCCTCATCATCATGATGATTTTCCGACCTGCGGGCATCTTGCCCTCGCGGCGTCGCCAACGCGAGATTCAGGGCTACGAGACGGAACACGAAGGTCACCTCGACGAGGTTCTCGCCGGAAATGAGCCGGAAGTCTTTGGACCGCTGTGAGCGACGACCTCCTCATCACAGTCGAAAACGTCACTTTGCGATTTGGTGGCGTGGTGTCGCTACGCGACGTCTCCCTCGAGATGCGCCGCGGAGAGATTCTTGCCGTGATCGGACCTAACGGCGCCGGCAAAACGTCGCTGTTTAACTCCGTCACCGGTGTCTATCAGCCCCAAGAGGGGAAGATCACCTTCTCCTCGACGAAAGCTCCTCCCCTTAGCGTCATTGGCAAGAAGCCGTATCGCATCGCTCACGCGGGAGTGTCGCGGACGTTCCAAGCCTCACGACTCTTCAGTGCGCTCACCGTCTTTGAGAACGCGAAGATCGGCGCTGAAGACCACACGGGGCTAGGCGTGGTCGGCGCGTTGGTGAAAGGTCCTCGAACGCGCCGCGGTGAGAAGGAGTCGGACCGCGTCGCGAGCGACGTTCTCAGATTCGTTGGTCTCTTTGGCGACGCGCACACGATCGCCTCGCAGCTTTCGTATGGGGCACGACGTCGACTGGAGATCGCTCGTGCCCTGGCGACCGATCCAGAAGTGATCTTGCTCGACGAGCCCGCGGCCGGCACCAACCCCTCGGAGAAGATCGAGTTGACGACGCTGATTCGCCGGGTGCGCGATGAGCGTGGCGTGAGTGTTCTCCTGATCGAGCACGACATGAGACTCGTCATGGCTCTGGCCGAGCGGCTCTACGTACTCAACTTCGGATCGGTGATCGCCCAAGGAACCCCCGAGGAGATTCGCGCGAATCAAGACGTCGTTGACGCATACCTCGGTACAACGCACGATGAGACGAGCGCGTAATGTTGAAGGTCACGAACGCGGTTGTCCGTTACGGGGTCATCGAGGCTCTGCACGGGATCTCCTTTGAGATCGAACAGGGCGAGATCGTCACCCTGCTCGGCGCGAACGGTGCGGGAAAATCCACGACGCTGCGCATGATGTCGGGGCTGCACGCGCCCTCCAGTGGCTCGATCTTCTTCGAGGATCGCGACATCACCAACGTGAAGGCTCACGAGTTCTCGTCCTTTGGCATCAGTCACGTACCCGAAGGACGTCGGATCTTCGGAGGGATGACGATCGAAGAGAACCTTGAGATGGGCGCCTTTCGTCGGCGAGGATCGCTCGCGGCAGACATCGACGAGATCTACGAGATGTTTCCCATCCTGAGAGACCGTCGCAAGCAAAAGGGTTCGAACCTCTCTGGTGGCGAGCAACAGATGCTGGCGATCGGGCGAGCGCTGATGTCGAAGCCTCGGCTTCTCCTGCTGGATGAACCTTCGATGGGACTCGCGCCCAAGATTATTCAACAGATCTTTCAGATCATCAGCGAGATTCGCGAGCAGGGTACGACGGTCTTCGTGGTGGAGCAGAACGCCCAGCAGGCGCTACGTCTGGCCGATCGCGGCTACGTCATGGAGAACGGTCGCATTGTCTTCGGAGACACCGCGGCCAACCTCTTGGAAGACCCGCGTGTGCGTGCCGTCTATCTCGGAGAGTCCGTCTAGAACCATGCTGATCCCCTGAACCTTCAGATCCGAATGAGGTGGCGGAAACTATTTTCTGTGACGCCGAACGTCCGCGCCTCGAACACAACTTGGAACTTCGTTAAGGTCTTCTAGCTACGCGACCCGCAATATTCGCCACGTTCGTATGACTCGTAGTAGTCCAAACATGCCGATGGTAGAAGCGATGGTCATCAGGATCAGTACGAAAACAAGATTGACTTCGAACGGCGATGAAGACGTGCCGGTTGGCGCATCAGCCAAGAACCAGGGCGCAGCCGTCGCGATCGAGGCCCACCAGAACGCCAGCGCCGCGGTCATAATGGGCATACATATCGCTACCGAAATAGCTAGCCCTCCCGCAAGCTTGACTTGGCCCGAGCCAAGACTGAGTCGTCGGGTTGCGGCAACAGCCAACGCCAACCACGTGGCTATCGTGGCGGCGACAAAGACTGCGCCGATCAGGAACAGAAATTGGTACCAGCCGAATCCGTCGTTGCGTTGATCAAAATTCAGGCGCTGAGCCCAGAGAGTCAGACTTCCAATCACCGCGCCAGTCACCAGCGTGACGGCCACCGCCCACTGGACTCGACGCTTGATGTGCTTCCAACCTCCGTCGCGTAGGAAACGTGTGAAGGCGGGCAGAAGCATCACCGCCGCAACGAGCACCGCCGAACAACAAGCCCCGGCCAATACCTGAAAGAGTGTGAACGAGCCGGTGGGCAAGTGCCGGGAACTTTCGGGCACGGACCGTCCCCAGTGTTCGCTGATCTTCGCGATGCCAATTCCGGCAATAACGAACAACGAGAATGCGCAGAGGACGCTCAGGGAACCGGCGCGGATTCGCTCAGTGGGCGACGCTGACTCGCCAACGAGACCCGCATCATGGAGGTGCTCCTTGAACCCGGCTCGGGCCAGAGAAAGTCGATAGCGAAGTGTTGCCTTTTGTCCTTCAAGGTCATCTTCGATCATCGCAACGAACTCGTCGCCGTAGCGCGATCGCCACCGCGCGGGATACCAGCGAAGCATGGACTTTGTGGTGCGAGTGTTCATAACCATCTACCGGGTGCTCAGGCCGAACTACCGGCGACTCTCGGACGGGGCCGAGCAGGAATGGATTTGTCGGCGAGGGTCAATCGCCGGGAGCCTTCGTTAGCGAGACGTTGCATCTCGCTCACGACCTCCGAGAGATAGATCGACCCCGTAGCCGAGATTCGATACGGGCGTCGACGGTCCCGTGCTTCCAACGGCTCGATGAGGCCCTGCTCCTCCAGGCGGGAGATGGCACCGTAGAGGGCGCCGGGACCCAGGGTCACTCCGGCGAAATCCTGTATATCTTTCGAAAGGGCGTGCCCGTGTTTGGGTCCACCGGCCAGGCTGGTGAGGATGAGGATCGGGGGATCGTTCGGCCGTTGTACTGCACCATTTTTGAGTTTTCGTGCCATGCGCTCACGCTACTACGTCGGACGTAGCAACGCAAGGAGTAGTAGTCGAGAGGGTCCTTGAGCGGTCGAATCTCACGCTGGGGCTCCGCCATCAATATGTATCGTCGTGCATATGAGACCCGAGGAGATCGCCGATCTTGTGCACCTGCGCCGCGCTAGAGATCACGTGGATCGCCACTACGCAGACCCCATCGACGTGTCGAGCATGGCCCGCGAGGCGCTCATGTCGCCTGCCCACTTCTCGCGCAAGTTTCGCGCGGCTTATGGAGAGACTCCCTACTCCTACCTCATGACCCGGCGCATTGAGCGAGCCAAGTTGTTTCTCCGCCAGGGAACGTCGGTGTCCGATGCTTGCTTCGCCGTGGGATGTACGTCGCTCGGTTCTTTTAGCTCGCGCTTCAGCGAAATCGTTGGCGTGACGCCGTCGCAGTATCGCGCGATGAATCATCGTCATCTGGAGGTCGTTCCCTCGTGCGTGAGCATGTACGCGACGCGACCGCGGCGAATACCGGTCACTGTCTGAGGTGCTACTGAACACAGAAAGCAGGATCTAAGAAGCGCGCGACGAGCGAATAGAACTAAATTCGGCGCATGTCAGTCACTATCTCCGCAATGTTCATCCTCGTTCACGACCCCGACGCCGCTCTCGGCTTTTACCGCGACGCCCTCGGTCTTGAAGTCCGCATGGACGTCTCATCCGAGGGCTTTCGATGGATCACCGTCGGCGCCTCGGGGCAAGACGTCAATATTGTCCTGTCGCAGCCCCACGGTGGTCGTTCGCAGACCGAGGGAGACGAACTGCTGTCGCTCGTGGTACGCGGTACATTTCAAGCGGCCATCTTTCGCTCCGACGATCTTGACGCCGCCTTCGAAAAGGTGCGAGCGTCAGGCGCCGAAATTCTCGAAGAGCCGACGCAGCAGCCGTGGGGAGTGCGAGACTTCGCAGTTCGCGACCCGTCGGGCAACCTTGTGCGCGTTCAGGCGGCGAGCTGATCATGAAGACAATGACCTGCATGCAACTGGGCGGTCCGTGTGACTACGCGCACCATGGAAATACCGCCGACGAGGTGATTAAGGCGCAAGACAAGCATCTAAAAGAGGCGGTGGCCGCCGGCGACGCCGCGCACGAAGGCGCCCTCAAAGAGATGAAGGGGAGATGGAAGAACCCCATCGCGGGTATGGGCTGGTATAGAAAAGCGAAGCGCGACTACGCCGCTCTTCCCGACGACTGATCAGCCGATCACGTCATCTTCAACTCTCTGCCCGTGATCGACTGGTACCGCAGATCTATCGATTGAAGTAGTGGCCCTCGTCGAGGTCAGCGATGAGCCCTTGCTGGGTCGGTTCCCATTTCAAAAGCTCTTGAGTGACTTTGCCCGATGCGGGACTGTCCATGGCGATGAAGTGAGCCATCCAGGTGAAGTGTTCGCCCGCGTCCTCGGCGCCGATGGAGACTTCGGGAACACTCAAGTGCCGGCCAATGACTTCGGCGATCTCACGTATCGGAACCCCTTCGTCGGCGATGGCGTGCAACGTCGTTCCTGCGGGTGCCTCCTCCACGGCCAAGCGAAAGAGTTTCGCCGAGTCGAGTCGATGCACCGCTGGCCAGCGATTGGCTCCGTCGCCGACGTAGCCAGAGACGCCCTTCTCGCGGGCAACGTTGACGAGATTCGTTACGAATCCGTTGTCGCCGTCTCCGTGGTTGGTGGGGGGAAGACGCACGATCGATGAACGAACCCCACGTGACGCGAGAGACAGAGTGAACTCAGCGGTCTCCCAGCGAGCCACGGGACCACCGCCCAGCGCGGCGAAGGACGGATCGCGAACGTGACCGTCGGCTTCTGTCAAAACGTGGCCCGGCGCAATGCCCAGAATGCCTGAGGCGAGAACGAAGGGACGATCAGAGCCCGCGAGCGCTTCAGCGAAGGCTTCGACGGCGAGTCGGTCCGCGTCGGCGGCCGCCTGAAAGTTCCCGCTGAAAGCGAGCTCGTGTTTGAACGCGAGGTGAATCACGCCATCTGACGAACTAGCGGCACTCTTCAGGACGTCGAGGTCATCGAGGTCGCCGAGTTGTACTTCCGCGCCAGCGGCGCTTAGAGCGTCGGCCGATTCCGAGGAGCGAGCAAGTCCAACGACCTGATGACCCGCACCAAGCAGTTCAGCAACGACGGCGGAGCCGATCCAACCGGACGCACCGGTAACAAAAACGCGCATAATTCCTCCAGATTTCTTCTCACAACGATGGTTGCGGAGCGATGTCATTCGCTGACATCACCATAGCACGGTTATGTCATCCACTGTCATCAAGAGTTACCACAGCTGCGAAATCTGCGTCGCCACGGCGCCAAAGCTGTCAAGTACCACGGGCGGGGATTCGACTGTTGTCACGTTGGACTCATCGGCGATGACCACATCAGTGAGGGTCAGACGCACGGATTCACTCAGAAAGCGTGAAGGCTGAGCCCACGAGTGCTCGTCGCGAATGCGGTGGTGATGGTAGCGAAGCGGCACGTAGATGGCGAGATTTCGACGAGCCCTCGTGACCGCCACGTAGAAAAGTCGGCGCTCCTCTTCGAGCCCTTCCGGTGTTCCGAGAGACATGTCGGAAGGAAAATTCCCGTCTGCGGCGTGGATGACATGCACGGCATCGAACTCGAGGCCTTTCGCCGAGTGGACGGTTGAGAGCACGAGCCAGTCCTCATCCATCATGGGAGGTCCGGCCAGATTGCCCGTTGAGTGTGGGGGATCGAGCGCTTGCGCCGCCGCCACGTCGCTCAACCGAGTCGCGTCGGTGCAGGCCAGTACCAGCGCTCCGAGGTCTTCCAGGCGCGGAAGTGCGTCTTCGTATGTCGAGAGAACGAGCGGCGCCATCGCGAGGCGCAGTCGATCGGCATGCGCGACGAGAGGTTCATCGCTGGTCGAACAGAGCGCGCCGATGAGTCCTTGGGACATCTCCTGTGATTCGCTGGGCAGTACGTCATTCACGAGATCCCAACGTTGGTTCACCACCGACATAGAGAGGGGGAGCAGTCGATCGTCGCTGCGAAGTGCGTCGATGGCGCGTCGGGCCTTCGCCGGACCAACCCCCGGCATCAACTGCAGAATCCGAAACCAAGCCATCTCGTCACGGGGGTTGTCCACGAGGCGAAAGGCGGCCAGGAGGTCTTTCACGTGGGCCGCCTCCAGATAGCGGAGTCCTCCGTATTTGATGAACGGAATGCGACGCCGTGACAGTTCGATTTCGAGATCGGCGCTGTGGTGCGCGGCGCGAAACAGGACGGCTTGGCGTTGCAGAGATACTCCCTGTTCATAGAGTTCCAGCACGCGTTCGGCGACAATCGTCGACTGGTGGCGTTCATCGACGCAGTGAATCAACGACGGTTGCGTGGCGCCGACCGTCACCACTTCTTCGCGAAGTACGGACGTGAAACCTTCAGGAGCGTCGGCCGCGAGCGCGTTCGCCACGTTGAGGATGGGCGCGGACGATCGATAGTTGGCATTCAGAGTGATAGTGGTGAGTCCATCGAAGTACTTCTCCGCGTCGAGCAGGTACCGAGGCGACGCCCCGCGAAAGCCGTAGATGGCCTGCGCGTCATCGCCGACGAGAGTCACGCGAGAGTCGTAGTGGCGAAGACCACGCAAGACGTCGAGTTGCAAGAGGTTGACGTCTTGAAACTCGTCCACGAGTATGTGATCGAACGAGGATCCGAGCTTCTTTCCGAGAACCTCATGCTGAACAGCGAAGCGCCAGAAAAGTAGAAGGTCGTCGAAGTCGAGTAGCCCGAGCGACTGCTTTCTCGCGACAAAGGCGCGAAAGAGCGTCGCGACGTCGTCGCCGTGTTCGACGCACCACGGAGTGATCTCGATCATGACGTCTCGAAGCGGTATCCCAGTATTCACGGAACGCGAATAGAGGGAGGCCAAGGTCGCCTTCTTCGGCAGTCGGCGCTGACCGCTGAGTATTCCCAGATCGCCTCGCACGAGATCAAGAAGATCGGCGCTATCGCCTTGGTCGAGGACGCCGAAGCCTTCGGGCAGTCCCACGGAGGCGTGATGACGTCGCAACGTCTGATGCGCCACCGAATGAAACGTTCCGCCCGCCACGCGCTGAACTCGTTCGTCGCGCCGCGACGCACGCACGCGACCAATTATTTCGCGTGCTGATCGCCGGGTAAAAGTCAGCAGGAGAATTCGTTCCGGCTCGACTCCGCGTTCGAGAAGGAACTCGACTCGTGCGCTCAAGGTGGTCGTTTTGCCCGTCCCGGGCCCGGCGAGGACACGAAGCGGTCCGTCCCCGAATGAGGCGGCTTCGCGCTGACGATCGTTGAGCTGCTGTCGAACTGGTGCCACACGTCGGAGGCTAACGAGGGCCTGTCATACGCCGCCGTTACATTTGACGAATGGAAGTAGTGCGACCGGACGGATTTGTGGTCACTGATGACCGCGCGCGAATAGATATTCCACGGGTTCATCGATGGCTCAGCGAGGAGAGTTATTGGGCGGCGGGCAGCTCCCTGGACGTTGTTACGAGATCAATCCAGGGTTCGATCTCTCTGGGATGCTTCGCTCCTGACGGCGAGCAGGTGGGATTCACCAGACTGATTACCGATGGGGCTGTATTTGCCCTCATCTCAGACGTCTTTGTCGATAGCGGGTATCGCGGGCGCGGTCTCGGCAAGTTCCTGGTCCAATCGGCTGTCGAACATCCCGAGGTACGGGGTGTGCGCAGAATGCTGCTCGCTACTAGTGACGCGCATGAGCTCTACCGGAAATTCGGGTTTGTCGGACTCTCCAATCCGGAGCGCTGGATGGAGATGCGTCCATCGTCCACGTCAGCGTCACTCGAGTCCATAAACACGTAGCGCGCTGCGACCACGGGACCGGCGCGACGGATATAGATTGCGGAGATGGTGGAATCCATTACGCCCCAGCAGTTTCACGAATCACCGGGCGTCGACGACTGGCGGGTTATCGGAATCGAAGTCAGCGTGACATTTCACAGCGGATCGTTTGCGCGGGGCGTCGAATTCATCGATGCCATTGGAGTTCTCGCCGACAGCGCAAATCACCACCCGGATGTCGATCTTCGTTACCCCAGCGTGACCGTACGCCTGACTACTCATGAGATTCACGGTCTCAGCGATCGAGACGCCTCTCTAGCGAGAGAGATCTCGGCCCTAGCTCGAGAGATGGACATTCAGACTGAGCCCATCGAGCGAGAGTGAGGGGTAGAACTTCCCGACCCCTCAGGCTGCTGGCGATCTTCTCCGTGGGAGCGGCGGCGTTCGCCGGAAGCGCGTTTGGAACATCGACTACGACGAGCAGTTCGTCTTTTCTTCCCCATTCGACCAGTCTCAACATCGAACCACTCTCGTTCTCGTTCCCCTCCGCTCAGATTGGTTGGGCGTTAGGCGTTACACCTTGCACCGAGAAGCTCTCCTGTCTGTCGCTACGTGAGACAACGGACCACGGGCGATCATGGTCGCAGCGTCCGCTGCCGAGCGCGCTCGTAGCGCTAGCCAATCGAAACACCAGCGGCACGGTGCTCTACCGCGACTCCGGTATGAAGATTCATTTCGCTAACAAAGACGACGGCTGGATCTTTGGTCTGCTGAGAAATGGACCGATTTTTTGGTCCACTCATGATGGTGGGAGAAAGTGGCAGCGTCTCTCGACCGCATTGATGGGCTCTTATGGTTCGATCTACGACATTGAGTCAACAGGACAGACTGCGTTCCTGCTTGCCCAGAACAAGGCGTTTCGAGTCTCACTCGAGAGTTCTCCGGTTGGTCGCGACGATTGGCGAGTGTTGCGCGCACCCACATTGAATCTTCCCGCGGGAGGAGCCGAGCCTGGCGGGTCTATCGTCCTGAAGGGAACAACCGGGTGGCTCGTCGTGGGAAACGATCGCGGCGTCTCCGGCAGTGCTCGACTCACCCACGGAAGTTGGGTTAAGTGGGCCCCACCGTGTTACTCGGTGGGCAATAGCTACGTCGCACCCGTCGCGGTGACGACGCGAAACCTCATGGTGGTGTGTCAGATGGGGGGGTTCGCGTCGCCGCTATCCAAAACGGCACCCCCGGGCGCCAAACTTCAGTCCAACTGGCTCTATTTCTCGAATAATGGCGGACGCACGTTCACCTATGGGGCGGAGTTGCATCCAAACCTTCAATATGATGATCTGCCCGCAATCCCCTCGCCAGGCGTGATTGTCCTCGGACGTATTCTGCAGGACAATACGAACAACACTGACCAGATTGTGCGGAGCGTCGACGAGGGTCGACATTGGACAGTTGTCTACCAAGGCGGATGGGTCTTCACTCTGACGTTCCAGAGCGCGCAGCAAGGAGTCGCGATCGTCCAGCGAAGGAATGGGACCAATAGCATGATCATGACTTTTGACGGCGGTCGCCACTGGGCGCCGGTTGCGCTGTAATGGCGACTGTAACGATGATCGAACTTCGGATGACTATAAGACTGTCGCAATGAGAAGGAGTCAGAGTGTCAAATCAGTACCAAAAGAGCGATGAGAAGTTGGCTCACCTGAGCCCCGAGCAGTATCACGTCACCCAAGAGCGTGGCACGGAGCCGCCGTTTAGAAACGAGTTCTGGGACCACAAAGAAGCGGGCATCTACGTCGACGTGGTGTCGGGCGAGCCGCTCTTCGCCTCCACCAAGAAGTACGACAGCGGATGCGGATGGCCCAGCTTTACGGCGCCGCTTGAGCCCAAGAACGTCATCGAAAACAGCGATCGCAGCCTCGGAATGGAGAGGACGGAAGTCCGTTCGACCAACGCTGACAGCCACCTCGGTCACGTGTTTCCCGATGGCCCGCCCGAGGAGGGCGGGCTGCGCTACTGCATTAATTCGGCGGCGTTGCGCTTTGTGCCCTACGACGACTTGGATAAAGAAGGGTACGGCGACTACAAGTCGCTATTCGATCGATCATCGTCATCAAAAGGAGAGTCGAAGTGAGTGAAGAGAAGGCCATCCTGGCCGGCGGTTGCTTTTGGGGAATGCAAGACCTCATTCGAAAGCGCCCCGGCATCGTCTCAACCCGAGTGGGCTACAGCGGGGGAGACGTCGCGAACGCGACGTATCGCCGCCACGGGACCCACGCCGAAGCCATCGAGATCACGTTCGATCCGAGCGTGACGTCGTACCGCGAGATTCTGGAATTCTTCTTCCAGATTCACGACCCGACAACGGTGAACCGCCAGGGCAACGACGTCGGCACGAGCTACCGTTCCGCGATTTTCTACCTGAACGATGAGCAGCGCAAAGTCGCAGAGGACACCATCGCGGATGTCGAGGCGTCGGGAATATGGCCCGGCATCGTTGTCACCGAGGTCGCGCCGGCGGGACCGTTCTGGGAGGCGGAACCCGAGCACCAGGACTATTTGGAGAAGTACCCCAACGGTTATACGTGCCACTTTCCGCGTCCGGGTTGGGTCTTGCCACGACGCCGTGACTCGACAACGTCAACGTCAACGTCAACTTCCAACTGACTTCGTCACAGTAAACACACGACCGTCGACGCGCCAGCGTCGACGGTCGTGTCGTTATCGAGAGCTAGATGTAGTTGGCTGTGGCGCGGAGCCTGTCGGTGACGGGTGGGGAGTCTTACTCAACGAGTCGATCACGGCGAGCACTGTCGCGACGATTCCGATCGCGGCGCCCAGCACGCACACGCCCGCCCAGTGGAAGTGCTCGTAGGTCATGCTGCCGATCCACGAGCCGAGCGCTCCGCCGACGAAGTAACAGACCATGTAGGCCGAGTTAATTCGGCTGCGAGCGTGAGGGGCCAGTCGGTAGATCAGCGACTGGTTCGTCACCTGCGTTCCTTGAACTCCGATGTCCAAGACAATGATGCCCACGATGAGCATGGCCAAATTGTGGCGTCCCCACCACAAAGTGAGGAACGAAATAGCCATCATGACCGCGAACACCAGGGTGGTGGGCTTCGTCCAACGACGGTCCGCCCAGCGTCCCGCGAAGTTGGCGCAGAGCGCGCCCGCTGCACCAACGAGGCCGAAGAGTCCAATGGTGAGGTCGTTGTAGTAATACGGGGCGCCGCTCAAGAGAAACGCCATCGTGGTCCAGAAGACGCTGAAGGCGGCAAAGGCCAGTCCGCCGTAGAGGCCGCGCCGGCGCAACAGTGACTCGGTCACGAAGTAGTGCACGGCGCTTGAAAGCAATGCTGTGTAGCGCACGCGCGGCCGCTCAACCTCGTGGGGCAAAAGACGCTGCAGAACGACGGCGAAGGTGAACGTCATCAGGGCGGCAATGACGTAGACGACTCGCCAGCTGGAAAGCTGCGCGATGACTCCCGACACCGAGCGTGCGAGCAGTATGCCGAGCAAGAGCCCGCTCATCACCATTCCGACGACCCGACCGCGTTCGTGATCGCTGGAGAGCGACGCTGCCATTGGGACCAGCAGTTGTGCCGCGACTGAGCCCAATCCCACGACAAACGCGACCGCCACGAGCACCGACACGTTCGGTGCGAACGCCGAGACGACGAGTCCGGCAACGGTAATCAGCAAAACGGATGGCACAAGCCAACGGCGCGGGTATATGTCGCCGAGGGGGAGGATGAAGGCGAGGCCGATCGCGTAACCGATCTGAGCGAGCGTAATGATGAGACCCACGGTGCCGGAGTTGCTGTGAAATGAACGAGAGATACTGCCGAGCACCGGTTGGGCGTAGTAGAGGTTTGCCGCTGAAATTCCGCACGCCACCGCAAAGAGGAGAACGAGAGCGCGGCTGAGCCGTTTCTGATTAGTAGCCGCTATGGCAATATCGGGCACAAGACCTCCTGCGAATGATTGCTGTTTAGTGTAGCAGACTTACTGAACGATGCGTACATGAACTAGAGTTTGAGGGTGACCCAAGAGATCTCCAGCAGTTCGCGCCCGGGACGTCCGCGCAGCGAGGCGACGCGTCTCGCGATTCTGAACGCCACGGCCGATCTCATGCTGGAGTCGGGATTTTCAGGGACGACCATTGAAGCGATCGCCGCGCGGGCGCGAGTGAGCAAGGTAACCATCTACAAGTGGTGGCCGAGCCGCGGCGCCGTCGCGATTGACGCCTATTTTCATCGGTTTCGAGAGACCAGTGTCTTTCCCGATACCGGAGACGTCGTCAGGGATATCACGGTCCAGATTCTTTCCGTGATTGAGACGTTTCGCGGGCGGGCGGGCTATGTCATGGCCGAACTCCTCGGTCACGCCCAATCGGATCCGGCGCTCGCCGAGATGTTGCGGATCCGCTGGCTACAGCCTCGGCGCGAGGCGGCCACCGTGGTCTTACAGCGAGCCATCAATCGAGGTGAAATTCGAAGCGATGTGTCTCTGCCGGTCTTGATGGATGAGTTGTACGGGCCGGTCTACTACCGCCTCATCGCGAGACACGAACCCTTGAGCGATGAGTTTGCTCATGAATTGGTCGCCAACACTTTGAGGGGGGTCAGACCCGACTAGCGGTTCGAACAGTGTTGAATCGGATCACGATTCAGCTGTGAAATGAAGAAACGGCGTGTCTCCGAAGAGACACGCCGTTTCTTATTGTTGGGTGAATCGTTACGACGGTTGACCGCGGTGAGTGGGAGGAGTCCCCAGTGCCTCGATCGCGATGCTGTGCACTACCATCGCGTTGCCGACAGCCAATTGGTACGTGAGTCGAGCCGCCTTGCGGTCCCACGCGGTCGTGGCGGTCGCCAGCGACTGCGACAAAGCGGCCTGGGCGGTGACAATTGACGCGCGGAATACCACGTTGGCGGCTTGGAAGCCCTCAACCCACGCGGTGCCGTTGTAGCCAGCGGGCGGTGTTGGGGGGTCACCGGCGGCAGTGATTGCGGCGATGCGCGCGTTCAGGTCGGCTGAGAGTGAGGCGTCAAGCGCCGCTCGCGCGGCCTGCTTCTCGGCCGGCGTCGTAGCGGCCGCGATGGCCGTCAGATACGTCGCTCGCGACGTCTCCACCGAGGCTTGGTAGGTCAGTCTGATCGACCGGAGTCCATCGGCGTAGGCCTTCCATTCCTTCTGGAACGCAGTCCACGCGGCTGCGTTGGCGGTCGCCGACACCGAAACGCCCGAGGTCGTGGTGGTGGTCGTCGTTGAGTCGGCGAAAGCAACCGCCGGCGCCGCGACGCCCATTGAAGCAACGATCGCAACCGCTGCAATGGATTTGATGCTGAGTAGTTTCATGTTCGGTTCTCCCTTCAAGAACAAGTACGACGTTACGGATCGCAATTGTGAGATCGATGTGAGAGAACTGTCGGATCACTGAGAGATATCTGCGAAATCGCTGCGAAGTGAGTTGCCGCCCCGAACCTTTACCGAACCTTAACTGAACAGGGATTAATTGAGTTGTACGTGGCGATAGCGATGCACCGCGACGAAGGACCACACGAGTTCTACGACGCCAAAGGGCCACGCTCCAGAGAGAAAACCGTAGACACTCGAGAGCACGCAACCGAGGGCGAACGCCAGGATGAAAGGGCGACCGCGCCGCTCGAGTGCGTACATCGCCATCATGAATGAGACGGCGCATACGCCGTAGATTGTGACGCCCACTGTTGACATGCAAGAAGTCAAGCACGAGTCGACGCGCTTCTCGCCGGAAGGCCCAACCGATTGCTACATTTCAGGGATGAAACTGGTGTCCTGGAACGTCAATGGAATACGAGCGGTCGAGAAGAAGGGGCTCTTCACCCCCGCCATGGAAGAGTTAAAGCCCGACATCATCTGCTTGCAAGAAACCAAGGCCCAACAGCACCAGTCCGACGTGCAGGTTCCCGGTTACGTCGAACATTGGAACTCGGCGGTGAAGAAGGGCTACTCGGGTACGGCAATCTTCTCCAAGACTGAACCATTGAAGATCACTCTCGATCTCCCTGATGCATCAGTGGCCAAGCATGGCGTGACCGGCGACCAGTTTGGTAATCCGAATACTGAGGGTCGTGTGCTCGCCGAAGAGTTTGACGACTTCTTTGTCGTTACTGTCTACACCCCTAACGCCAAAGAAGATCTTGGTCGACTCTCGCTTCGCCACCACCAGTGGGACCCGGCTTTCCTGCATTATGTGAAGGATCTCGAGCTCACGAAGCCGGTCATTTTTTGCGGCGACCTCAACGTGGCTCACACGGCCGACGATCTAGCCAATCCCAAGTCGAACGTCGGACGCAAGGGATTCACCACCGAAGAGCGCACCGGATTTCAGAACTATCTCGACGCCGGCTTCGTTGACACTTTCCGCCTCTTTCACCAAGGAAACGGTTTCTACTCGTGGTGGTCGCACTTCGCGAACTCGCGAGCGCGAAACGTCGGGTGGCGTATCGACTACTTTCTCGTCTCGCAGTCAATCGTCGAGCGAGTGGTCGCGGCCGACATTCACCCAGACATCCTCGGCAGTGATCACTGTCCGGTGAGTCTCACTCTTCGCGACTGAGCCCGCCCCGGTAGATCTAGGAGTTCGCGGGGGTCAGCGGGTCAATGTTGGCAATGGTGTCTCGTAGGGCGTTCGAAAGATTCGTGTGGTTACCCGGGTTGAATATCGGCCCCGCACCGTCTTGCAGCAGTGAGAGAGCCATGGCTACGCCCCGTACCCGAGTGAGTGGTGCTTCGAGAGCGTTCGCGAGTTTGTGAATCTCCGGTTCAGCGGAAAGAACGCGGCGTCGCTCAAAGTGCACGGCGGGGCTAAAGGGCGAGAAGGGCACGTGGGCCTCGACGGCAAGGTCGAGCCAACTCTTCGCGACCGTGTGGCGAAGGGCGGGAGACGCGAGTTGTTGGGCGCGCACGCTCAAGAGGTCGCTGGCCCCCGGGTCGTTGCCCGAAGCCAACTTGGAATCGAGCGTTGGCGCGCGCAGCCGCGCCAACAGGCGAACCCACGGGGTGGTGAAAGGAAGTTCTCGGTAGCGCGGTCCGCGGGCAGGACCGGATATGTATTCGTTCGTCATGGCATCTCCTGGGGAGTAGATCCACAGTCCAGTTTTGCGGGAGGTTCATTACATCGGCCTTAAAACACGCTGGGAAGTCGTCATAATTTCTTCACGCGACCGCGCGATAGAAATGGACATGCGAGTTCGCGGTTTCTGTTGTGGGTGGCTCGAGATGGACCGAGCCGGTCTGATCAGCGGCGATGAAGGGACGATGAGAATTCCCATACCCGCGTACGTTATTGAACACGCGGGCTCAATCATTCTGTTCGACGCTGGTCTGCCGCCCGAACTGAGAGATGGCGACTCCGAGCGAACGAGGGAGCTCGCTCCGTTTTTCGACTGTGACCTACCTCACGGCACCGATCTCGCGGAACGACTGATCTCGTGCGGAATTGAGCCGAGCGAAGTTGACATGATCGTACTCAGTCATATGCACTTCGATCACGCCGGAGGGAGTTCACTTGTTCCCGACGCCGAACTCGTCATCCAGCGTGCCGAGTGGGAAGCGGCCGCCGTCGACGTCGAGCAATACATGAGAGCTGACGTGGAGGTCGATCGGTCGCGTCGACTGCTGGACGGCGACTGGGACATCTTTGGCGACGGTCGCGTTGTCGTGACGTCAACGATCGGCCACACCGCCGGCCATCAATCGCTGCGCATCATCACCGATGATGCCCGCGAACTGATTCTCTGTGGCGACGCGTGCTACCTGCGCCGTTCCCTTGACACGCGCTCGCTACCGTCTTCCTCCTTTGACGCGTCCGCTCAGCTGGCCGGGCTGGAGTGGCTCGACGAGCGCGAGCGCTCGGGTGCACACCTGGTCTTCGGTCACGATCCGAGCCAGTGGCCCAGCGGCCCCGCAGACGACCGAGTGGTCGAACTCGCGGCCGATCGAACCGATGGTTGAAGACGTTCGCGAGCCAATTGATCTCTCGAGTGCTCGACGCACGGCGCACGAACTCGCTCGTGAGTGGGGTCTCGAACTCGGGGAGCCATTTGCCCTGAACTACGCGTCATATGTCGCGCCCACCAGTGACGGACGTGTCTTGAAGGTGGCGTCCGATGGCGATGATGAGTCGTTGCACGAGCCCGACGCGCTGGAACTCTGGGACGGCGACGGGGCAGTGCGCGCGTTTCGTCGTGCCGGTCGCGCGGTGCTGGAAGAGCGGGCGATCCCCGGCGACGACCTTTCTCTCTGCGCCGAGAACGACGCAACCGCCATTGCCGTGGCGCTCGTTCAGAGATTGTGGCGACCCGCGACGGCACCGTTTCGCTCCGTTGAGTCAGACATGCGGAGGTGGCTCGACGAAGCCGAAAGTGAGGGCAGTGAACTCGTGCCTCTGGCGCGAGAGTTACTTGACAACGTAGGTGTACATCCGGACTGGGTGGTGCACGGCGACTTTCACCATCACAACATTTTGCGCCACGGCGGGCGGTACGTCGCCATTGACCCGAAGCCGTATCTCGCCGATCGCGAATATGACGTCCCGTCTTTTCTGTGGAATCCCATGACGAACCACCTGACCGACCAGACTCAAACCGAACGACGCATCGCCGCGTTCGTCGCGAGTGGACTAGACGACTTCAAGATTCGCGCGTGGAGCATCATTCGCGGGTCGTATCTTCGCCGCGAAGAGCACTTCGTGAACGGGCTGCGTGCACTCCTTGACTAAAAATACAGAGTAGCGAGCAAATACTCAATACTTTCCGACCACGTCGCGCGGGTGGTGATCGCTGCGTCACTCGTACATCACAGCGACGTCGAGTGAAGTCTCGTGCCCGGCGTGCTGCGCGCGACGACCTTCGAGGACTCTTCGTGCCCATGACATTCCAGTGGAGACAGAGCCACGAATATCTCGCGAAGAAGACCGATCCAGTGCGTGGGCCGATTTACCTTTTGGAACAACGCGCGGTACACTCCGAAAACGGCATGAGACGATCGACGTTCTCCCACGCCGCGACGTCGTGGAGGACCTTCGGGTGTTCGAAGTTGTACCGAAAGAGGTAGCGATGACGACGCCCCGAAGTGAACAGCGCGAATCTGACGCACGGTTCGCGAAGTGATCCAACACCCGTCGTTCGACGTTGAACCGTGGTTTTTGCGTGAGTCGACACTTGACCTTGACGTCCTCGCGCAGAGTGAGTCTCTCTTCACGCTGAGCAACGGACACATTGGATGGCGAGGCAACCTCGACGAGGGCGAACCCCACGGTCTACAAGGTTCGTACCTCAATGGCGTGTACGAGCTTCGACCGTTGCCTTACGCCGAAGCAGGGTACGGCTATCCCGAGCAGGATCAGGTCGTCGTGAACGTCGCCGACGGCAAGGTGATCCGCCTTCTCGTCGATGACGAACCGTTCGACATTCGCTACGGCGATCTCCACAGTCACACGAGAGTTCTGGATTTCCGTACCGGCCTCTTAGAGCGGCGCGCCGAATGGTCGTCGCCCACTGGTCATCGAGTCCGCGTGACGTCCACGCGCATCGTCTCTCTCGTTCAGCGCGCGGTGGCTGCGATCAAATACGAAGTGGAGGCTCTCGACGCGGTTCGCATCGTCGTTCAGTCCGAACTGGTGGCGAACGAACCGGCGTCCACTCCCGTCGGTTTCGACCCGCGAGCCGCGGCCGCACTGGACTCACCGTGGACATCGGAGTTCCACGGCAGTCATCACACATCGGCCGAGCTCGTCCACCAAACTAATTACAGCAATCTCATGGTCTCGGCCGCGATGGATCACATTATTGAAGGGCCCGAGGGGACCGACGTCACGGCCGCGGACTTTGAAGACCTCGCCCGAACAACCATCTCGACGGCTCTTGAGCCCGGTCAGAAATTGACCGTCGTGAAGCTCGTTGCGTACGGGTGGTCCGCCCAACGAAGCATGGAAGCTCTCCGCGATCAGACCGCCGCCGCGTTGGTCGTGGCACGACAGAGTGGTTGGGACGGACTCATCGACGAACAGTGCACGTACCTCGACAGCTTTTGGCAGGACGCTGACGTGGAGCTCGACGGCGACAAGGAGATTCAACAGGCCGTACGCTTTGCTCTGTTCCACGTACTTCAGGCAGGAGCCCGAAACGAGCAGCGAGCCATTCCCGCGAAGGGTTTGACGGGGACCGGCTACGACGGCCACGCCTTCTGGGACAGTGAGGCATTTGTGATGCCTGTCCTTAACTACACGGTGCCCGAGGCAGTATCGCACGCCTTGAAATGGCGTCACAGCACCCTTCCCATGGCCCGTGACCGCGCGGCGCTGCTCGGCTTTCGAGGTGCCGCGTTTCCGTGGCGCACGATCGCCGGGGCCGAGTGCTCGAGTTACTGGCCCGCTGGCACTGCGGCGTTTCACGTCAGCGCTGACGTCGCTGACGCCGTCGTTCGATACCTGCACTCCACGGGCGACGCGACGTTCGAACACGACTACGGCACCGAGATTTTGGTTGAGACGTCGAGACTCTGGCTGTCGCTCGGTCACTTTGACGTCGACGGTGGATTTCGTGTCGACGGCGTGACCGGTCCCGATGAATACAGCGCAATTGCTGACAACAACATCTATACGAATCTGATGGTGCAGTCGAATCTCCTCGTCGCCGCGGACGCCGCGGAGAGAAATCCTGACGTCGCCGCGACACTCGCAGTGAGCAAGGACGAAATAGCGCTGTGGCGCCACGCCGCAGAAAAGATCGTGATTCCCTTCGACGAACAACTGGGCGTCCACGCTCAGGCAGAAGGGTTCACCCGACATCAAACGTGGGACTTCGTCTCGACCAAAGAGGACCAGTACCCGCTGTTACTGCATTTTCCCTACTTTGACTTGTATCGTAAGCAGGTCGTCAAGCAGGCGGACTTGGTGCTCGCCATGTACGTGCGTGGCGACATCTTCAGCGACGAACAGAAAAAAGCCAACTTCGACTACTACGAAGCGCTCACCGTTCGCGACTCTTCGCTGTCGGCCTGCATCCAGTCGGTGATGGCGGCCGAGGTCGGCTACCTCACTCTTGCCTACGACTATTTAGCTGAGGCGGCCCTGATGGACATTGAGGACCGCGAGCACAATACGCGCGACGGTCTGCACATGGCCTCGTTGGCGGGGACGTGGATCGCGCTCGTCGCCGGCATTGCCGGTATGCGTCCGTGGAAGTTGGGGCTGAGTTTTTCTCCCCGTTTACCCGACGGGATCACCCGACTGGCGTTCAATATCGTCTTCTGCGGCCGACATATTCGCGTCGAAACGACCGCGAAGTCAACAACGTACGAGTTGCGTGAGGGCGACGACGTCGAACTAAGCCACGGGGGAGAGACATTTACTCTCTCGACCGCAGCGAAAGAGGTGCGTCCTGTGCTCGAGCGGCTTGATCCGGGTCCTCCGCCCATTCAGCCCCAAGGCCGCGAACCCGAACACCGTCTCAGCGACGACGAACGAGAGAAGGAAACCTCATGAGCGACTCACCGGCGACTAGTCCCTCGGTTGATCTGACCGCCTACGCTGCGTGGCTGTTCGACATGGACGGGGTATTAACGAAGACCGCCCTGGTGCACGCGGCGGCGTGGAAGCAAGCCTTCGACGCCTTTCTCCTTGAAGAGACCGCGCGAACCGGAAAAAAGTACGCGCCGTTCGATCCGGAGAGCGATTACGAAAAATACGTGGACGGCGAACCCCGTGACGATGGTGTTCGCAACTTTCTCAAGGCGAGGGGAATCACCTTGCCTGAGGGGAATGAAGACGATCCCCCCACGGCGGCCACGGTCTGTGGCGTGGGGAATCGAAAGAACATTCTGGTCCTGCAGGTCATGAAGACTCAAGGTGTTCAGGTCTATGAAGGCGTCGTCGCGCTCATTACTGAGTTGAAGAGTCACGGCGTCAAGGTGGGCGTAGTGTCGGCCAGTGAAAATACGGTGGCGGCCCTGACGGCGGCGGGCATCAACGATCTTTTTGACGCGCGAGTTGACGGGCACACGGTGAAGGACATGCATCTCGCTGGTAAGCCAGCACCGGACTCCTTCCTTGAAGGGGCGAAAATGCTCGACGTCGATCCGTCGAAGGCCGTTGTTCTCGAAGACGCCTTGGCCGGTGTTCAGGCCGGGCACGCGGGCCATTTCGCACTGGTCATCGGCGTCGATCACCACGACGAAGGCGCGTCGCACGAGTACGCCGACGAGTTGCGCGCCCACGGCGCCAATGTCGTGGTCAGCGATCTCTCGCAACTGGCGAGTCAAAAATCTGCGTAGTTTCGTGACCCGTGGCGAGAACCCGAGGGTCGCCGGGCGCTTAGAAGGGTATTGACCACGCCAGTAAGGTGACAACGATGACCTTTGCGGATGATTCGGACGACCTTCGCATGGCCGCGGCGTCGCTGCGCTCGAACAGCTCCGACGTCCATATCTTGCTAAAAGCGCTCTGCGACGAACTTTCTGACACCCTTGGCGACCGACTTCGTATCGAACGAGCCGGCGGCCGGTTTCATAAGTCTGACGCCATCTCGTCAGTGAGCATCTCGATCGCGGGTAGTCAGTTCGAGGCGGCAGTGGACGGCGCGGCGCTGCAGTGCCACGTGGGTCACGTCTCGGGCGGCATTCGCATCCGCAGTGAGTCGGTCGACATCGATCAGTGGATTCTTCGCCTGCTTGAGGCGCTGAAGGAAGAGGCCGCCCACAGTGATTCCGCGCGGCGAGCCCTCGAAAATATTGTTATTGGAGGAAATCAGTGAGCGACGTAACGAATGATCTGCCCCAGGCCACGGAACATCGGCTCGAAGAACTGGAGAAGGGACTTTTCACCTCAGACCTTTCGGTCAATGAGTTCCTCCTCGTCAAAGAGGCCGGGTTTCATCCCGTGGGCTTCGTCATGGGTTCCTCGATCTATCACACCGGCATCCAGACGCGTAAGTGGAGTCAAAGCCAAGAGTTAACGAAGTTGACCGAGGCGATGTACAACGCGCGCGAGTTGGCCATGACGCGCATGGAAGAAGAGGCCGCCGAACTCGGCGCCGACGGTGTGGTCGGCGTGCGACTCGACGTCAACTACTACGAGTGGGGCAAGGACGCCGCGGAGTTCATCGCGGTCGGTACCGCGGTCAAAGCCGAGGACGGGGTGTCGCGCCTGAATAAAAAAGGTAAGCCGTTCACCTCGGACCTTTCGGGGCAGGACTTTTGGACGCTGGCGCAAACCGGCTACCAACCACAGGGCCTGGTCATGGGCACCTGCGTGTATCACATTGCTCACCGCGGCCTCGGCCAAACTCTGGGCACGACGGGTCAGAACGTAGAACTGCCGAACTTCACCCAAGCGCTCTACGAAGCGCGCGAGCTCGCGATGACCAGGATGCAGGACGAGGCCAACGAACTCGGCGCCTCGGGCATCGTCGGCGTTCGCCTGGAAGAGAAGTCGCACCAGTGGGGCTCGCACACGATTGAGTTCTTGGCCCTGGGTACGGCTGTCACCAAGACCTCCGAGGACATCACGTTGGTCAAGCCGGTCACCATCATCTCACTCGACAACTGATGACCACGGATTCGAGCGACTTACCTGAGGCCGCGCAACGACGCCTGGGCGAGGGTGCGTTCTCGTCGGGACTCTCGGTCAACGACTTCGCGGCGTGCTTGGAAATGGGGCTGGAACCGGTCGGTCTGGTGCAGGGTTTCTGCGCCATGCAATGGGGTTCCTACGGAGTTGGCCTCTTGCAACGGGGCGTGACACCGTATGGCGGAAGTGCGGGTGGATATCTCGAGAACTACCAGTGCCCCCACGGCGGCATGATGGGCGGCGAACACCGATTCTGGGGACAGAACTATCAGCAGACGTGGATTGAAAACTCCTGGAACGAAGGATTCTCCTCCGCCTACTCGCGAATGTTGGAAGAGGCGGGTGACCTGCACGCCGACGGCGTTGTCGGCGTACTGGACAGCCAGAGTTCACTCAGTGAAGCGGGCATCATTGAGTTCCATCTCACGGGCACGGCCGTAAGACTGAAGGGCGCACCCGTGGCGACGACTCCGCCGTGGACGACGTACTTGGCCGGACAGCGCCTGGCGAAACTGTTTGAGGCCGGTTTTGCTCCGGTCTCGGTCATCGCCACCGTCTCATCTATCCGAGTCTGGGCGTACTGCATGACCGAGTATCTGATGGGCGGCGCGGGTGGGTTCGCGATGAATCAAAACTTCGCGCCCCAAGAGATTGATCAGATCGTGCGGGCCCAGAGCGCCGCGAGGTCCATAGCGCGAAAGAACGTACGCGACCAGCTGCACGGGGACTCACTGCACGGCGCTGATCTCTCGGTGATGGAGCGAGAGTTCGAGAAGGGCGACCTGGAAGTGCAAACTCTTCTGCGCGGCAATCGGGTTCGTCGCTTCAAGGCGTTTGAGGCCCTGCCCGTTCCGCAGCCGACGGTACGACTCTCATGAGCTTGCGCTCGGAAACCCCCATTGACGTCGCGGCCGACGTGCGACTCGCGGCATCGGGCGCGACGGTGGCCTCAGCGGGAACTTCGATGACCTCGGACCTCTCCATCGACGAGGAGTTCAACCTGCACGCCATTGGCTGGGAGCCGGTCGAACTGGTGAGTGGGGTCTCGGTGGTGTCGATTCCCGCGGGAATGTGGAACTGGGGTCAGGGCGAGATCGCCGGAGCAACAGAGGCTCACGCCTTGGCGTTTAAGAACGCTATCGACCGCATCGAAAAAGAAGCCGGCGCCGCCGGGGGACAGGGTGTGGTCGGCGTGCACATTGAGCGAACGGTTCACTCAACCCACGTCGAGATCTCACTGCTCGGCACCGCGGTGCGTCCCGTGGCGCTGAAGCGAGTCGAGCTGAACCACGTCTTTGTGTCCGACCTCTCCGCTCGTGACTTCGCGCGACTGATGGTCGCGGGATGGGAGCCGCTGGGTCTCGCGACCGGAGCAAGCTTTGTCTACGCCCCTCGGCGCAGCGTGGGCGCGGTCTTTCAACAGCAGACCCAAAACATTGAGCTGACGAACTTCACTGAGGCCATGTACTCGGCGCGCGAGTCGGCCATGGCGCGGATGCAGGAGTCAGCGCTCGCCCTGGGCGGCACGGGAGTTGTGGAAGTGAAGGTGGTCGAAGGACCGATGAGCTTCGCCACTCACGCCATCAAATTTGTGTCGTGGGGGACGGTTGTCCGCCTGGCGGCCTCGTCGCACCAGTTGGTCCAGCCCACGACCGTCGTCTCTCTCAACGACGCGGCCGTGGCGTTCGACGCCGCGACCCTCGAGTAATTATCGCCTAATTTTCGTTTGTTGTCGGTGACGAGGAAGGCTAATCTCGCGGAAGCGAGGTGATCCATGACAATTGCATCCAAGGTTTCCGGTGAGTTCGCGCAGATCATCACCTGCCAACTCGACGAGGGTCAGACGATGTTCGCCGACGCCAGCAAGTTTCGCTGGAAGACGGCCAACGTCACCCTCGAGACACGGCTGACGACGCCCGGAGGAAAAGCGGACCAGGCTCATCAGGACTCTAAACAAGGTGGCAGTTTCCTCAAGGCCGCACTCGCGACCGCCACCGAGGTCGCCAAACGCGCGATGTCGGGTCAGAGCCTCGCTTTTCAATGGTTCACGCCAACCGGCGGTTCAGGTTTGGTCGGCTTCTCCGGCGATCAGCCCGGTCAAGTCAAGATTCTGGAGCTCGACGGATCTACGGGTTGGACGGCCGAAAGTCGGGCCTTCATCTGCGCCGAGGCGAGCGTCAACTACGACATCAATTTTGCGGGACTGGCACTCGGCTATCGGGCGAAGGATGGCTACATCTTTGAGAACTTTACCGGCACCGGCACCCTGATCATCGGGGGAGGCGGAAGCCTCATCGAACTCAACCCCAAGGACTACGGCGGCAAACTTCAAGTTCACGGCGGCGCGTTGGTGGCGTTTGCCGATTCGGTGAACTTCAACGTGGAGCGAGTCGGCGCTTTCAACGCTCAGACCGCCATGACCGCGATCTTTGGCGGGTCGGGCATGAATCTCATCTCGCTCACGGGAGATGGTCCAGTTATCTTGCAGTCCACCTTGCACAAAGAGTACGAAGATGAAGATAAGCAAGACCAGACTGCGTCACGCACGGGCATGCTCGGTCGGTTTTAGGAAAGGTACAGAGAGATGGCACTATTCGACAAAGTAAAAGAGCAAGCGAACCAGCTTGCCCAAAAGGCTCAAGAAGCGGGCAAGGCCGGACAGGCCAAGGTCCAAGACGCCCAATCGAAGCGAAAGGCAGACGGGATTTTGCGCCAGCTTGGTGCTGCGTACTACGCGCAGCGCAGTGGGACGGCGGCTTCTGATAACAGCGCCGAGATCGATCGACTCATTGGAGAATTGAAGACGTACGAGTCAGAGCACGGTCCCATCACTGGCGCAGACGACGACGCTACCTCGTCAAGCGCCAGCGACGCTGCGCCATCATCGAGCACCGCCGAAGCGCCAAAGGATGCCGACACTCCTGAGGGTGGCTTCAAACTCTAAGCCGTGCCATCCACGTCGGGACAGTTTTGAGCGTCCGCGAGATTTTCGCTACGACGCGAGAAGCCAGACAACGAATACTGCGTACCCCGCAAGTATGAGCCAACCGGCTCGCCACGTAAGACCGCTTTTCGCGAAGGCGAAGACCAAAACGAGAAGCGTGAGTATCACGTACGCGAATGAGGTGAGGTTTCCCGCGAAGGTTGAGGCGGCGAGTCCCACGATGGCGCAGGGCACCAACAGCCCAAAGACGACGTTCAGGTTGTTGCTATTGAGGGCAGTGCTAAATGCGGCGGCTCCTCGTCCGCTCTTGGCTAGGTAAATTGCCGAGACGGCGTTGGGCAGACTCGTGACCGCTGCCAGCACTAATGCTCCGATCACGGCGTCCGCTACGTGGAAATGATGACCGAGCGAAGTAGCGCCCCTCTCCATTGCCACGCTGGCGACCACGACGATCGCGAGCGATCCGAGGGCCACGAACGCGTCGACCGGACGACCGCGCTTCGGGCGAATCGCGTCGACGAGTTCGAGCTCTTCCTCATCGACAGCGTCCGAAAGCCACTTTGACGTGCGCCGGTTGAGCGGCAGCCGGTGTATCGTCTCGCTCCGCACACCGAGCAACACCAAATATGAAACAAGAATGAGTAACGCGACAATGAGCCCTGCGGGTACCGAGATGGCGCGAGTCGTTGTCGCCAAACAGCACAGCGCTATCAACAGTGCGACGCATCCGCCGAGCACCACCACCTTCCGGTGGAGCGCGATGAAGCCGGATACGACAGCTCCAAGTCCGAGCAGCACCGCGAGATTGAATAAGTTCGAGCCGATGACGACTCCCGAGCCAATCTCACGTTGGTGCTGAGATATGGCAGATATTGACGAAGTGATCTCTGGTGCGTCAGCTGCCAGAGCGGCCACGACTCCGAGCAGCGCCTCTGATAATCCGAAACGTTCACCCACTCGCTCGAGACGAGTTACCAGTACCCAGCTGAAAGCAAGACTGACCACCGCACCAAGGATGAACGCGGCGTAGTAAGGGGTCACAACGTTTTTCCTTTCAGAAAAATCAATTTGCCGACCCGTCTTCCCGGCGCTCCAACTGAGAGGCTAACGCACGAGAAGCGAGAACGCTGTCTCGAAAACATGATGAGAATTAAGGTGCTCCCGTTCGCCCGACACGCGACAATCGGGCGACGCTTGAATTAATTGAAAGGTTGAGCGTTGAGAAGCGCGGGCACGTCCTCGGCGGGGATCGCGGGCGACCACAAAAAACCTTGGCCCAACTCACAGCCAAATCTGCGCACGCGTTCACGTTGGTCCGCGGTCTCGATCCCCTCACCAAGCACGGTCATGTTGAGCTTGTGGCCGAGGGAAATGATGGCTTCCAGCAGAACATCGTTGCGCGAACTCTCCACTGAAGGACTGACGAACGACCGGTCTACTTTGATGATCTCTGGGTGCAGCAAGGCGAGGTAGGAGAGCGACGAGAACCCCGTACCAAAGTCGTCGAGGGCAAAGGAGATGCCGAGGTTGCTGAGCTGTTCCATAACGATCATGGTGTCGGTGACGTTGAGGAACGTCACGCTCTCGGTGATCTCGATCACCAAGCGTTGACGCGAAAGACCGTGTTTGCTCAGCGCTTCTTCAATGGTGGATACCAGGTCCGGATCGTGAAACTGGCGTGCGGAGAGGTTGACGGTTACGAAGAGATTGCTCGCGTTATCGCTGAGTTGTTCCCACGACCTTGCGGCGGCGATGGCCTCTCGAAGCGCGAAGTGTCCGAGATCCAAGATCAGATCGCTCTGTTCAGCCGCCGGAATGAAGACGTCCGGCGGTACCCATCCTCGAGTCGGGTGATTCCAGCGCATGAGCGCCTCGAGTCCGACGATCCGCCCGCTCTCAAGGTCAAAAATGGGCTGATAGTGCATCGCCAGGTTTCCGGATTGAAGCGTCTGGCGAAGCTCTTGAACCAACGTGAATTGATTGACGGCTTGTTGATGCATGCTCGACGTGAAGAGTGCGAAGCGCCCCTTGCCCAATCGCTTGGCCTCGTAGAGCGCAACGTCCGCGTCTTGGAGGAACTCGGTGCGGTCGGAGAGGGAGTTGTCGGTCACCACGATGCCGATGCTCGCGCGCTGCTCGATCGTGTTCCCCGCGACAGTGAACGGTTCGGCCAAGGAGTCGAGTAAGCGAGTGGCCACGAGACATGCGTCGTCGGCTGAGGCAAGACCCTCGGCCAGATACAGAAACTCATCGCCACCGAATCGGCACAGCGTGTCCGATTCGCGCGCAACCTGTTCCAATCTTCGCGCGACGGAGATAAGCAGTTGGTCGCCTGCCAAGTGGCCGAGTGAGTCATTCACGCCTTTGAAATCGTCGAGGTCCAACAGCAAGACTGCGCAGAAGCCGCCATCTCGCAGCATCTTGGCGCGAGCCTGATCGAGTCGATCGTTGAACAAGGCGCGATTGGACAATCCCGTCAAGGTGTCGTGCAGCGCCTGATGCGAGAGTTGGGCGGCGAGTGCGCGTTCGTCGGTAATGTCGCGCTCGGAGATCACGTGGTACAAAATTTTCCCGTCGGCGTCGCGAGCCGGTGAGCGAAGCACTTCGACGTAAATCAGTCGGCCGTCCTTTCGCAGATAGCGTTTGACGTACCGCGACTGATGCGTCTCGCCATCGGTGATTCGCCGATGGGAGTCCTCCGTGATGCCGAAATCCTCAGGATAGGTGAACGGTGTGGAGTCCTTGCCGAGGACTTCCTCTCGTTCGAACCCGATCATTTTGCAAAATGCGTCGTTCGCGGCGATGACGCAGTCGTCGAGGTCCGTGAAGATCATAGGGGCCATGTTGTCCTCGAAAGCCAGGCGGAATCGCTCTTCGAGTGCCTGCAATTGGAGGACATATTTATTGTGCTCGGTGACGTCGCGGCCATTGACGATGATGCCCGCGACGGCGACATTGTCGAGAGCGTTCGTTGACACGAGCTCTAAATCACGAACTTCTCCGTTGGCGCCGACCGCTCGAATCGTGTCGCGAATTGTCCCGCTCGGTGTTTCGAGCAACGTGAGGAACTGGGTGATGACTCGCTCGACGTCATCGGGGTGAATGTAGTTGAAGGCACTGGTTCCAACACCGTCTTCGAGAGAAATGCCGAACGTCTCAAGACAAATGGGGTTTGCGTACTGCACGTTTCCCATCGCATCGACGACGAGCATGAGATCCTGAGATCGCTGGCCAACTACTTCGAGTGCCGCAAAGCGTTCGAGAATGAACGCGCCCGCGTTAGATGTAGCACCATCGGCGCCTTTGGCGTCAACCGCAGATTCAGAAGACGGCTCGGAGTGGCGGGACTTTCTTGGCGTATCAGACCTCACTGTGAAACTGTACTTCCCGTATCACAACGGGTGGATCATCCTGATCACTCGGTCGCGTCAACTGTTGTCTTGAACGTCGAACGACTACTGGACTGTGACGAGTGTCCCAATTGGCGTGTGCGGCCAAAGGACCGCGGCGTCAGCGAAGGGCATCTCCACACAACCAAGACTCTGTGGGTAGCCGTAGGACGAGCGAATGAAACCGTGCAATGCGTCACCACCGTGGAAGTACGAGACCCACGGGATTCCCGTGTCGTGATAGGCCTGCCCATCGGGGAGTAATCCGGACATCGTCGTGACGGTGAAGCGCGAGTACACCGGGTACGTGCCGTTCTCGGTCGGCGCGGCCGTGATGCCGGTGTTGGCCAGCGTCTTAAATCTCTTCACGCCGTTTTCGTACAGCGTCACTGTCTCGGGTTGCGCCTTCGAGACGTAGACATAGTTGTAACTCGAAGGATCCAACTGGTGGCGAACGACGGCAGTCGTCAGCGTCTGCCACGTCGACCCGTCCATCTGACCGGTAGTGGTCAGATTGTGGACGAGCTGGAACTGCATGAGAGCACCTTGCAAGACGACGTTGTTCGTTCCCACTTGCCACTGCGCGTGCAGAATCGTCGGCAGCGCTGGGAAACGCCAGATAAAGGAACCAGGGACTAACTTCGTCGGGTCAACGGTCGTCGTCGGCTTGGTCGTTGTCGTAGTGGACGTCGGAACGGTCGTCGTCGTCGTTGTTGACGTTGATGTTGACGTGGGCACCGTGGTCGTCGTCGAAGTAGGGGTGGTCGTCGTGGTCGTCGTCGTGGTAGTCGTGGTAGTTGTTGTGTGAACAGTGGCTGCGAAGCGTACGGGCAAATAGCGCAGCGTCGCCAGGAACTGATCTTCTAATCGAATGGAGAACGCCACTGCGTGGGATCGTTGCGAAGAAGCTTGCGCGGTCGTTGTCATGGCGAAAGTGCTCACCGTGACTGCACTCAGCGCGACCAGGTAGGAAGCCCGGGGAAACTTCGATTTCATTGACCAAGGTTACTTTGCGAAAACGATGATCAAGTCGCACGGGTTTGCCTCTTCGGTTACGAATCGGTTACGGAACGATGAATCGAACGACTCGACGACTGATTTCGATTGATTACTCCCGAGTACCTGAGATGCGCGTTGTACATTGTGGAGCGTGAATCACGCGCTCGCCTCGAAGTTATGGCGAGTCGTCATCCCAGTTTTGGGTGTGGGAGCTGTCGCCGTTGGCCTCATCGTGGGCGGGAGTCCGGCCACCGCGACCGCGGGCACGACGTCAACTTCGGTCTCCACGACGACGACCTCCACCTCATCGACCACCACCCTTCCCGGTGTGACGACCACGACGGGCGTCTTGGGAACGACGACCACAATTCCGCGGCCGTCGCTCGCCTGGCCGTCACAGGGCAGTGCGGCGATCATCGTCCCGCAGCTATCAGTGGCGGCGGCATCGCCGAATCAACCCCGCCAACCCATCGCGAGTTTGACCAAGTTGATGACCGCTTGGGTAGCGCTGCATCGTCTGCCGCTCGCAGTCGGAGAGACCGGTCCGTGCGAAATCGTGAACGCCAGCGATATGGCGCTCTACAACTATGACAACGCGACCGACCAGTCCGGCGTGAAGATTGTTATGGGTGAGACGTTGTGTGAACGCACTCTCCTTCGCGGAATGCTCGTACACTCGGCGGGCGACTATGCCCAACTTCTCGCCGCTCTCACGGGCATGCAGCAAGCGACGTTTGTTGCGGCGATGAATCAGACGGCACGTTCGCTCGGACTTCGTGAAACCCACTACGTCGATGTGACGGGGATCTCGACGGGGGACACCTCGACGGCGCAGAACCAAGTTGTGATGGCCGAAGATCTGATGACCAAAGAGCCCGTCGTACAGAGCATTGTGATTTTGACTCACGTGGCTCTCCCGTTCGCGGGGGTCGTAGATTCCTTTACACCCTTCACCGGTCAGGGAAATGTCATCGGGGTGAAGTCGGGATACACCAGTGAGGCGGGCGGGTGCGACGCCATGGCGATGGTCGACGAGATAGGTGGCACGGCATACACCACCTATGCGGTCGTGCTGGGCGAGCACACGTACAATCCACTCGGTACCGCGGGAGACGACGCATTGGCGTTGTCACACTCAATTCGTGCGTCGATGGCGCGCGTGGCGACCCCCACGGGTCTTGAAGTTCGCTGGATTGGCGCGCCGGGTGATGTCACCACCACGACCACGACAACGACTACTACCAGTACAACGACAACCACGACGACGACAACTACATTGCCGTAGCCCTACGACGGCTGTCACTGAAGTGCGCTTGAATTACGCCTAGTGAATCGTGACGCGAAACGATAACGGCAAGTCAGCCGACGACTGTCCCACATTCACGCCGTACGTGCCCGGCATCAGAGTGAAAGAGCCGTGGAGAAAGACGGACAGGCTCGAGGTCGGTATGGTGAGGACGACCCGACGGGTGCCCAGCGGCGAGAGGGTCACGCGAGTGAATGCCTTCAACTGCTCCGGGGGTTCGTCGAGCGACGTCGGATCCTTCACGTAGGCCTGGACGACGTCCGTGCCATAACGAGGGCCGGTGTTCGTCACGTCAAGACCCACAATGAGGCTCGACGCCGTCTCTTGGATCGAGGGGTCCTCGAGGGCGAAGGTGGTATAGCTCAACCCGAAGCCAAAGGGGAAGAGCGGCGCCACGTCATGCGCCTGATACCAGCGATATCCCACTTCGAGCGCCCCGGCGCCGGATCCGAAACTCACCACGTCGTTAACTCCAGGAAAGTCCGCCACTGAGGTCACCGGTTGAGCGCTGGCGCTCGTAGGAAAAGTGAGAGGCAGTCGTCCGGCAGGGTCGAACGATCCAAAGAGGGCGGCGGCAATTGCGGTGCCGTCTCGCTCGCCGGGGTACCACGCCTCAAGAACGCTCTGCACGTCGTTCAGCCACGGCATGAGGACGGGGCCTTCCGTATTCAGGACAACGATCGTGTGGGGGTTCGCCGTGGCCACCGCTTCGATGAGTTGGTTCTGATCACCGGGGAGGCTCAGAGTTGTCTGGTCGGCGCCTTCGGTGCTCGGCTGGCTGGCGAAAATGACGGCGACCTTGGCCTTGCGTGCGGCGGCCACGGCCGCTCGAATGCGCGACGTCACGTTGTTCAATCCGAACTCGGGGGGCCCCTTTCGCACAACCGTGAACCACGTGCCCTTGAACGAATAACGCTGGCCCTTCTTTAGTTTCACTATGGCCGTCATCGTGGTCGGCTCGTGGAGTCCGCTCGAGGCGAGAATCGTCCGATCATTCATCGAGAACCACGTGTCGCCCACTTGCTTGACCGCGACCTCATATTCGCCCGAGATCTTGGGCCGAAAGACAGCGCTCCAGTGGCTCCACCCTCGACCCGATCCTGGCTTCGTTGCGGTGATGATGGCGTTCGAGACGTTGGCCGCCGACTCAATGGAGAGGTCGTCATTGCTGAGTTGACTCTTGAGAGCTGTTCCGTTGCGAACCCGAAGCGGCTTGAGGTTCACAACTCCGGAGCCTCCGAGTCGCCCGAGGGTCACCCAATTCGACCCTCCGGAGTTATAGGTCACCGTGGAGTGTTTGCCCACCGCGGCGCGAATGCCAGCTAGCGGTGTGATGACGAACGGCGCGGTGACTGCGGAGCTGCCCATGCCCGAAGTCTGAGGATTCAAGGAGGCGTCGACACCAATGACCGCGATGGACGCGTGTGTCGAAGAAAGTGGTAGTTCGTTGTCGGCGTTCTTGAGCAGGACGATGCTCTCCTCGGCGGCGCGCAGAGCGACGTTCGCGTGGGCCGAGGTGGTCGCACGCTTGTAGGCGTTCGTGATCCGAGGATGGGCAATGAGACCGTACGCGAACATCTGACTCACGATGGCTTCAACCGCCCGATTGAGATCAGCAATGGGCAGTCGGTCCATCTGAACGAGTTTCTCGATGAAGGCCGCCGAAGCCGGTTTGACGAGATCGAGTCCAGCCTTGAATGCCACGGCGGGGTAAGGGGCGGCGCGAAGGTCCGAGCGTATGAAGCCGTGAAAGCCCCACGACTGCAGAGTCTTGTAGATGTAAGGACTGGAGCAGACGCTTTGACCGTTCAGCAGTCCCGAGGAGCACATAATGGCTGCGACGTGAGCGTCCTGCACCGCAGCTTGAAAGGGTGCGTTGTAGAGCTCGGCGAGCGCGCGTGCGGTGACGTCGCTGTCGATGCGGGCTCGCGCAGTCTCTTGGCTGTACGCAGTGAAATGCTTTGCTAGGGCCATTACCCCGGCGGACTGTATTCCTTCGATGTTGGCAACGCCCAGGGCGCTCGTCAAGAAGGGGTCTTCCCCATAGGACTCGAAGATCCGACCACCCTGAGGAACGCGCGCCAGGTTGAGGTTGGGGCCCTGAATCACGTCGATGCCTTTCGTACGCGCTTCTTGACCAACGACTTCACCCGTGGCTCTCGCCAATGACGGATCAAAGCTGGCGCCGATTCCAATGCTCGCTGGAAGTTGCGTCACGCCAGTGGTGAGCCCGGCAACGCCGTTCGGACCGTCCTCCAGCGTCAGTTGGGGTATGCAGAGAGATGGAATTCCTTGGTTGAAGTTTTCGATGTCGTGACCGTCTTGGAGAGTGACGAACTTCGCCTTCTCGAGCAAAGTCATCCTTGCTACCACCTGCGTCGCGAGTGACGAGGGTGTTCCGAGGCCGTTCAAGGACTCTTCGACCCACGGGCACGATGATGGACGGACGGGAGCCACATTCATCGTGGCGTTGGCCGCGGTGCTCGTTGACACCATCGCCACGAGACTCGAAATGAGAACAATGGACGCGAGCCATGACGTAAGCCGTCGGCGCGAACTAACGACGCATTTCATGAGTGGGATGTAGGCAATGTCACGATGTGACGCAGTGCATGAGTGAAGAAGAAGAAGGGCGCCATGTCGGGAGCACTCAGCGTATCTCCGAGCGCCACGTTGACGCCGGGGATCTCTATGACGCGCTCGATTGGCGATCGCGCCGCGGAGAAAAAGTTCGGTAGATTCCCGATATAGCTGTGACTTGCCCGGTTAAGACTTGGTAAAGACTCTCATCAGACTGGGCGGCTGGCGAAGAGGGAGACGATACTTGGGCGTGAACGTGTTGGTGATTGAAGATGATGAACCGATCGCCTTGGCGCTGGTGAACGGGCTTCGTCGCGCGGGTTTCGACGCCGAGTCGGTCGGCTCAGCCGAGGCGGCTCTGAACGCCCTGCCGACGGAGTTCATACTTTTGGATCTCAGTCTGCCCGATCGTGACGGTGTCGAGCTGTTTCGCAGTTTGCGTGCGGTGACGGATGCGCCCATCATCATGGTGACTGCTCGGGGTACCGAGGAAGATCGCATTGCGGGACTCGATCTCGGCGCCGACGACTACGTGGTGAAACCATTCGGCGTTCGCGAGTTAGTCGCTCGAATCAACGCCGTGCTCCGCCGCTCCAGCGCGAGGGAACCCGAGCCGATAACGGTGCAACGACTCAACGGCGTGGAGATCGATCGGCGTGTTCACACGGTTCGATCTCACGGAAGCATCGTGGCGTGCACTCCGAAGGAGTACGGGATCCTCGAGTTCCTGGCGCGCGATCCCGGAAAGGTGGTTACTCGCCAAGAACTCCTTGACGCGGTGTGGGGCGCTCACTGGTACGGCGCGACGAAGATGATCGATGTTCACGTGGCATCCCTGCGCCGCAAGCTCGGGGCGCCGCAGTTCATTGAGACGCTTCGTGGAGTGGGATTTCGAATTGTCCTGGATCAATGAGGCGTCGGCTCCTCGCAGGTTTTGTGCTCTTTGCCGTTGTCGCAACCGCCCTTTTGGTTGTTCCCATCGGGATTAACTCGCAGGAAAAAGAAAGTTCCAACACGCTGCGAGTCCTCACACGTGATACCAACGCGCTTTCAGTACTGCTCACGGACGCGTTCAACCACAATGACGTCGCCAGAGCGGTCGAACTGTCAGATTCATATGCGAACACGACGGGTCGCCAGGTTCTCGTTGTGTCGAGCACCGGAGTAATTCTCGCGAGCGCTCGAAGTCAATCGAGTGACAAGCGATTGATTGGTATTGCGGCTTCGACCGGAGCGAGCGGCTTGTCGGGAACATCACGCGGGTCACGTCGCGACGGACCGCAGTACTACGCCTCGGTGCCACTTAGTCACGTGAAAGGCCTCGGTCACGTCGTTCTGGTGGTGACGTCACCGGTCAAGGTCGCCAACGACAAGATTCACAATGAATGGCGAGACCTCGTGCTCTACGGACTTCTCATGCTGGTAGTGGCGTGCCTCTTCGGCATTGTGATCTCGCGTTCGCTGGTGAGGCCGTTACGTCGAATCGGCCGTGACGTCGAGGCGGTGGGTCACGGCGCACTGGACGTACGAGCGGATGAGACCAGTGGGCCTCGCGAACTTCGTGCGCTCGCTCGCGTTATCAACGCGACGTCGGCGCGCCTCATCACACTCTTGGAGTCTCAACGAGCCTTTGTTGAGGACGCCTCGCATCAACTACGAACGCCGTTGACGTCGCTTCAGCTCCATCTTGAAAATCTCCAGGTCGCCGACGGCGTTTCGAACGAGGGTGACCTGAACAACGTTCTCGCCGAGATGAACCGACTCAGCCGGATGGTTGATTCACTTCTCGCACTGGCGAGAAATGAGTCGAAGGCCCCCGTCCTCATTTCTGTCGACGTGCGAGATCTCGTCGTCGAACGCGCGGATGTGTGGCGTGCTCTCGCCGCAGAACTGGGATTGGAGCTTGCCATCGATACGACGGACGACGTATATGCATTAGCTGTCGAAGACGTCCTCGAGCAGGTGCTGGACAATCTTCTGTCAAATGCGTTCGAAGCTACTCCCGAAGGGGGGAGCGTAAAAATCGAAACAGTCGCCACGGAAGACCACGTCGAAGTCCACGTCGTCGATAGCGGACCCGGTCTCAATGAAGTTGAGCGTGAAATGGCTCTTCGCCGATTTTGGCGCGGCCGAGAGAATCAAAGCGAGGGGACGGGCCTCGGACTCGCGATCGTTGCGCAGCTCGTGCAGCTATCGAGCGGCTCGATTGAACTTCGCGAGGCCGACGGTGGGGGTCTGGACGCCACGATTATTTTGCGTCGGGCCTAGATTTCGCGCAGTGTGACGACCTAGAGCCCGCGGAGGTTGGACGGCCCAAAGAGTGGCTGCACCGCAGCAGCGTTCCAGTCCGTTCGAGGACAAGTAAATAACTCATAAAAGCGCTCAATGATGGCGTCGTAGTTCACCCGCCAGCCCACAAAGTCACGCCACGCCACGTCTCGATCGGCGAGGATAGGTACCCCACTTCGTGTCAGTCGATCGAGGACTATCTCGAACTCTTCGCGGGTGATAGAGATCGGAATCTCGCGGTGGAAATCGGTGGGGTAGGGAACATTGAAATAGTCGGCCATCCGACGCAGACTGAGCCATCCGGATCGGATGCACAGCCCGGCCGTCGGTGATGGCTCGGCATCGACGGCGGCTTGGAAAAGAGCGGCACCGTCGAGAACGCTGGCCGCGGCGCCAATCCATGTCTGATCGGGATTTGGCGACCGGTAGTAGTTGAGAATGACGAGCGTGGTGTGCGTCTCACCGACGTCGATGAACCACGCCTCCCATTCGCGCCAGAGTTCGTCGAGTCGCTCATAGGACGAGACGCTGGCGGCGATCTCGAGAACTCCCCAGGGAGTCGCCGGGACTCCCGATCGGACCGTCAGACGCGACACGGAGTATTCGCGACGCTGAAAAGATTGATACAAAGTAGGAATGAAGGCGATGAGGAGAGCCAACAGAGTGAGGCCGATCCCCGCTTCAATGTATTCGAGAACAGTCACCGATCCGGCTCGCGCGGCAACGATACCGGCGCCAATGATGTTTGAACCAGAAACGTTGAAGGCGCCCGCGAACGTGCGTGCGCCCGACGCAACGTAAATCAAACCGAACGCCACGAGACTCAGCGACAACCACGCAACTTGGTACCCCAAGAGCGCGATCGATGCGTACAACGAGAGAATTCGGTCTTTGGTTGGGTAGGACTTATGCCCCGCCAGCATCTGGAACACGCCACGTATTCCGCGTGCCACGTAACGGCTCAATCGGACGTTGGCCACCCGCGGCAACAGAAACGTTCGGATCGCGGCGTCGAGAACGACAAGTTGCAGGAAGACCCCGAGAATGCCGCAAAGTACCCTGATCCAGATACTCATATCCGAACCCGTCGGTGAGTGAAGGCGATCATTGAGTGGAAACTAGTCCAGAGCCGACTTCTGGCTACAGCTCAAGGGCTTCATCCGCTGTTAAATCGGCGGCCGGGTCGGCCTCAAGTCTCTCGTCGGGGATGATGTCGCCACTTCGAGTCGAACGGCCGTACGTTCCATCACTGAGACGTTGCAGCGCACGTTCCACGGCGGCGAGTCGCTCGCGCAGGCCCTCCACCACGGCGTCGTCCTGTGCTTCCAGCGTGAGGGAAGGCTCCGAATCTTGCATGTCGCCTGGCTCGTTCGCTCCTACCCGATCGTCGAGAGCGGCGTCAGTTGTCTCATCGAGGAGTCCGTGGAGTTGCGCCTTCTCGTCGTTCAGCCGAGCTCGCGCGGTGTCGTGATCCATAAAGATTCTCTCCTCATTGTCGCTGTAGAGGGAGATTAGCAACGTAACCTTCTTGTCATATTGGAGATTCGTGACCCGTCGCGCCTGATGGAGATGGATCGTGGGGTGATTGGTGGCGCGGAATTGTGTATCCAGTGCACATTCCTCAACGGTGGCCGACACTAAAATGCCTATAAGTATCACCGACGTTCATGGCCGGTAGGTATGTAGTAGTTGAAATTTATAATGCACAAAGGACGGCCATATGACGAGTGAGCACTCTCGTTCTTTACGGGCTCTAGACGATCAAGTTGGCCTCTGGCCACGCCGGGTTCAACCGCTGATGGCTTCGCGCATGGCCGAGTCGAACAAGATTGGGATTCCCAATCAAGACACTCTCGAGGCGCTCTTTCCGCCCATCGCCGACTACGCCTTCCTGTCGGACTGTGAAAATAGTTGCCTCGTCGCTCCGACCGGCGCGATCGAGTGGATGTGCATTCCCAAGCCCAACGACCCGAGCATCTTTGGCACGATTCTTGACCGCGCCGCCGGATCGTTCCGACTTGCGCCAGTGGACAGTGCTGTACCTGCTCACCGCCAGTACGTGCCGGGCACCATGGTGCTCGCGACGACGTGGCAGACGCGCAGCGGTTGGTTGATCGTGAATGACTTCTTAGCCGTCGCGCCGTGGTATCGAACGGGGGAGCGCTCGGTGCATCACCGTCGCACTCCCGGCGACTTCGACGCGAAGCACGTACTCATTCGCACGGCCACCTGCCTGCACGGCAGTGTTGACATCTTGCTCAACTGCGAACCCTCGTTTGACTACGGGCGTATCGATGCCGAGTGGGAGTACGACGGGACGACGTACGAGACGGTGCGCACCACCAACCCCGACTTCGCGCGTCTGACTTTGACGGGGGACATGCGTTTTGGCATCGAGGGTCGTGCCGTCCGGGCTCGTCACCGTCTCACCGAGGGCGAAACGTCCTTCGCGGTACTCAGCTGGACTGATGCGCCGATGCCCGCCAGTCGGGCGGAAGTCGACACCTGTCGCGCCGAAACGAGTCGTTTCTGGCGCGACTGGATTGACGGTGGCCACTTTCCCGATCACCCGTGGCGTGAGCACCTCCAACGCAGTGCCCTGACATTGAAGGGCCTGACGTACGCGCCGACGGGTGCCCTCCTCGCGGCGCCGACGACGTCATTGCCCGAAACGCTCGGCGGCAGTCGTAACTGGGACTACCGCTTTACCTGGGTGCGCGACGCCGCCTTTACGCTGCGCTCGTTGCACGCCCTCGGATTTGACACCGAGGCCGACGATTTCTTGGCCTTCCTCGGCGACGTCCTTGAACCTCAAGGCGGCATTATGCAGGCGAAGCGTTTGCGCGCCAACCTCCAAGTGCTCTACCCGGTGGACGACTTGTCCGCGCCGACCGAAAGTGAACTCGATCACCTCACCGGTTACGGCGGCAGTCGTCCGGTGCGTGTGGGTAACGCCGCATACAACCAAGTGCAGTTCGACATCCTGGGTGCGATCGTGGACTGCGTGTTCGAGCACACCCGTTCTCGCGACTCACTGAGCGAGCGCTCATGGCGCATTGTGGTTCAGGCCGTTGAAATGGCCCTCAAATACTGGCGAGAGCCCGACCGAGGAATTTGGGAGGTGCGCGGCGA
Organism: Acidimicrobiales bacterium; assembly: GCA_049790955.1. GTDB lineage: Bacteria > Actinomycetota > Acidimicrobiia > Acidimicrobiales > RAAP-2 > RAAP-2. Next base: position 56,173 of record JBAQZL010000138.1, read on the forward strand.
GCCGCAGCATTTCACGTTCTCCAAGGTCATGTGCTGGGTCGCAGCCGACCGCGGCGCGCGCCTCGCGGCGCGGCGTGGTGAGCGCGACCGCGCCGATAGCTGGTGGACCGCGGCGCAGGAGATTCACGAAGAGGTCTGCGCCAAGGCCATTGACGACCAAGGTCGCTTCACGCAGTACTACGGCTCGGGCGAAATGGACGCATCGCTTCTTCTCTTGCCGCTGGTGGGATTTCTTCCCGCGAGCGACGAGCGCATCCGCGCGACCGTTCTCGCCATCGCCGAAGAGTTGTGCGACGGCCCCTTCGTCTATCGCTACCGCGCCGAGAGAACCGATGACGGAATCGGAGGGGAAGACGAAGGTACGTTCACCGTCTGCTCGTTCTGGCTCGTCTCGGCACTCGTCGAGATCGGCGAGTTGGACTGGGCGCGTACCAACTGCGAAAAGCTGATGGGTGCCGCGAGTGCGCTCGGTCTCTACGGAGAAGAGCTGGATCCAAAGACCGCGCGACACCTCGGGAACTTTCCTCAGGCCCTGACGCACCTGTCGCTCATCAACGCCGTGTTGCACGTGATCGAAGCCGATCAACGAGCAACCGAATCGGTTATTGGACCGGCCGGATCGCCGAGTTGGTGGAACGCAGCCGGCAAGGACGAGCGTGGCACTACGATGACGTGATGAGGCTGGGGTATCTACTCCATTCACTCCGTTGCAAGGCTCTCCGCAACGCACGTCGGGGGCATTAGTCTTTTGATCAGGTAGCGACAATGGTGGAACCAGCCCGTAACACACGAGACTCGACGTCCGTGAAAGAACGTACATCGAGTAGAAGTTCCCCCAAAGCAGATCTCGTAGTCGTCGCTAATCGTCTCCCGGTACGACACGCCACCAACAACGGAAACGGTGAGTGGCAGCCGAGTCCCGGCGGTCTCGTGTCCGCGCTGACCTCGGTACTGCAGAATCGAAACGGTCTGTGGATTGGTTGGCCCGGAACGTCCGACTACGAAACGTCACCAAAGTCCTACGAGGGAATCCGCCTGAAGGCGGTCGACATTTCACCAGAGGAGTACGAGAACTTCTATCTCGGATTCTCGAACGCGACCCTGTGGCCGCTCTACCACGACGCTATTCGCGCCCCGACGTTTCACCGGCACTGGTGGACGGCGTACACCCAGGTCAACATGCGCTTTGCCGTCTCGGTCGCCGAGGAGGTGGCCCCCGGGGGAACGGTATGGATTCACGACTACCAGTTGCAGCTGGTTCCTCAGATGTTGCGTCAGTTGCGCCCGGACGTGCGCATTGGCTTCTTCCTGCATATCCCCTTTCCGCCGATTGAGCTATTTATGCAGCTGCCCTGGCGACGAGAGATCCTCGCCGGTCTACTCGGAGCTGACCTCATTGGTTTTCAGGTCACGCAAGCGGCGTCGAACTTTTCGCGCATGGCCCGGCGCCAAAGTGCCGCCACCGGCACCGACTCGCTGCTCGACTACAACGGTCGCAGCATCCGCGTGGGTGCCTTCCCGATCTCAGTGGACTGCGAGCAGATCGTCACGCTCGCCAATGACCCGTTCATCCGCGCCCGCGCCAAAGAGATCCGAAAAGACCTGGGCGACCCGGAACTCGTGCTACTCGGTGTGGACCGACTGGACTACACCAAAGGCATTCAACAGCGCATCAAGGCTGTGTCGGAAATGTTCCAAGACGGATCGCTGGCGCCGGGTAAACACGTGATGGTCCAGGTTGCCGTGCCCAGTCGCGAAACCGACGCGCACTACGAGCGAGAACGCCATCAACTTGAGCAGGCCGTCAGTGAGATGAACGGCGAGTTCGGACAGGTGGGTAGTCCGGTCGTTCACTACCTCCACCAGAATCTGCCCTTCGCCGAGCTCGTGGCTCTCTACCTCGTCGCGGACGTCATGCTGGTGACGCCGTTTCGTGACGGGATGAACCTTGTCGCGAAAGAGTACGTGATGTGTCGCACCGATCTGACGGGTCGACTGGTCTTGAGCGAGTTTGCCGGTGCCGCCGCCGAGCTTCGCGGGGCCTTTATGGTGAATCCTCACGACCTCGAAGGTGTGAAAGAGGCCATTCGCCTGGCCGTCAACGCCGGACCGAAAGAGGCGAAGGACCGCATGACGCGCATGCGGCGAAAGACCTATCGTCGCGACGTGTACGACTGGGCTGCGTCATTCCTGCTGGCCCTGCAGCAGACGGCGATGTAGCTACGAGAGTTCGTCGATGAGATCAGCGACGGAGTTCACGACGCGCGAAGGCTGATACGAATAACGCTCGATCTCCTCACGCTGCGTAATTCCGGACAGAACGAGGATCGTCTCAACGCCGGCTTCAACGCCCGCCACGATGTCAGTGTCCATTCGGTCACCGACCATGACGGTGGTTCGAGAGTGGGCGCCGAGAATGTTGAGTGCGTCTCGAATCATGACGGGATTGGGCTTGCCGACGAAGTACGGGCGAACTCCGGTGGCGCTTTGAATGAGGGCCGCCAGGGCCCCGCAGCCTGGCAGGAGGCCATTGGGCGTTGTTCCATTGGTTTCGGGATTGGTCGCCACGAACTTGCAGCCCTTTTCGATGAGGCGAATGGCCGTCGTGATCTCGTCAAAGGAGTAGTTCCACGTCTCGCCGAGCACGACGTAGTCGGGTTGGATTGCATCTTCGACGTAGCCCACGTTGCTCATGGCGTCGTGAATACTGGTTTCGCCAATGACGAAGGCGCGCCCCTTGGGCCGTTGATCGTGGACGAACTGCGCGGTCGCGAGGGCCGATGTCCAGAGCTGGTCTTCTCGAACAGTGACGCCGAGCTCTGTCAATCGTTCTTGAAGTTGGCCGGGGGTGAAGAGCGCGTTGTTGGTGAGAACAAGGAAGTCGCGATTGCTGGCGCGTAGTGCGTCGATGAAACGATCGGCGCCGGGAACCATGCGTCCATCGTTGATGAGCACGCCATCCATGTCGCACAACCAACTCACGGCGCTTGGCACTGAACTCATCTTTCCAGTATGAACGAAATCGATCGGGAGCGCTCTCGGCGCTCTACCAACTTATAGGACACATCATGACGCCGCCCCGTGAACGCCCTGGACGAGGGCGGCGTTCACGGGGCGGCGCGACTTAGAAGCGGTTGTTGCTGCTACGTGAGTTCTGACCTTGGAACCCTCCACCGAAGCCGCCACCGTGTCCGCCGCGGCCTCGACCGTGACCGCCGTGGCTGTGACCAAAGCCCTGGGGACCAGAGTGCGGTGCGACGTGACCAACTGATGTGAACTGTGCGGACGGTGTGTTCGTCGTGGAGCAGATGTCGATGTTCAGTGCGTCGAGCGTTGTGCCGTTCGCGTCAACAAGCCCTTCGGCGCGAATGCGCGCCCCGACGATTACGTCAGCGAGGGTGCCAGTGGCCCCAGCGTTGTTGTAGGTGGTCGCCGCGCCCACGAGAATCAAGTGCGTAAACCCCTGGTGGTCGCTGACCGTGATGTTGTCACCACTTACCGCAGTGACGACGCCGCTCACGTGAGCGAGCTTGACCCAGACTTCTACGGCAGTCGTGCTGGCGGTGGAGTTGAACTCCACGCCCGCGTACTCACCCACGACCAGATCGGCCGACGTCAATGGGGTGGAGTCGTGTCCGACTGCCTTGATGGTGGTGTCGGTTGTGTAACTGAACGTTGTGGACGTACCGCTACCACTCACGAGGGTCACTGACGAACCGGTAACCGCGGTGATCTTTCCCCACGTGAAGCCGTTCTGACCGGCGGTTCCAACGTCGATGGTCAGTGCATCAAGTGACGTACCGTTCGCGTCCACCGTGCCCTGGGCGAAGATCTTCGCGCCGACAACTACATCGGCCAGAGATCCACCTTGGCTGTAGGTCGTAGCACTGGAGACGAGGATGGTACGAGTGAAACCCTGAGGATCGGTGATGAGAATCGTGTCACCACTAACTGACTTGACCGTTCCGAACAGCTCAGCCAATTCGATCGTCACTGACGTGGCCGTCGTAGAGCTACTGGACGAGACGCCGATGCGAACTCGGTCGCCAACGACGAGCGATGAGGCGGTGGTTGAGGTTGACCCTTCGCTGTAGGTGGTGGTTGGAGTGAGGGTGAAGGTTGCCGTCGAACCGCCCCACAGCTGAATCGTCACGGACGTTGAAGTGACGGCGGTGACGTCGCCACCGGTTCCGTTGGCTGCGTAATCAAAGGGCGATACTCTCGCACTTGCGACGTCGTGGCCCCAATGGCCCGATCCGTCTGCGCCGGCGAGCGCAGCGGTGCTCATTGTGATTGCTGCGCCGAGCGCGAGCGCCGTTACTGCGCGCCCCATAACTTTCATGGAATTCATATGCATTTCCTCCCTGGAAGTTCGTTCGTTTGAACATTTTCCAGTCTGGTGGGTGAGTTTGTGAGTCGGATGTGAGAGCTCTGTGAGCGTCCTTAGTGAGCGAGGTGACAACGATTCCGCCGGATGTAGCTTTTACCGAGGCGCTCATAAAAGTCCTGATAAGAGGTAGTAAGGTTGAATTGAAATAGTGAGTCCAGCCATCAACGTGTGGTGAAACTTTGTCCTTTTCTTTACTTCGGCGTGAGGCGTACGCGAAAGTGCGAGTTACTGAGTGACGAACACTCGTTAAAGAGTGAACCTGTTGTTTTTTTGTGCCTTACATCTAAAGTGTTACTGCAATCTCACGACGAGAGGGGTGCAAATGCCTGCAGTAACGCCCGAGAAGTGGAGTGAGCTCGCTCACTTTGACGTTGTTGATATCGCCACGCGCGTCGAACGCCCCGTGAAGTCGGTGACCACCGCTCCCCAGGGTCTCGAAGGCGAGGGTTTTCCGGTTCGACGAGCCTTCGCTGGGCTCTCTCTTGAGGACCTCGACCCCTTCGTCCACATGGATCAAATGGGCGAAGTCGACTACGCGCCGGGTGAACCCAAGGGGACTCCGTGGCACCCGCATCGCGGTTTTGAGACCGTGACCTACATGATCGATGGCACCTTTGAGCACCAGGACTCGCACGGCGGGGGCGGACTCATCCAAAACGGTGCCACGCAGTGGATGACGGCGGGCAAAGGCATCTTGCACATCGAGACGCCGCCGGAGAAGTTGGTCGTGTCCGGGGGCCTTTTCCACGGAATTCAGCTGTGGGTCAATCTCCCCGCGAAGCAGAAGATGATCGCGCCGGCCTACCAGGGACTCGAAGCGCAGGATGTCGTCTTTGTGTCGCCCAGTGACGGAGAGTCACTGGTGCGCATCATCGCGGGTGACATTGCTGGTCATAAGGGTCCCGGCTCGACGCACACGCCCATGGCGATGACTCACGTGTCAGTGTCGCCCGGCGGACAACTCGATCTGCCGTGGGATCCCACGTTCAACGCTCTCGTCTA